>PNJE01000015.1 GCA_002877915.1 Candidatus Aminicenantota bacterium
AGCTTCAAAGATGCTGACCTCACTGCCGGCGGCTGGGGCGCCACCGAAGTAACCCTGAAAAAATGTGGCCTTTAAAGCGGAGAAGGAAAACTGGCCTTCTTAGCCCACTTCTTATTTTGCTATGATACACAACTTATTCACGATACAAAATTTCTATTTACGGGCTGGAAATTTGAGTACAAATACAGATTTATTTTCATCATATTTTCTTCACCTTGACCAGAAATGCTTGAAGAAATTCTTGATTGGCGCTGTTGGATTAGAGAGAGCAAAGACAGATATATTCTCCCTCTTTTCAGTTGTCTCTCTACCACGAATTTCCTATTATCTTAGATAATAAATGGCCTCTCTAATCTAATAAGAAAAATAAAACACCTCTTTTTTCTTATTTCATTAAATTCACGTTTTTTATTGGCTTTCCGTTTTATTTGCGCTGGGCCAGTTCGCGGTCGATCATCAGCAAGCCCTGCTTGTGCTCTCCGACCATCTCGAGCTTGGCCACGATTTCTTGAGCGTTGGCTTCTTCTTCCACCTGTTCATTGACGAACCATTGCAGCATGGCAAAGGTAGCCCGGTCCTTTTCAGCTTCAGCCAAATCCACCAGCTCGTTAATCTTTCCAGTTATGTGCTGTTCGTGTTTCAACACCGCTTCGAAAGCATCTTTCGGGCTTTTCCAGGTCCTTTCTGGCTCTTTGATGGCCGTTAACCTAACTTGACCGCCGCGTTCAATCAAGTATTTGAAGAATTTTTCGGCATGAGCCAGCTCTTCGTGGTACTGGACGAACAACCAGTTATAAAAGCCCATCAAATTTTGTTCGGCAAAATAGCCGGCCATTGAAAGATAAAGATAGGCAGAATAAAGCTCTTCGTTAATCTGCTGGTTGATGGCTTCTTCCATCTTCTTGCTGATCATTTTTGCCTCCTTGCTGTATACTATTATACCCTCTGATGTCCTGTCTGGCAACGGATGAGCAAGGGCTTAGAGGTAAGAAAAATTACTTCCGAAATGCACTGTTTATTCGTTGGTGTTTAGTTTCTTCATTAGATAAATAATTTTGGTTTATCCAACATTTAACGGTGGCTAATCGAGAAATAGAAGACAGCGTGGGAGCTTAGTTAAATAGCAACTAAAAAAGCACTCGACGAAAGCAATTCAAAAAAATAAAAAAACAACTTGTTCAGACAGCTACTTCCCATATTAGCCAACCAAGCGGTCTCTAATCGTATCTATTAGTGGAGATTTTTTTCATGTCCCGCCCCAACCAAAGCAGAAAAAAACTTATTTTTAACTTAATCCTTTGCGGTTAACTTCATAAGGGCTGAAACCCAATCTTTAAGTTGAATACCTGGACATTGTAAGCCGCTAATTTTAAGCGCTCGGGACATGGCTTCCGTAACACTATTTTCTTCAAGCGTAACACCGGATAGTTCTTTTTCCAGCAGAGTAACTCCTTCTTTGGGCAGGGCGGTAAAATCGCCAGAAAGCCAGACTGAGTCAAGGATTGTTTTCCCATCTTCCATCTTAATCCTGGCCGTAAGCCTGATGAGGCCACCTGGTGCTTTGTAATCAATTTCACGGACCTGGATGTCTTCGTGTATCTTGATGGCTGGGCGGCGCAATGAGCCTTTCTGGAAAATCCAGTCTTCCCTCTGGAAAAGACGGTCGAGCCTTTCTGCTTCCGCCAGCTCAGCCTCAGTCAGCAGACCGAATTCCACTTCTTTGCCAGTAATTTCCCGAATCTTTGCCAAATAGATTTCTCTTACTTTTTCTCTGGATGGAACTTCTGCCAAAAGCTCCTTCATAGTGGTCAGGTATTGTTCCAGGCTCTGGAAGACTTTATCTCGCATTTTTTCTGAGGAAACCCGCAACACCCGGGACATAGTTTTTTTGTCAAAATCGAACATAAAGCTTCCAACCAGGATTTCAGCCTGGCCAATCTGGGCCGCACCCGTCCCGCAAATTTTTTTGCCAGCTACCTGGATGTCGTTAATTGGCCGGTAAGAGGCTTCAATGCCTAGCTCTCGGTAAGTTCTAATGATTGGCTCAACATAATATTTGAACTTTTCTTCAAGCGTCTCAGGCAGGCTTTCCGGGTGGAAAATCCATTGGACGAAAAGCTGGTTATGGTCGAGATACACCGCCCCGCCGCCCACTTCGCGCCGGTAGATTGGAAGTCCCGCCTCCTTACAATAATCCAAGTCAACTTCTCTCTCAGCTTCCTGATGATAACCAACACAGACATATGAAGTCTTCGGGCTGACCAAGATGATGGTGTCCGGTGTTTCGGGCCCAAAGGCATAGCCAACCGCATGATAGCAGGTTTGGGAGCGGATGGCTGGAACTTCGCCCAGGTCAATTATCCTGATTTTTTTCTTTCCTTCTGTCATCTTTTCCATTCCTTTAGCCTCCGTTGAATTTATTATATTTTAATTTTTGTCCAAATATCTTGCCCAAATATAAATAATTTCCTCGCCTGAATAGCTCATAGATTTCTCCTACCTGGCAATTGAACGAACTTAATCAATGGTTATGCAGCTTCGAAAAATACTTGAGCATAAAGCGAGAAAAATAAAGAAATTCTCTGAGCAGCGACCGGGCTTCCTTTAGGTGGTTTTTTTCATTTTTTCTTTGGTTTTGCAGCGCCTTTTGTGGAAAAGATGAAGAAGATAATGTTCTTAAAGAGCAGGCCTTGCTCTATTGGTTGACCTCAGATAGAACGAATAGGGCGAACTGAACAACATCTTGCGCATCCCGTTGGAATTCCTTTAATTGAGTAATTAATAATTTATTAATTATCCATTTAGCTTCATGGCCCATTTTATTTTCATATTACCCTACTGGGCACCTGCAGAAATGCCAGAAGAGCTTTCTATATAATTAAGTCTTTAATTTTAGTTATAATTTCGCCTTTAATTATTCGGCGAGGCCTTTTCTTTTTTATCTAACAGATACTCACCTTTCCCTTATTTCTTCAAGCCATCCGGTCAAAATTTCCAGAGCTCTTCTGGCCATTTCTCGCACAGCCTTTTCCACTTCAACGCTCAGCCCGAGCCCGGTGCTGATGTCTTTTGGCTGTAGGCCAATCAGATGAATCTCTTCCGGAAATTTCTCTCTGATTTTAGCCACAGCCAGAACTTCCTGGAAACCAAGCTGATGCCAAGAAAGGCGACCGTGGTAGAAAAGCTCAATCTCGTCGTTTTCATATTCTATAATATCTCCTGGCTCCATTCCGCTATCCACGGCGTCAAGAATCAGCAAGTGACTGGCCCCTTCCACGTAAGGGAGTAAATCCATACCCAGCACTCCGCCATCAACCAGCTCCGCTCTTGCTCTTATTTCCTCCGGAGCAATCTTTTCCAGCTCTTTCAAAGCATAAACGCCTGCTCCTTCATCATGGTTTAGGATATTTCCCAGCCCCAAGACCATAATTTTTTTTCGCCTGGGAACTTCAGTTTTAATCATCGAGCTCGGACCAGACATATGAACATCTATTCATATATGCGGAATGTTCAGCTAAACTGATGGTCGGCCATCAACTCAGCTCACGGCCATCAACTCAGCGCACCACTAAATTAAAGCCAGTTCCTACTTCGCTGACCTTCTTACCGCTGGTATCAATCAGATGCACGGCACAGGCCAAGCAGGGGTCAAAAGAGTGGATGGTCCGCAGGATTTCCAGAGGTTGTCCGGGGTCAATCAGCTTGGTTCCAACCAGCGAAGCTTCATAAGCTCCGGGCTGATTCTTGTGGTCGCGAGGCGAAGCATTCCAAGTGGTCGGCACTACTACCTGGTAATTCTTAATCTTCTTGTTCTCGATGACTACCCAGTGTCCCAAGGCGCCGCTTCCGTATAGCCAAAGCCCATAGCCTTTTTCGGCCAGGTCTTCGGATCCCATTTTTCAGCATTAAAAGTCGCGGTGTGGCCAGCTTTGATTTCGGCTACCAAATCATCGTAGAATTTCTGCAACAGCCCGACGATGACTTTAGTTTCAATGGCTCTGGCGGCTGTTCTACCAAGAGTAGAGAACACCGCACTCACCGGAGCTTTGAGCTTTTCTAATACCATGTTCACCAGCCCGACAGTCTCTTTGTGCCCAGTAGCATACAGGATAAGCACCCTGGCCAATGGTCCCACTTCCATTGGCAATTCACTCCAGCGCGGCGACTTCAGCCAGGAATATTTCCCTTCAACGTTGAGGTACTCATAAGGCGGCTTGGGTCCGGTGTAATTGAAGATGGTCTCGCCTTCCCAGGGGAAAAGGCCTTCTTCATCACCTTTACTGTATTTATACCAGCTATGGGTGACAAACTCTTTCATCTTCTGAGCGTCTCTCGGATCGGGAACAATAACATTCTTCAGGTCGCGATTGATGATCGCCCCTCGCGGGAAAATTAGCTTATCCAAATCATTGAGGTCACCTTCAGGGAATTCACCCCAGGTTAGGAAATTGCCCAGTCGCTCTCCGATTCCGGCATATTCCAGGTAGTAAGGAGCAATAGCCAGTAAGTCAGGTAGGTAAACTTGATCAACGAAATCATTCATCCGTTTGATAGAATCAGCAATGACAGCCAATTTCTCAGCGTTTAAAGCCTGGTCGCTGTTCATATCTATGGGCAGTGGAACTCCGCCAACAACAAAATTGGGATGGGGATTCTTTCCACCAAAAATAGTATGAATCTTAGTAACCTGAGACTGCCAATCTAAGCACTCTAAATAATGAGCTACGCCCAGGAGATTTATTTCTGGCGGCAGCTTATAAGCTGGGTGGCCCCAGTAGCCGTTACTGAAAAGCGATAGCTGCCCGCTATCTACTATGGCTTTGACCTTTTTCTGCACCTCAGCAAAATAACCCGGGGATGAATTAGGCCAGCCAGAAATACTCTGCTGAATGTCGGAAACTTTTTTTGGATCTGCTTTTAGAGCGCTAACTACGTCAACAAAGTCCAGGGCATGGAGAATGTAAAAGTGCATAACGTGGTCGTGGATGAACTGCTGGGCGACAATCATATTGCGCATCAAATTAGCGGCCTTGGGAATTTTAATCCCCAGGGCATCTTCCACTGCCCGGATGGAAGCGATGGCGTGAACAGTGGTGCAGACACCACAGATTCTTTGAGCAAAAGCCCAGGCATCACGAGGATCACGTTTCTTCAGGATATTTTCAATTCCCCGGACCATAGTGCCCGCGGAATAAGCTTCAGAGATGACGTTATTCCCATCCAGGGCGGCTTCAATTCTTAAATGTCCTTCGATTCTGGTTATCGGATCAATGACAATTCTATTGGCCATCTTTTTCCCTCCTTTGCCTTATTGATTACGAAGCCATTCTAAGGCTTCTTCTTCTGTCTTAAACCAGCGGACTTCGTTGGCATAGTAACTTCTGTCAATCTCCAAAATTTTAGGATCAATTTCGGCCCCAAAAATTGCCGTTGTCGGCATAATCGGTCGTAGATGTTTAATATGACGCAGGCACTCAGATGGATCGGAGCCGCTCAGGTCTATCAGCAGCTTTCCTGAATATTCCCTGAAGAAAACTGTCAAAGCCTGGATTTCCTCCGGGGTAAAAGACCCACTATGGCGGCACCGAAGGATGCCCTTTTCGACTGGGGTTAAATTAAAGGATGCCATTTTTACCCTCCTTTCCTTAAACCAGAGC
Source organism: Candidatus Aminicenantota bacterium (assembly GCA_002877915.1). Lineage (GTDB taxonomy): Bacteria > Acidobacteriota > Aminicenantia > Aminicenantales > Saccharicenantaceae > Saccharicenans. Next base: position 5,658 of record PNJE01000015.1, read on the forward strand.
TTTGGAAACTAACTCGGCCAGGCTGTGGACCTTGATGGTGGAGTTGAAATGAGCCAGGCTGTCGACAAATTGCAGCCGGCAGTTGCTGCAGACCATGCAGACAGCTTCAGCTTTGATGTCCTGCATTTGCTCCATTTTCATCTCAAAGACCGCATAACGATTGGCCTCAGCTTCTTTGATTGAGATGACTCCACCGCCCCCGCCACAGCACATCGCCTGCTCTTTGTTAGGCGTCATTTCCTTGAAGTTTTTAGGAGCTAAAACTTTAAGAACCTCTCTCGGTTGCTTAATCAGGCCGCCCAGGCGCTGGATTTTGCAGGAATCGTGGAAAGTAATAACCCCGTCATCAAAGGCTCCTTCCTTGATTTTTATCCGGCCATTTTTCCAGAGTTGATGGATAAGCTCGGTGATGTGAATGATTTCAATTCCCTTGGGTACCTTCATGATATTAGGGGCAGTCCAGCGAAAAGCTTCATAGGCATGTCCGCACTCGCTGATCACAATTCTCTTTACTCCCAGGTCTTCCGCTGCTTTGAATACCCGGTACATAAAAAGTTTAGTAAGTTCTTCGTCGGCTTCAAAAAATCCGAAATTGACCACCTCGCGGCCAGTTGAACTGGTAGTCCAATTTTCACTGGCTTTATTCAGGATTTTAGCAATGGCCGCTAAGTTATCCGGAAATTTCATCAGCTCAATTGAGGTAAAAACTACCAGGGTTTCAGCCCCGGGCTTATCCACTGGAATTTTCTCTTCCCATTCATCGGTTATCCAATCAATTCTTTCCCGCCACATTTCATCAGTAACCCCAAGAGGGCTGCCAAGGGTCTTCTGCTTCTCGGTGGCCTCAGCTAAATCACCTGGAACAACCCCAGAGGCGGCCAGGCCAGTCCGAACTTCATGAATTAAAAGGCCAAGCTCTATACCCATTGGACAGACAAAGGCGCATTTGTCACAAACGGTGCAGGCTTCATAAACAATTTTGCTCCAATGTTCCAGGTCGGAATCGGTAAGTTTTTTCTCCAAACCTAAAGCCAGCTTTAGCTTCCCGGCTACGGTGAACCGTTGCTCGTAAGCTCGGCGTAACGGCTCCAGTTTCCAGACAGGAGCATATTCCGGATTGCCCAGAGCTTGATAAAAGTGGCAGGCATCGGCGCAGATTCCGCAACGGGTACAGGCCTCTAACTGGCTGGCTACCCAGCCACCTGTTTCCTTAATGTAAGTATTTAAGGCAGATTGGGTTTTCATCTGAAGCCTCCTTTTCAAGGCGTAACCGCCCGTTTCCCAGCCTGGGCGCCGTGAATGGTCTTAGAGAAGAAATAGAATAGGAAATGAGATATTCTCCCCAGCGGAATCCAGATAAGCAGCAGGCAGACGGAAATCATATGCAGGCTGAAGATAACTTCATAGCGGAACCAGAGATGATGAGTCATAATGTAGCCGGTAATAAATGGTAGGAACACAACCGTCCAGTTTATCCAGATGGGCAATTTGGTCAGGAGCTTCAGAACCGGGTGAGTTAGTCGGTTTATCAGAAGCACCAGAAGCGAAATGATCCCAACGGCGGCTAACCAATCGACGATGGGAGTTGGCAGTGGTTTCCAGCTTATTCCACAAAGGCTTTGCCAGACCAGGATATGAGCTGCCCCGAAAGCCAAAACCACAAATAGGCTCAGATGGAAAAACCCACCAGCGATAAAGGTTAGAGCATTGTTACGAAAGGTGCGGCGAACCCAGGGAATAAAGGGCAGAATTATTAAGCCCCTTAGGTAATTTAGAATCGTCCCCCAGAGCTTGCTTCCCTGTCTTTTAGTTCGGTCTCTTTCCCAACCCAAGAGAACAATCCTGAGCAACCGGTAGGTCATCCCGGCAATAAAGATGATCAGAGAGAGGTGGAAAAGAGGTCCCCGAGAAAATCTTAAAATTTCTGACCAGTCCATCTCAGCCCTCCTTTTTGCTTTCTGATTGGGAAATGGGTTTTGCGCCCGATTCGCCTGGCCCGACAGCTGAAATGGAAGTTAGAGCTTTTTTCGCCCGACCCTTTTTGGCGGCGTTAACTCCAGCCAGAGCTGCCCCGATAGCCACGCCTACTCCGGCAGCTACGGCAGTTGTTTTAGACTCAGGTGGTATTAAAGCTGCTGACTGTCCCTGGTAGAAGCCACCTCCATCCCAAAAATGAGGTTCAGAACAGCCTAAGCAAGGATGGCCAGATTGAACCGGATAAGACAGGCCTTGTTCCCATTTCAGAGCAGCACAAGCGTTATAGGTGGTTGGACCCTTGCAACCAAGTTTGTAAAGGCAATAACCCTTCCGGGCGCCCTCATCATCAAAACTTTCAGCGAATTTTCCAGCTTCATAGAACGGCCGGCGGAGGCAATGATCATGAATTGTATGACCATAGAAGGTAAGAGGTCGGAGGAGATGGTCAGTCTTAGGAAGTTCTCCCATTATCAAGAAGTAGAGGATAGTGCCTGTAGTCACTTCTGGGATCGCTGGGCAACCGGGGATGTTGATAACCGGCTTATCCTTGATTAAATCAGCCACTCCGCAGGCCCGGGTTGGATTGGGATTGGCCCCCGGAATTCCACCGAAAGAAGCGCAATTACCAGTAGCAATAACGGCAGCTGCTCCGGCGGTCGCTTCTTTTAGCAGATCCAGGTTGCTTTTGCCAGCCACCACGCAGTAAATGCCATCGTCGGCTACAGTGGGACTCCCTTCCACTACCAAGACATATTTCCCCCGATATTTTTCCATACATTCTTCCTTGGCTTTTTCGGCCTGGGAACCAGCCGCCATCAGCGTTTCATGGTATTCAATGGCGATGTCGTTTAAGACCAGCTTGGCCAGGGAAGGAGAACTTGAACGGGAAATAGCCTCGCTACAGCCAGCGCAATCTTGGAATTCCAGCCAGATGATAGGCAGCTTCGGCTTGGTCGTAAGAGCCCGAGCCACCACTTCAGCCGGGGTAGGATGAGCCAATTTCCCCAGGGCCTTGACTGGCGGACTGAACTCTAAGCCCATCATTCCGGCGATGGTACCACAGAGCTTCATAAAATCACGCCGGGAAAGGCCCTTGTCCCTTAAGTGTTCATAAATCGTTTTTTCCTTCATTTGCCCTCCTTAGTGAAGGAATAAATTTAATCTGGATTTATAAACTTTTTATTTTTCCGAATTTTTCCATGCACCCATTTTTCCTGAAACCTTGAGGCTTAGCCACAGGAAAGACCTGCCGCAGCCAGTTTCTTTTCATATTCAGCCAGGCCTTCAGCTCCAGTCAGAAGGGCCGATTTTTCTTCTTCCCATTTAGTGGCTTCTATTTCCACTACCCAGCCTTCACCATAAGGGTCGGTTATTACCAAGTTAGGTTCAGTCGAGAGTTTCTCATTGCCTCTTTTGACGATGCCAGTAACAGGTGTCGGTATTGGTCCGACATATTTTCCGCTTTCCATGGTGGCTACACTCTTGCCCTGCTGAATTTCAGTGCCTATATTTTTGGCCCTGAGGGTCACGGCGTTTAGTTTTCCACCAGTTAACCGGCCGGCAATCGGCGTTAACCCAATGCGGAAAAGGTTTCCGCCCAGAGGCTTAAGCCAGATATGTTTTTCCGGATAATAAAAAAGATCTTCTGGAAGATTACAACCTCTAATTAGGCTCATTTTGGCTCCTTTCGAATTTTTTTGATAAAAAAATTTTTTGCTGGTTAAAAAGTCAAAACAATTTTACTTTCGTCAGCCATTTGCCACATAGAAGCCCCACCAACAATTTTGGCTTCTGGAATTAAATCTTCCGGTTTCAGGTCATGGAGTTCGAGTGAAGCTGAACAAGCGGTTATCTTAACACCTGCTTCTATGGCCTCTCGCAAAAATTCACCAGCCGATTTTCCTCCTTCCTTGGGATAAATTGTGTCAGCCAGGCCTTTTTTGAGCAACAAGGTGCCGTCGATAGTAAAGAACATAGTTACTTCATAGTCCATGGCCGCCCCCAAGGTGGCAAAGAACAGCGGGGTGGCGCAACGCCGCGGAGTATCTGGACCGCTGGTCATGATGATTAAAATTTTATCATCAGCCATTTTTCCTCCTTTTTAATTCAAAAAGTCAGGGTAATGGCATTATGGCTGGCGAATTCCAAGAAGGTGGCAGCTCCTCCGATTTCGACTCCCTCTATTAGCTCCTCTTTTTTAATGCCCATGACATCCATGCTCATCTGGCAGGCAATTAATCTGACGCCCAGCTCTTTGGCCATTTCCATTAGCTCTCCTAAAGAGGCAACTTTTGCTTTTTTCATCCAGGATTTCATCATGGAAGTGGCGGCCGCAGTCATACCCGGGAGCATAGCCACAATGTTAGGAATCTTGACTGGCATGGCTGGGTTGGCTAAAGGAGAAACCTTAAGTTTGTCAATTTTCCCTTTCTTCAGCACCTCCAGGCCATAAAAGGCGAAATAGACCGCGGTTTCCATTTCCATGGCTGCCCCGGCGGTAGCCAGGACAAAAGCTGCAAAGGCAACATCCAGGCTGCCATGGATACAAATGATGGCTAATCTTTTCTTTTCTTCGGCCATTACTTATGCCTCCTTATCAATTTGTTTTAAAGATAATTATTCTCATCGAAGGTTGAAGGAAGTAGATTACTTTGCCTTCCGGATGTAGAAAATGTATTTGTCACCTTCTTGTTCGTGCTTTATTAACTCATGTCCAGTTTTGTCGACCCAGGCCTGCACATCGCTGACGGAGCCGGGGTCGGTGGCAATCATCTTCAGAATCTCCCCGACTTTCATTCCATCGACCGCCTTTTTCGTTTTGATAATAGGCATAGGACAGGCTAAGCCGCTGTTGTCCAAGGTAACATTGGGGATAAGGTCAGCCATTTAAAACCTCCTTAAAATTTTTTGATTTATTTGTTTTGCCCAACTTACTGGGACATAAAAAGCGAGCCTAATTAATTTCCATGGTTGATAAAGGGATCCGGGGTGATAAATAAGTCTTCCTTTTACCTGGCCAGCCATACTAAAATTATCCTATAATTCTTATATGATTACAAGGATTTTTTTATTAAAAGGAAATATTAATATGCTGTTGGCCAAGGCTTTAGAGAACCTAAAAATGGGCAGAGGCAGATAAAAATTGCTGGCCGGCTTGATTTTTGCAGAGCAGATAATAAGAAATAAAAGTACCCTCGCCCTTCGAATCATAGTACCCTCTTTCTCTTAGGCTAACATATGATAATTCATTAATATAAATTTCCTATGTTTGTCAAGTAAATGATTATTATTAGTGATAAGCAGATAGCCCGCCTAAAGATAAAAATTTAAAAAGCCCGATGCCTTTATGGAGGATATAATTAATATAATTAAAATTTGTTCTGGCTTTATTAATAGACCTTAAAATTCTTGAGGTAGAAAAGGAAGGCTTAGGAAATAGAAAAGAAATCAGATGATTCGCTTATAAAGGAGATAGCCCGGAAAAATTTGATCTTAGAGCAACTGGCGACCTAAGGCCAAAAGACTTTAAGCTCGTAGGAGGTAGCTTATTTCTTTTATTATAAAATAATTAAAGTTCTTTGCCTCAATAATTAAGACTAAAACAGATTTTAGCTTTTTTTAAAAAATTAGCTAAGAAAAGTAAGGAATTTTTTTGGGTTACTTAATCACATACATTCACTCTCAGATTTTGTGATTACCTTTATAGGAATTAACCTTTAAATAAACTTTTAGATTAGTAAGCTATTTTTTTTGAGTAAAAAATATCAATCAAAACGCTTTAAATCGATTACGTTTCTAAAGAAATCATCGGTAAATAATTTAGACCATTCCACCTTTTCCACTAATTTTCTATGAACAGCGAAACTGACATAAGGTTTCCATTTGCCTGGGACCTGAGGATCATTTACTTCTACGTAAAATTCAGTCCGATTAAGATTTTTAAAGTTTTTATACAAGGCATCGATTTTAGGAGCAAGATCTTTGACCAATCCATCATCGTAATCTTTTCTGTTAGGATTAAAATAGCGATAGGAAACCATTAATCTGTTGGTATCGCCGGAAACATCCACTGCCCCAGAGCTATCTTCTCGGGCTTCTCCCAGGATTGGCTTTAATTGTTCCAGGCTGAGCATTTCTACTACCCGGGTTGATTCGGCTGCTTCTTTTTTCTTCCCCTCGCAGGCGCTAAATAAGGTTGCTAAAAAGAAAACCAGAGTTGCTATCCCCAGAATTAAAGCCAAAGAACCATATTTCTTTTTCATCTAATCCTCCATTTTTTGCCTATAATTTATAATTTTTTTTATTCGGAGTCAAATTTTTATTAAATTATCCTCTCACAAAAATTTTCAAATTAAATAGTTGAAGATAGATCCCATTCATAAAAAATTATCTTTTGGCCTTTATTTTACGTAAAATTTGACCTTTAGCTGTCTTTGTTTAAAGTAAATGATCAAAGCCTTAAACTAGGGCTATCAGCCTGGGAATTTCTGATTTTTTATCTCAATTAAGCTAATTAAGTCGGGGGAATCTTATTTTATAAAATGCATTATGCCGGTAGACATAATCTGTAAGCCGACGCAGAAAACCAAGAAAGCCGTTAGGCGATTGACTACCAGGCTACCTCTTGGACCGAAGCGTTTGATTAGCTTAGGAGAAAAAGCAAAGCTAAAATAAATAAGGACGGCCATCAAAACTACAGCCAATATTATGGCTGATAAATTCATAAAATAAGTAGGCCAGTGATTGGAATGCCCATGGGCACTTAAGGTGAGAAGGACAGAAATACTGCCAGGACCCACGGTCATTGGGAAGGCCAGGGGATAAAACAACAATTCTTCTATATCTTCTTTATCTTTATCTGCCTCGCTCCGCCCATTTGGGCCTTCAGATTTTTTTACCGGGCTTTCCGTGGATAAAAGTTCCCAGCCCATTTTGCAAATGATTATTCCTCCGGCTATCTGAACGACGGGAATGGAAATGCTGAAAAGTTTAAAAATCCAGCTGCCAGCAATCACGGTGGCCACACCGATAGCTAGGCAATAAAGGGCTATTTTTTTGGCTGCCTTTTGGCGGTCCTGGTAGCTTAAATGATGGAAAAAAGGGTCGAGCAGCAGGGCTGTCCCTAAGGGGTTGACTGGTGGAAAAAGAGAAACAAAGCCGATAAAAACTAAATTTAAAAACGATTCGAAATGAAACATTCCGCCATCAATTATATTTTAATCTGCCTTAAAAATCTATTCTTCAGCTTGATTGGTATAAGAACTCAAATTATTAAGATTCCCCGGCTTTCAAAAGAATTATCGCCAAATTATTTGGGCTTAAAGCTGGCTATGAACTTAATTTTTTTCTTTTTTTGGACGACGGGTTAGAATTTTCTCCAGATTAGATTCCCTTTTTTATTTTGTTGGTTTAAATTCCCCCACTTTCGTTCCCAGTTTTTGGCTCGAACTAAATAGCAACTTGGGGAAAGGTTATTTTAAAAATTCTTTAATCCTAACATCTTCCCTTACGGTTGAAAATTCTGGATCAATTTCAATTCGCTTCCAATCTTTAAAACCGTACTGGCGAGCCTTGTTCAGATATTCTACAGTTTTGTCAACATCACCACGACTGGCATAAAGTTTGGCGAAGCTAAAATAAAGTTCTGGTAGAGCTGAACCTTTCATAGGCAGTCCGGCGAGAGAATCAGCATGCTGGTCTAAATAATTCGGATCCAGTTCGAGTCCCTTGGTCAAATAATAAGTCCCTTTTTCTTTATCACCAGTCTGGAAATAAACTGCTCCCAAGCTGTAATAAGCCGAGACCAGATTCGGAGAAAGGGAGATGGCTTTCTGATAATATTCTATGGCTTTAGGGTAAAGTTCCTCCAGGGCATAAACTCCAGCCAGGTTAAGATAACCGGTAGCAAATTTCGGATCGAGTTTAATTGCTTTCTGGAAATACATTTCGGCATATTCATAATTATGATCCCGAAAATAAGCCAAACCCATAAAGTTATGGGCCCGGGCTGATTTTTTATTGAGATTAATAGCCATAGCAAATTCTTGACGGGCTAATTCGTAGTTTCCCTGGTGAAGGAAATTTATGCCGGAATTCAGATGACGGGTAAATTCAGATTCTGAGCCTGTTTTTTTAATGGGAGCGCAGGAAAATGAAAAGAAAATAAAAGCGGCTAAAACTAAAAAAAGAAAAGATTTTTCCTTTGCCTTCATCTTTTCCCTCCTTAATTATTCTAATCCTGTTAGAAAAAGAATGTCAAATTAGGGCTTTTTCTTTTTTTAGCGGGTTTTGTATAAAAAATAGGCAAGCATTTCGCAGCCAAACGGCCTAAAACCTGTCTTCAGAAATAGGTAACTAACAGTTATCTTTTTTCATCATCAGTCAAGTTGTTCATCAAGTAGTTCTGGCCACATTTTTTTCTTTTCGTGACACTTTTAGCTAAACAGCCTTATTCTCTTCTATTTTTTGCTTAGGGATTAAAAGGCCTTAATTTTTAAAAAATGCTTTATTCCGGATTTAACTTTTGGTAGTAAGAGAAATCCCCATCGAAACAGGAGATAGAATTAAAAATCAGTTAAAATTCTCCCTTTCTAAAAAGCGAAAATTTCTTCAGGGTGGGCGTGGCTCTTGATTGTTGAATTATCAATCTGATCCGGTTTGAAGTTACTTCGGGAAAATTAAGCAGACGCTTGTATCCGATGGTGGTGCCATTAGCTATTTTTACCCAATTTCCTTGGTTCCATATATCAACTGAAAATTTTTCGATTCTCTGACCCCGGGTAATTTCTTCCTGAAGTTCAAGACAATCAAATTGTTTGGGTTCCTTTAAGCTAAATTCCAGAGTAGCTTCGGTCTGGCCCTCATCGGCTCTCCAATAAGTATCGGGGTCATCATCCACGATAAAACTGGCTGGGTGATGTTTATCTTCAGTGGACGCTTTGACCCTGGCTCCCTTGGCTAAGTCTTTTTTAAAGATTGAATCGAGAAGATGGTGGAAACCACGGATGGCTTTGATATCGTTTTCATTCAACAAACCCCGAGTATCGGGGGGAACATTAAGCAAGAGGACAGAATTTCTTCCAACCGATTGAAAATAAATTTCAACTAACTGTCGGGGAGTCTTGACCAGAGAGTCTTCATTTTTATGATAAAACCAGCTGGGCCTGATAGACACATCCACTTCCGCTGGATACCAGAAAAGGGCCTGGGCGGCCAGGATTTTTTCGCGACTCCCTGGTTCGGGAGAGGTCATTTGTTGGGGCTCGAAAACTTTTTCTAAAGAATAACTCCCGGAGCAAAGCCAGGCTAATTTGGGCTCAGGCAATTCCAGCGGTAAAACACTCCACTCGCTTTCTCTGGCTAATCCATTTTCATTTCCTACCCAGCGAACATCGGGTCCCATAATGGCGATCACCGCCTCCGGTTGCCAGCGACGAATTAATTGATAATATGAAGGCCAATCGTAGGACTGTTTTCTGGTACCGGGGGCTTCTCCGCAATAGCCATCAAACCAGACTTCAGCTATCGGGCCATAATTAGTTAATAATTCTTTGAGCTGAGCTCGAAAAATTTCGTTATAACGGGTGGTGCCGTAAGTTTTTTCATGTCTATCCCAGGGAGAAAGGTAAAAGCCAAATGATAACCCTTCTTCTCGGCAGGCCATAGACAACTCTTTAACTACGTCTCCCTGGCCTTTTCTCCAGCGACTTTTTTTAACTGAATAATCGGTAGTTTTTGTTGGCCAGAGACAGAAACCATCGTGGTGTTTGGCGGTCAAGATAACCGTCTTAAAACCGGTCTCTTTAAATATCCGGGCCCATTGTCGGGCGTTAAAGGCAGTGGGATTAAAAAGAGATGGATTTTCGTTTCCTTCTCCTACCTCTTTTCCGGTAAAAGTATTCAAACCGAAATGAACAAAGGCAATCAGCTCCTTTTTTTGCCAGTCTAACTGCCGCTTGGTCGGGACCACTCGAGCAGCTTTAAGGAGCCTTATAGACTGACTATCGTTTTGCTCAATAAATTGAATATTTTTTAGCGGCAGAGAAGATTCTTCCTCAAATATTCCCGAACCAATAGAATTTGACTTCGAGCAGGAAACTAAGAAACTGGAAATTAAAAAAATTAAAAAGGACGTGCGGATCAAACGTAATTTTGTTATGGAGACAAACGGACTATTTTTTTTATATTTAATAATAACATCTTTCATTTTCTCACCTCATCAGTCAGACCCAAGATTAAATTAAGTAAGCTTTACCGGTTTAGGCTGAGCTTGATAAAAAGGCCTACGTAGCTTCGGCTAATTGAGAGAATTTTTGGGGTCATTTCTTGACTATTATAGAAAAAAAGATTTTTATTTTAAAATAAAAAAATTAGATAGAACTTCTCAATGAAAAATTGACATGAATTTCAAAATCATCACAATATTTTATAGATTATAATTTTAAGGCTATAGGAGGGGAAATGGCAATTAGCAGAAAGTGGTTGGAAAAAATTTTCCTTATGCTCCTAAGTGGTGGGCTGTTACTTAGCTCAGCTTTCGGGCTGGAGCCTCCTACCAAGGAACAAATTAAGAAATACAAGCAGGAGGGGACCTATGCTGCCCGGGTGGCGGCGGCTAAAGCTATTGCCAATTATAAGATGGATCCGGAATTGGTTGCCCGCTTTAATTACAAGATGAAGAAGCTGGCCCTCGAAAGCCAGGGCTATAGTTCCGAGGAAATTGAAAAAATACTGGCCCCGCCTCCGGCCTGGCGAGGGATGCCGACCAAAGGAACAATTAAAGTTCTGGCTTTATTGATTGCTTTCCAGGATTATCCGCCGGTAACTCCAGCATCCACGATTGCCCAGCGCCTTTTTGGACCGGAGCAGCCCTCTGACTATCAATATCCTTATGAATCACTCCGCGCTTATTACCAGCGGTCATCTTACCAACAGCTTGATATCCAGGGGGATGTTCTTGGTTGGTACATCACTGCTTATCCCCGTTCTCAGGTTACGGAAACCAGCACTGGCCGCGATAATTTAATTAAGGAAGCATTGAATTATTACAAGCAGCAAGGCCATGATTTTTCTCAGTATGACAATAATAATGATGGAATAATAGATTATTTTCTGGTTTTCTGGACTGGACCCCATGGAGAGTGGGCTTCCTTCTGGTGGGGATATCAAACCAGCTTTTCTGATTCCACTTTTGTGCTCGATGGTAAGCGCTGGCGAAAGTATTCCTGGCAATGGGAACTTTATGATTATCCTTCAGGCCAATTTTCCCCTAAAACCTCCATTCACGAGACTGGCCATGCTCTCGGACTTCCTGATTATTATGATTATGATGATTCGGTTGGCCCTCGGGGAGGAGTCGGCGGACTTGATATGATGGATAGCACCTATTTTGATCATAATTGCTTCTCCAAGTTTGTTCTGGACTGGTTAACACCCTCGATTTTTAATGCCGGTAGGCATACCTATACTTTAAGAGCAGCTGCCTCAGAAGCTGAAGCCATGCTCTTTTTCCCTACGGCCCAACCTGGTGATATCTTCAATGAGTATTTTATGGTTCAGAACCGGTATGCCACCGGCAATGACCGCACTTTACAGAATTGGTTTGGAGGAACTTCAGAGGTCGGCCTGGCGGTGTGGCATGTTGATGCCCGCTTGAATAATAATGGGAGAAATTTCCTTTATGACAATTCTTACACTGACCATAAATTATTGATGCTGATGCAGGCAGATGGGCTGGATGAGATAGAGAAAGGCTTGGGGTACTGGTTCAATCCGGGAGACTTTTATCGGCCGGGAAATGAACTCGGGCCGTCTAACTATCCAAATACTAATGCCTATAATGGTGCGCCAACGGGCCTGGGAATCACTTCAATTCAAGGCACAGGATCAAGCATCTCCTTTCAAGCTTATTCCGGAACTAACCCAAAAATAAGACTTTCTTTTTCCACTTTTAGCTTCGGAAATGTTAATGTCTGTACCTTTAGCGATGGCCTGGTCACTATTTATAATGATGGGGATGGACCCCTGACCATCAGTGATATTTTAAGATCTTCCGGAGCCAGCGATTTTTCATTTATCGGACCGGCTTGTCCATTTGTCGTGCCGGTAGGTAGCTTCAGAGACATCACTTTTCGATTTAACGTCTATGATACCGGACCTTTGACTGCTGGTTTCTTAATTTCTTCTAACGATCCCGATTATCCTCAAACCAGGTTAGATGTCTCTGGATTTGGATTTGTTCCCGAAATTACTTTAAGTATCCAGGTTGATAGGAAAATTGAAAGGGCCTGGATTATCAGGCGATCTTATGCCGTTATTACTATTGGCGTGAATAAATCAGCTCCTTTTATAGTTGACAGTTACCGGCTTTCTAGAAGTGAGTCTGGAGGCAGCCAGGCCGTAATTTTAAAAAACTTCCAGGAATCTGATTTCCAGAATGGTTCGGTGACCTTAGTTGATAAATACCTTGAGCCAAATAAAAATTATATTTATACCATTGAGGCTATTGATTGCTATGGCCGGGTTATAAATCATTCGACGCAGGGAAAGCAGCCGCTCCTGCTGGATTTGGATATAAATAAAGGCAGGACGGCCAAACCAATATTAAAGAGAGGCTAACATGAAAGAAAATAAACAACCAGCCAAAAAATTTCTGATGATTTTTGTTGTTATTTTGATTTTTGGTAGTTGGGTGGGGCTTTTGGCCGAGACGGTCATGTTTTCGGTAAGTGGAGGCTATTTATTTCCCTCTGATTCGGGCTACAAGGAGATATATGGCCATAAAGTAATTATTCCGGAATTCAAGTTAGGGATAAGAGTTTTTAAGGAAATTTATATTTACGGCAGTTTCTATTCATTTTCTAAAAGTGGTCTTACCCCGCAACTTCAGGAACCAGCTTCTTCCAAGCAACAGTTTTTCGGTGGCGGTCTGGGTTATTTTCCCAATTTAGGCAAGCATTGGAAATTATTCCTCGGAGCCGAAGTCATGGCGGCAACTTACAGGGAGGAAGCTATGGAAACAATTGTTAGTGGCCACCGAACCGGTTTTTCAGTGGAAGGGGGAATTTATTTAAAAGAGAAATTTATGATCTTGGGAATTAACGGCGCCTATACCTCAGCCAGCGGAAGTTATGAGGGTGCGAGCTTTAAATTAGGGGGAAGTCGAGCCTCAGTAGCCTTAGGATTTGTTTTTTAAAATAGCTGCTATTTGGATGAATCGAAATTAAAAGGCTCGGGCAGCCCGCGATATTGCTTCTTTGGAAAATAAAAAAATAAAAGCTTAGCACCCGCAATTCACTTAAGATTTGAAAGGTAAAATTTCTGGTTCTCTTTTTCTTTCTATTTATAAAAGTTTAAAAGCTGATTAAATTAGTCATCTATTTTCTAAAGACAAAGGCAGCCTTTAAAACTCCATCCAGACGGTCGGCGGCCACGGTAAAGGCTTCTTGTGCCTGTTCCGGCTTGAAGCGATGAGTGAGTAGCCAGCCTATATCTATCTTTTTATTTTTGATCAAATTGAGAGCTGGTTCCATACATTTGTTCTGACGTCTGGAATTAATTATGGTAATTTCTTTACGCCTGAGTCGAGCTATCCGGTAAGAAACTCTTTCCGGTATGGGTATACCAACCTGGATAATTTCCCCCCCAGGTTTTACCAATTCAACTGCCTGGTCAATGGCTTCTTGATCTCCGCTTACTTCAAAGACGGCGTCTAAACCCAGAGGCTGGCGGGTTAATATTTCTCTCAGGATATCTTCTTGCTCGACGCTGGCCGCCCAGCCGGCTCCAGCCTTAAGAGCAGCTTCTACTCTGGCCTCAGAACGATCGGTGGCAAAAATGGCCCCAAAGCCATGCCTTTTTAAGAGCATAACCAGTGATAGACCTATCGGCCCAGTTCCCAGCACGCCTACTGTTGAGCTACTTTCTAGTTTGGCCAGGTTAAAAGCGTGAAGGGCGATCGACAGAGGCTCAGCCAGCATAGCTTCTTCCGGAAGAATATCTGGCGCTAACAGGAATAAATTTTTATCCGGCATCACAAAATACTCGGCAAAACAGCCGTTAATTTCCCCGGGATGCCCGAGAAATTTTATCTTGCGGCAGGTGTTAAAACGTCCGGCGAGGCATTGATCGCAGACTCCGCAGGATATTGATGGCTCGACAGCCACAACATCTCCAGGCTTAAATTCTTTAACTTCTGGCCCAACTTTGATTACTTCAGCCGAACATTCATGACCGACAATGCATGGATAAGGGACTTTTTCTCCGCCCACTGTTTCTGAAATAAAGTAGTGCAAATCACTACCGCAGATACCAGCTACCTGAGTTTTTAATAAAACGGAATGCTCATCCAATAACTCTGGTTCCGGGATTTCTCTCATCTGGGCCTTCCTCAGCCCAGTAAGAAATATAGCTTTCATTTTTTTTCTCCCTGATTCCTTCTTATTTAGGAAATAAATTTAACTATTAAGTATATCACTTATATCAATAAGGTCTTGGCGGCAATCTGTCAATAGCTCGGCCAGGTCTTCATCTGACGCCATTGCGAGGAATATTTATGTAAAAGTAGCTCAGACTGGTTAGTAAAAAATTTAGCCATAAAGAGATAAAGTTAGCTGACCATATCGGCTGAGGGCTACCTTGAGAAACCAGGAAAGCAGGATTATGTATAATTAAGGTAGAAATTAAATCCTCTTATATTTGCTTGTCAGATTTAATAATTTTCAAGATGCTTCTAAGCAATTTTGTATCTGTTCATAAAGCCTATTTTTTAATAGAGTCAATTAGACCCCTTAGCCATTTTAAAATTTCTTCTTTATTATTCTTCGCTTTTTTTATATTTTATTTATTAAAGTTAGATGAGTAAGGCTTAATAGTTGCCAAGGAAATTGAAATGAAAAAGATAGCTATAAACCCTTATTTATACATACCTTTTGCTCTGGGTTCTACTTGGCTTCCCTGGTTTCTGGCGATATCCACTGGTCGGGGAGTGGAAAATCTGGCGGTTAAAGTTCTCCTTCTCGCTGGCTTATTGGGTCCAGCCCTAACGGCCATAATTTTTATTTTACTCAGCGAAGAGGCTGAATATCATTGGGACTATTGGAGACGGGTTTTTGACCCCACCCTAATCAATAAAAAGGGCTATGGTGAGATTTTTTTACTGCCTCTCACTATTACCATAGCTTCTATTCTGCTTTCTTTTCTCTTCGGGGAGTCTTTTTCCCAGCTAAAAATAGTGCCCCAGGTAAGGGCTCATATTCCCTCGATTTTAATTTTTATTTTTTATACCTTTTTCCTGGGTCCGTTTCCAGAAGAGCTGGGTTGGCGGGGTTACTGGCTGGATAAACTAAGAGGATACCTATCTGGTCTGCGGGCCAGCTTGCTCATCGGGCTAGTCTGGGCTCTGTGGCATTTCCCTCTTTTCCTGGTCAATGGCTATCCCTTACCGGCCAAAAGTTCGAATTGGCTTATGGTAGCTTTCTATTTTCTGGAATTTTTCCCGGAGTCGGTGATTTTTACTTATATTTTTTATAAAAATAAAAGGAGCACTCTTGCGGTCATTCTGTTTCATTTTATGATAAATTTTCTTGGGTTGCTTTTTGAGCTCAGGCCGGCGACTGGAGGTCTCCAGACCTTGCTTTATGTTGGGGTCGCCTTTTACGTGGTTGGTAGAAACAAAGAAATATTCAGATAAAATAAACAGAGGCTGTATTTTGTAGAAGCTGAAAAGAAGATTAAATTGAAATCGGAAAATGATTAAAAAAGTTCCTGAGAATCTTCGAATTAGCCTAGTTACAATTATTCTGGCGCTGGTCTCTGGGTTGGCAGCCGTTTCATTTATGTTGTTGGTCAATTTAATCTATTCGAAAACCATTCTGAGCTTTTCCCTTCGTTCCAGGAGTTATTTTCTTCTGGCCAGCCTGGCAGTAATTTTATTAACCTCGCTTATAGGCGGTCTCCTGCTGAGATTTTTCAGCCCGGAAGCAGCCGGAAGTGGTGTTCCTCAGGTGAAAGCGGCCTACTGGAAAGAAATGGGTCAGGTAGAACTTAAAGCTGGAATTATCAAATATATAGCTGGGGCACTAACCATCGGTGGCGGGACGAGCCTCGGCCGGGAA
>PNJE01000131.1 GCA_002877915.1 Candidatus Aminicenantota bacterium
CCAGCTGTTAGAACGTTCCCCAGTCCAGTCAGCTAACTAAGGCTTAAAATGGAGAAATTACGATGGCCAAATTGCGAACAAAACTTGACATGGCCCGGGGCAAGGAAAAAGGCGAATACCTATATGACATCTTTAATTCAGAATGAATTTTCATAGGTAGAAAAAATCTTAATATCCCTTGGGCTGGGAAATATTTAGGCACAAGGTTTGTAACCATGAAAAACAACTATCTTTATTTTCGGAGGGAAAATGAAAACGGTTTTATGGAAATAGACAGGTTCAAAGTAAATTGGAAGCAATAAAAAGGGTTTAATACAATAAGCTTTTTGAGATTTGTAGTACTACTAATAAGGAGTTTGGTAATAATTGGGAGCGGTTTTAATTTAGGGAGCCATATTGGAAATTAAACCCGTGTCTTCAGACTATTGCCATAGATTCCAGATTTACTATAATTATGTAGCAAATATAGAGATGATATCAAAAGTTCAGGCCATTAAAATATTGCAACAAAAAAAAATTATATTTTTCGATATAAACGACGCCAGCAAAATTTTCGCTATAAAAAAATTAAAGACTCTTTATGTGCTCTTACAGCGATTAGAAAAAGATGGTGTGATTAACTGAGTTGCCAAGGGGAAATTTCATTTTGCCTTGAAAGGCTACAATGAATTTGAGCTGGCTAATTTCTTAGTCAATCCTTCTTATATCTCTCTGGAAAGTGCCCTGTCTTTTTATGGGATTTTGCCCCAGTTTCCTTATCCGGTTACCTCGCTAACCCCTTTAAAGACAAAAATAATAAATTATCAGGAAAAAGAGTATGAATATGCTCATTTAGAAAGTAAATATTTTTGGGGATTTGTCAAAAAAGACAAATTCTTAATCGCCACTCCTGAAAAAGCTCTGTTGGATGAACTTTATTTTATGGCGAAAAAATTAAGAAAGATACATATCAAAGATCTGAATTTAGAGGCGATTGACCAAAAAAAGATTTGTGAACTATCAAAAAGATACAGTTTTATACCCCTGCAAAATTTATTGGGTAAGCTGAAAATATGTTAGATAAGGAAACCGCTCAACAATTAAGCCAGGAATTAAAAATTGATTTGTTCACGATTTATCGCGAATATCTCCAAATTCTATTTTTAAAATATCTTTATAGGCAGAGAGAAAGTCAGAAAATTTATTTTAAGGGTGGAACAGCCTTAAGGTTTTTGTATGGCTCTTTTAGATTTTCTGAAGACCTGGACTTTACCAGCATGTTATTCGCCAAGAAGCTTGAACAACTGATTAATCAAAGCCTTCAAGCTTTAAGCAAGGAAGAGCCAGGCGTTGCCTTTAAAAGAATGGACTCAATAGGTATTTCATATGTTGGAAGAGTATTTCTGGAAGTTCCAGAATATAAATTTCCTCTTACAGTTAGATTGGATTTCTCCTTAAGAGAAAAACCTGTTTTGCCAGTCAAGTCTTCTTTTCTTGAAACCATCTTCCCGGTCGCACCTTATCCTTACGTTTCTCATTTAACAATAGAGGAAATGTTAGCCGAAAAAGTTAGGGATATCTTGACCAGATGCCGGGGCAGAGATGTTTTTGACCTTTGGTTTATGCTTTCAAAAAAAGTATCAATTGACTGGGACCTGGTCAATAGAAAAATGGCTATTTATAATAAAAAGGTTAATTACGAAGATTTGAGGAAAGGGATTGAAAAATTTCCGCAAGAAGAGATTAAAAGCGATTTGACGAAATTCTTGCCTATAAGCCATCGGAATTTAATAAAAGAACTAAAAACCCTGCTTTTAGAAAAAATAAAAATGCCTTGATTAACCTTTTTTCATTTTTAAATTATTTTTAAATTCGGGACACTCTATAATTTCCGATTTTTTGTTGTTTTGTCTTTCAGATGCTTTTATAATCAAAAGAAGGAGGCTTTATGAATAATCCTGATGACATTAATTTAAAGGGCAAAAGAATCACCGTTCGTCCTTCTCCGACAAGTTCCATAATTACTCTGATAATGTCCATCATCTTTTTAATTTTTGGCCTGGTGTTGATGGGGAGCAACATGGGCGAGGCTGGCGAAGCCCGGGGGATGATGTCTTTTTTTCTCATCATCTGGGTGGGAGCCTGCCTGGGTGGCGTTATCTATTCCCTCATTAATCTGTCTTCATTCGGAAAATCCAAGCCCAACCCGGCGGCTATGGAAGTATTAGAAGTGGAAAAAGAAAATCCTGAATGTATAGAAGAGCCGGCTAAAGAAAAACCGGATTTCGCCGCCAAGCTGAGAGAGCTCGAAGCTCTGAAAAAAGAAGGTCTCCTGACCGAGGAGGAATATCAGCGGAAAAGGCAAGAAATCCTTGACGAAAAATGGTGACCAGAAAATTCTTTTCCACCCACTTTGTCTTTCAATTTTCCTTTCTCTTTGCCTTTGCAATTTTATTTCCCTTTCCTTCAAGCTCCATTATCGCCCTCAAATATTATCCTGATGAAGCCTTTCCTCTTTTTAATCTTGACTTGATGCTTAACGCCGATTTTGCCTTTAACCAGCACTTCCCATAATTTTTAATAAAATCTAACTTCGAAAAGAATGAATTCGATTATAAATCTGGCTGAATACTGAATGATAAGTGAATAATGATAAGGAATTCTAATATAATAGATTCTGAAATGAATACTGAATAACTGAATGAAAAAGAAAATGTCTTGACTAATAAAGGAGGAATAAATGAAAGCAAAATGGCTCAGCGTGTTATCATCTGCTATCCTGGTAATAACGTTTGTGCTGGCCGCTTCAGCCTCACCTCAGCTACCCAAGGAAACCGAAGCTCAGAAGGCTCAGCGCCTGAAATGGTGGACCGAGGCTCGCTTCGGGATGTTCATCCACTGGGGGCTTTATGCTCTTCCCGCCCGCCACGAATGGGTCAAGCACAACGAGCGTCTGACCAACGAGCAGTATCAGAAATATTTTGAGCACTTCAACCCGGACCTCTTTAACCCGCGCGAGTGGGCCCGAATGGCCAAAGCCGCTGGCATGAAGTACGCAGTCATCACCGCCAAGCATCACGAAGGTTTTTGCCTCTGGGATTCGAAATATACCGATTACAAGGCTACCAACACGCCCTTCGGCCGCGACATTCTAAAAGAATTCG
>PNJE01000044.1 GCA_002877915.1 Candidatus Aminicenantota bacterium
GCTGAGCAATCAGCAGGGTAGACAAATGACCGCCGCTGCCTCTGGCAGTAACTGAATTCGGCTTATGACCTGCTCCAGCCTCTTTTTTTTGACAATGAGTTATTTTCTGCTATAATTTTGATTGAAATGATCGCGGGGTAGAGCAGTCAGGTAGCTCGTCGGGCTCATAACCCGGAGGTCGCTGGTTCAAATCCAGCCCCCGCTACCATTCTTTTTTTATGCGGGGTTCTTAAGGGGAAATTTCCAATTTCGTTATTATCAATTTGCTAATTTAGCCTTTTTCAAAAATAAGGGTATTTAATCTTATTCTAGCCCTATTCCAGCTTGAGTCATTTTCCCTGAGCTAAAGCCTCGGAATTAAATTTTATTTTTGAAAATTTTTTGATTTAGTTGGTAGATTTTGATATAGATATCCTATAATTTTCTTTAGGAGGAAAAATATGTTTGAACCATCAATTTATCAACAAAGAAGAAGACAGCTCAAGAAATTAATTAAATCCGGAATCTGCTTATTTCCAGGAAATAATGACAGCCCGATGAACTATCCAGCTAATGCCTATCCCTTTCGGCAGGATAGCAGCTTCCTTTATTTCTTTGGACTCGATTCTCCTGGCCTGGCCGGGGTAATTGATGTAGATGAGGCCCAGGAAATTATCTTTGGAGATGATGTTACCCTGGAAGATATTATTTGGGTTGGCCCTCAGCCTAAGATAAAAGATCGGGCAGCGGCGGTCGGAATTAAAACTGTTAAGCCTTATGCTCAGTTAGCCGAATATCTAAAAAAAGCTCGGGAAACAAAAAGAATCATCCATTTTTTACCCCCTTATAGAGCGGAAGTTACCCTGCGATTATCTTCTTGGCTGGATATTCATCCTGATCAGATAAAATCCGCCAGCTCGGTAGAACTGGTGCGGGCGGTAGTTAGCCTGAGATCATATAAAAGTGAAGAAGAGGTAAAGGAAATAGAAAAAGCTCTCCAGGTAACCAGGGAAGCTTACTTAATGGCCATTCCTGAAGTTCGGCCTGGAGCCAAAGAGCAAGAAGTTTTGGCTTTGATGGAATTGGTGCTTAGGGCCTATGGCCTGGCTTTTTCTTTTCCACCGATTATTACCATTAACGGCCAGATTTTTCATAAAACCACCTATGATGATTTGATGAAAAAAGGACGACTCCTGGTTATGGATACCGGGGCTGAATCTAAGAACCACTATGCCAGTGACATTACCAGGACAGTTCCGGTTGGGGGACGATTTAACCAGCGGCAGAAAGATATTTATTCTATAGTCCTGAAGGGCCAGGAAGAAGCCATTAATCAAATTGCTCCCGGAATTAAGTATAAGGATATCCATTTAAAAACCGCCTTAGTAATGGCTGAGGGCCTTAAAGACCTTGGTTTGATGAAAGGAGATTTGGAGGAAGCCGTCAGGCAAGGAGCTCACGCCTTATTTTTCCCTCACGGGCTTGGTCACATGATGGGACTTGATGTCCATGACATGGAAAACTTGGGTGAAGATTATGTCGGTTATAACCATACGGTAAAACGGAGCGAGCAGTTCGGTCTTGGTTACCTGAGGTTAGCTAAGGCCTTAGAGCCAGGCTATGTTCTAACTGTCGAACCGGGCATTTATTTTATTCCAGCTTTATATGAGCAGTGGAAAAAGGAGAAAAAATTCACAGATTTTATAAATTATGATCGAGCTGAAAAATTTCTTGATTTCGGTGGAGTTAGAATCGAAGATGATGTTCTGGTAACCAAGGAGGGCCATCGAGTGCTGGGAAGCAAGATTCCAAAGAAAATATCAGAAATAGAAAAATTGTTTTCCTGACAGGTATTATCTAAGAAAAAATAAAGGCTCTAAAGAAAAATTAGCTATTATCTAAGTAATAAAAATCTGGTTTGATGTTAAAGTGGTTCGTTGTTAATACTAAATCCAAAAAGGAATTTCAGGTAGAAAAAATTTTAACTCAGGCTGGCTTCAGCGTCTATAATCCTAAATACTGCCAGGATTCAAAGATTAAGCCTTTTTTCCCCGGATATGTCTTTGTCCGGTTCAGCTACCCTGTTCAATTTCAGAAGATAATTTATACCCGGGGAATAAAGAAAGTAGTTGGTAACCGTTTGGGGCCCATTCCGGTAGGTCCTGAAGTAATAAGTTGTCTAAAATCCCGGGAAAAAGATGGCTTAATTGAACTGATGAAATATGGGGAAGAGCCATTGCCCGGTGATGAAATCATGGTAATGGAAGGTCCACTTAAAGGATTGCGGGGGCTTTTTTATAAAGATTTGGGTGCCCGGGAAAGAGTAATGATTTTACTTAACTATCTATCCTATCAGGCTTCCTTATTAATCGAAAAAAGCAAAATAAAAAAGATTAGCCGGCCAGAAAAAAATTCAGCCAGCCAAATAAAGAGAAAAGCTAAAAAATAAAAGCCAACTTGAACATTGAAAATAAATAATTAATTTACTTCCCCATTTGCCTCCCTTATAGCTTGAATTTGCCAGCCTAAAAAATCCCGGAAAAAATGAATTATTTTTTTCCTTTTTATCTCCGCCCGTATCCACCGCCCCCGGGAGTTTCTATCCTCAAGATATCCCCAGCTTTTACTTTGAGATTAACTTTTGACCCAAGATAAAGCTTCCTTTTTCCTCGAATGAGCATATTAAGGCCTTTTTTCCCCGACTGTCCTCCAGCCAATCCATAAGGAGAGAATTTTCGGCGTTCAGAAATAATCGTAACCTGGGCCGGGGTTAAAAATTGATATTCTCTAATCAGTCCGTCTCCTCCCCGTTTTTTCCCGAGACCTCCGGAATTCTTTCTCAAGGCATATTTAGTAATTTTGACCGGCAGGTAGTTTTCCAGGGCTTCAATTGGGGTATTCAAAGAATTAGTCATATGACAATGGACTCCACTTAATCCATCGAATTGAGAAGAGGCTCCCTGCCCACCCCCGATAGTTTCATAATAGGCAAAGCTCATTTTTTTCCAGGGATTGTATCCCCCGAACGCCAGGTTATTCATCGTTCCCTGGCTG
>PNJE01000048.1 GCA_002877915.1 Candidatus Aminicenantota bacterium
GTCGAGGGCCTCCTTTTTATCGGCTCCACCCACCAGGAGAGGCAAAGCTACATTTTCCAGGGCGCTGAATTCAGGCAGCAAGTGATAAAATTGAAAGACAAATCCTATCTGCCTGTTCCGAAGATAAGCAATTTCCGCCAGGCTTTTTTCCTCAAGGGGCTCTCCATTAAAAAAGACCCGTCCTTCTGTTGGCCGATCGAGTCCGCCAATAATATTTAAAAATGTTGTCTTCCCTACTCCTGATACCCCCATAATGGCGACCAGCTCTCCAGATTTAAGCTCGAAATTTATATCCTCAAAAACCCGAAGCCACTGATTGTCTGGCAAGGGATAGGCCTTTCCCAAGTTTTCTGTTCTGACTATTATTTTTTCCTTATCCAACATTTAACCGGCCACTCCGCTTATTCATATTTTAAGGCCTGAACTGGATCGATTCGGGCCGCCTTTCTGCTGGGAAAAATAGTGGAAATAAAAGTAATGCTCAGAGTAACTAATATAATCAAAAACAGGTCCAGGGGCCTTGGATGGAAAGGAACGTAAGAAATTTGATAAATGTCAACCGGCACTTTTATGAGTTTGAAAGTATTGGCTAACCAGCACCAGGTCAACCCAAGGAATGTACCGATGATTGTGCCGATAATTCCTATTATGGCACCCTGGAGAAAAAATATTTTCCTGATATGGCCGGGAGTAGCTCCAATGGCCATTAACAATCCGATGTCTCTCGTTTTTTCCATAACCATCAGTACCAAGCTGGCTACAATATTCAGGGCCGCGACTACCACAATCAGGGTTATAGTCAGAAAAAGCAGGGTCTTTTCCAGCTTTAAAGCAGAAAAGAGCGATCGATTTAGCTCCATCCAGGTGGTCACATATATACCGGGGTTAGAAATATTATGAATCTCTTCGGCCACTTCTTCCGCCCGGAAAATGTTTTTTATCCGCACCTGCAAATAACTTACTTTCGAAGGCAGGTCAAAAAGCCTCTGGGCCAGGTCAAGGGAAATTAAAGCCGTAGAGGAATCAAATTCATATAGACCCGAATAAAAAATACCGCAGACCTTAAAGGTCTTGGTGCGGGGCAGAAGCCCCACCGGAGTCAGCCGCCCTGAAGGTATCAGCACATTGACCTGATCGCCTACTGAAACTCCAAGAGATGCAGCCAGCTCCCGTCCAAGGGCAATCTCTTCTCGGTGAGGTCCAACGGGAAGAGTTCCGGCGGGCAAATTCTTCAACCAGGGAGAACTATTAACTTCCTGAGCGAAGTCCAATCCTTTAAGCAGAGCTCCAGCGTTCCTGCTTGGCCCGGTAATTAAAACTGTGTTATAAATTACGGGAGTTACCGATTCTACTTCCGGTATTTTCTTAATCTCGGCCGAAAGCGGCTGATAATTCTTCAAGCCTTCTCCAGATAAATCCGAAACCATCAGATGGGCGGTGGCTCCAAGTATTTTATTCTGCACATCTTCCTGAAAACCGGTAATCAGGGAAAGGGCAATCACTAAAGCCATAACTCCGATAGTCACTCCCAGAATAGAAACAAATGTAATGACAGAAATAAAAGCCTGCTTTCTTCTGGCGGTCAGGTATCGGCGGGCGATAAATAATTCAAAACCCATTTATTTTTTTGAACCTCATCGGGGTTTCAATAAAGGAAATAGAATTACCTCTCGGATTGATTTTTGATTGGTAAAAATCATGGTCAATCGGTCTATGCCGATCCCCTCACCTCCAGTTGGTGGTAATCCATATTCCAGGGCTTCAACGTAATCCAGGTCCACCAGGTGCGATTCTTCATCGCCTTTTTGCCTCATCGCTGCCTGCTCCTCAAATCGTTCCCGCTGTTCAAAAGGATCGGTCAGCTCCGAAAAGGCATTGGCCAGTTCCATTCCAGCAATTACTAACTCGAACCGAGCGGCTTCCTCCGGGTTTTCCCGGTCTGATTTGGCCAGAGGCGAAATTTCCTTCGGAGGATTGATGATAAAAGTTGGCTGAATAATTTTGTCTTTAACCAGCTTATCAAAAATAACATCCAGGGCTTTGCTGTAGGTCAGGCTTCGGCTGTCAGCCGCCAGATTGGCCGCCATTTCCAGAACAGCCTTTTCATCATCCAGGCGAGCAGGCGAAAGGCCACCGTATTCCAGGATAGCTTCCCGGAATTTGATTCTTTTCCACGGCCTCTTAAATGAAATTGACTGGTCCCCGTACTGAAGCTCTTCCTTTCGATGGATTTCCCTCGCCAGATATAGAAATAATTCTTCAGTTAGGTCCATCAATTGATGATAATTTATATAAGCTTGGTAAAATTCCAGCATGGTAAATTCGGGATTATGCTGGGAATCGACACCTTCATTTCTGAAATTCCGGTTGATTTCATAAACCTTCTCCATACCGCCAACGATCAGCCTTTTCAAATAAAGTTCGGGAGCAATTCTCAGGTAAAGATCGATCCCCAAAGCATTATGAAAAGTTTTAAAGGGCCGGGCGAGAGCTCCACCAGGAATTACTTGCATCATTGGCGTTTCCACTTCGATAAAGCCACGGTCATCAAAAAACTTTCTGATCTTGGCTATGAGCTGGCTTCTAATTAGGAAAGTCTCACCAGCCTCTGGATTCATAATCAGATCCAGATAACGCTTTCGATAGCGTAGCTCAACATCCTGGAGTCCATGCCATTTCTCTGGCAGAGGATGAAAAGATTTAGCTAAGAAGCTGAATTTCTCCGCCAGGACGGTCAGCTCTCCGGTCCTGGTTCTAAAAAGACGCCCCTCGACCAGAATGACGTCTCCTATATCAAAAAGCTCAAAAAGTTCATAATTTTCTTTACCTACTATATCTTCTCGCAGATAAACTTGAAGTCGGTCGCGGAAATCAGCTATGTGGAAAAAAGTGGCCCGTCCCATCTTCCGCACAGCCATAATTCTCCCTGGAACCTTCACTGGATAAACTTTTTCTTCTAATTCTTCCCTGGTTAAATCATAAAAGTCTCTGACTACCTCAAAGACCGAATGGCTCTTTTCTGCTTGGTGAGGGAAAACCTCGATTCCCTTTTCCTGGAGCTTCTTCCATTTTTCCAGCCGAATTATTTCCTGGTCACTCAGTTCTTTTTGAACCAGCTTCAATTCTTTTTCCTTTAATTTGTCCCGGTCATTCATTTATCTACCTCTTCCTTATCAGATTTATTGAATCTTTTTATTTGTTCTTTTTCCCTGGCCGCAGTTTCTGGCCGCAGGCTGTGACTGATGGCGTCCAATAAGCCATTTATGAAAATGGCCGCTTCCTGGCCAGAAAACTTTCTGGCAATTTCAATGGCTTCATCAATAATAACCGGCACTGGTAAATTTTTTTCCGACTTCAGCTCATAAACTGCTATCCGCAAGACATTGCGATCGACCACAGCCATTCGATCGAGGCGCCAGTTTCTGGAAGCCTGCTGAATCAGGTTATCAATTTCCAGCTTATTCTGGCTAATTCCCCTGACCAGAATTTCACAATATTCCTTAACCTCAGGAGAAACCCGCTGATGCTTCCAAAAATCACGAAAAACTTCTTCTATGGATTCATCACCGAATTCTAATTGAAACAGAATCTGCAGGGCGCACTCTCTGGCTTTTCTTCTTTTTCCGGTCATAAAAATTAATTCCCACTTGGTTAGCTAAGTTTGGCTTCTTTCAGTAGATTCAGCATCTCCACCAGAGCCAGAGCCGCATCATAACCTTTGTTGCCAGCTTTAGTTCCAGCTCGCTCGATACCCTGTTCTATATTTTCCACCGTGATAATGCCAAAGGAGACGGGCAGGCCTTTATTCAAACCTATCTGGGACAAACCTTTGGTCACTTCCGCACTTAGAAAATCAAAATGGGGAGTATCTCCTCTAATCAAAACTCCCAAACAGATTATCCCGTCAACTTCTCTCTTTTCAGCCAGCTTATTAGCCAGAAAAGGAATTTCGAAGGCTCCGGGAACCTTATATATCTTAAGATCGGCTTCTTCCGCTCCCAATTTCCTCAGAGCTTCTAAGGCTCCTTCCAGCAGGCTGGTGGAAATGAACTGATTGAAGCGGCTAATAACAATAGCAATTTTATAACCTTTAGCCTGTAGCTTACCTTCATAAATTTTCATCTGATTCTCCTTACTCCGAACCTTAGATAAGTTTTTTTTCATATATTCTATATTTTTTATATATTTTACCACCTATCGAGGCAGTAAATCTATTAATGGCCTCATTATCCTCAAGCTGCCAGGAAGTTTCTGCCCACTCATAACCGGCATTTTTAGCCCGCCTTTCGAGCTCGGCATAAAGGAGATAGCTCAAACCGGTATGCTGGACTTCAGGCAAAACACCGAAAACTATCGCTCGCATCCCCTTGATTTTTCTTCTCCCGAACAATAATTTAAAAATTCCGAATGGGAATAGTCTTCCATTGAGATCCTTGGTTATTTCATTATAATTGGGAAGACCAAAGGCAAAGCCAACTTCCCGGCCTTCATGTAAAGCAAAAATCACTAATTCTGGGTCGGCAAAATTCTTTAGCCTTTTGGCCATGAATTTCATTTCATTTTCAGTCCAGGGAACAAATCCCCAGTTCTTGGCCCAGGCCTGATTGTAGATATAAGCAATTTTTCTGGCTTCTTCTTCAATTTTTTTCATATTGACAATGCGCAAGCCAAAAGAGGTCGCTCTCCTTACCTTTTCTACCACCGCCTCAACTTTTTCCTTAATTTCATGATCCCTGGACATGACAAAAGCATAAAGGTCCTTAGCCTTCCTTAATCCAGCTTTCTCCATTAGCTCTAAATAGTAAGGCGGATTATAGGGCATCATAATTACGGGGGGCTGATCAAAGCCTTCTAAAAGAAAAGCACATTCATCATTCATCGAAAGATTCACCGGTCCCCGCAGAACCTCCATCCCCTTATTTTTCCCCCATTGAGCAACGGCTTCCAGCAACGCCTGAGCCACTTTTTCATCATTTATGCTCTCATAAAGGCCAAAAAAAACTATTTTTTCTTTCTGGTATTCATTATGATGATAATCTATAAGGCCAGCAACCCGGCCGACCACCCGGCCAGATTTTTTAGCCAGATAAAGCTCCATTTCGGCGTGTTCAAAAAATGGATTTTTCCGTCGGTTGAGCTTTTCCTTCATTTCTAAATAAAGAGGAGGTACCCAGTTAGGATCGTTCTGGTATATTTCCCAGGGGAATTTTATAAAAAGCCTCAAATTCTTTTTATTATCAACCGGCTCGATGATTAGATTTTCAGCCATTCTTTCCTCAATTAAAAAATTTTTAATAATTCTATCAAATTTAATTGATAATATCATCAAATAATTTCAAGGCAACCAGTTCGGCAACCTGGTGATGGACAAAAAGGGGAAATAATCACTCCTAAGGGAATAGAATTTAATAATTCCGACACCCAGATTTAATCTAAAGCCGAGCTTGGTTCGAACCTGGATAAAAATATAAGAAATAGAGATTGGACCAAACTAATCATTCTGGTAAATAAAGCCCCAATCTTTACCTGAAAGGGGTTGCAGAGATAGAGGCAAAAATGGTAAAAAGAGGGCGGAGGAATAAAAAATGAAAATCGCCAACCATTTTATGGAACTTAAGCCTGAAGATTTGCGTTGGAATTGTCCACTTGAAATTATTCCTTTCGCCACTACAGAAGAATGTCCAACCTGTGATGATATTATTGGCCAGGAAAATGCCCTGAAATCAATCCGGGCTGGATTGGAAATTAAAAGTCATGGTTATAACATCTTCATAACTGGTCTTACTGGAACCGGGCGAACGACGACGATTAAAAAGTTTCTGGAAAAAATCAGAGCAACTGAAGAAATTCCCAATGACCTACTCTATGTCAATAACTTCGAAAAACCCGATGAGCCGCTGCTTCTGACTCTTCCGGCTGGCCAGGGAAAAGTGCTAAGTGAAGGGCTGGAGCGTCTAATAAATATGCTAAGACTCAACATCCCCGAGCTAATCAAGAGCCAGTATTTTCAAGAAAAAAGGCAGGCGATTATTGAAACCCAGCAGCGGAAGCAAAGGGAAATTTTACAACAATTTGAAGAAATGGTCGCGGCTGAAGGTTTTGCTGTTATCCAGGTTCAAATGGGACTCTTTACCCGCCCAGACCTTATTCCGGTAATAGATGGGCAGGCGACTCCTTTTAATAAGATTGACAATCTGGTTAAAGAGGGAAAATTTCCCAAAAAGAAGCTGGAAGAATTACGTAAGAAATATGATGAATTGACCGAAGAACTGGAAAAGGTTATCACTCAGCTCAAAGAAATAGATGAAGAGACTCAAGCCGAGTTAAAAAATTTAGAGGTGGAAGCCTGTACTCCTATGATTAAGGGCGGGCTAAATGACTTGCGGAATCGGCTGCCTTTTGAAAGTGTCCTGAAATACCTGGATGAGGTGGAAAAGAATCTTACCCAGGATATTGAGTTGTTTAAGACACAGGCTAAAGAGGCGGCCGAAAGTGAGGGAATAGACCCCTTTCTTCCTTATCGCATCAACCTGCTGGTAGATAATTCCGGTCTTTCAGGTGCCCCCGTAGTTATGGAAACTTCGCCTACCTATACCAACCTCTTTGGCACCATTGAGTATTCTTACAGTCGATTTGGTGTCGGCCAGACCGACTTCACCAAGATTAAGGCCGGCTCTTTTCTAAAAGCTAACGGTGGTTATTTAGTAATGAATGCCTTGGATGTTTTAACTGAACCTGGGGTCTGGCCCATCCTGGTCAGAACCTTGCGTTACCAGACCTTTGAGATTCAAAACCCGATTTCCTTATTTTTAGTCTCGACTGTTAGAATTAAGCCTCAGCCAATAAAATGTCAGGTAAAAGTAATCCTCATAGGAGACGATTATCTTTATAATCTCCTTTACCTGGTTGATGATGACTTCAAAAAGATATTCAAGGTAAAGGCCGAATTTGATTCAGAAATGGATAATAGCCAAAAAACTGTTTCCGATTATGCTCGCTTTATTAAAAAAATAATCGAAGAAGATAAGCTCCGTCCGATGGACAAGAGCGGGATAGCCGCAGTCATAGAGTTTGGAGTCAGGTTGGCCGGTCGCCAGAAAAAGCTATCTACTCGCTTTCATCTGATAGCCGATCTGATTAGAGAAGCCGATTACTGGGCCAAGCAAGCTAACAAAAAACAAATTACCAGAGAAGAAGTAAAAAAGGCTATTGAAGAACGAATTGAAAGGGTCAATTTGGTCGAAAGAAAGATCGAGGAAATGATAGAAGAGGGAACCATCCTGATAGATACCGAAGGTAAAGTGGTGGGGCAGGTTAATGGCCTGGCCGTTTATGATACGGGTGAGCTAACTTTCGGTAAGCCAACCAGGATTACTGCTCGAACCTCGACCGGCCGGTCTGGGGTAATAAACATCGAGCGAGAAGCTGATCTTAGCGGGCGCACCCATAATAAGGGTGTATTAATCCTGGCCGGTTATCTCCGAGGAAAATATGCTCAGGATAAGCCCTTTTCTCTTTCGGCCAGTATCGCTTTCGAACAATCTTATTCCGGAGTGGATGGAGATAGTGCTTCTTCGGCTGAAGCTTATGCCATCCTATCAAGCCTATCAGGATTGCCCCTGAGGCAGGATATCGCTGTCACCGGTTCAATTAACCAGAAAGGAGAAATACAACCGATAGGCGGAGTAAATGAAAAAATCGAAGGATTTTTTAATGTTTGTAAAGCCAAAGGGTTGACCGGCTCACAAGGTGTCATTATCCCTCATCAGAATGTAAAAAACCTGATGCTTAAAGATGAGGTAGTTAAGGCAGTGGCTGAAGGAAAATTCCACCTCTACCCGATAAAAACTGTTGATGAAGGCCTGGAAATCTTGACCGGGGTTAAGGCTGGAGAGAGATTACCTGATGGAAAATACGAAGAAGATACCATCAACTATTTAGTGGACCAGGCTATCCGGCGGTTAGCTCAAGCCTGGGAAGAATTTGGAGGCGAAGAAGAGCTTAAAGAAACAGAAGAAGAAGGTAAGAGCTTAACTCAATCAGAAGATGATGAATAATGAAACGCCCCTGGAGAAATAAAATAATAATCAAAATAAAGAGCAGTCGGGAGCTCTTATTTTAGGGATTAAAAGCGAAAAAATAATAACTAATCAAGTCCCTATTTAGATAAGCTTAGTTTATCTGCTCATTTCAAAATAAGGTGGCCTCCCATCCTTCAATCGGAAATGGAAGTCAATTTCTTTAATTTCTTGATTTCTTCAGGCTTCAGATATCTCCAGCCACCGAGCCTTAATCCTTTAATACTGATCCCGGCTATTGAGGTTCGACGAAGCTTCTTGACCTCAAATCCAAGAGAATAAAACATTTTTCTGATTTCATGCTTACGGCCTTCATAAATTTCGAGCCACAGAAGAGAATTTTCTTTTCGGCGGTAAATCACCTTAACTTTGGCCGGGATCGTCTTTCTCCCGTCAACAAACATTCCTTTCTTCAGCTTTTCAAGGGCTTTATCTTCCACCAGGCCGGCCACTTTGACTTCATATATTTTGCTTATTCGATACCGGGGATGTAATAGCCGGTTAGCCAGTACTCCATCATTGGTAAAAAGAAGAGCTCCTTCGCTTTCGCTATCCAGCCGACCAACAGGAAAAATCCTGAATGGCAACCGGGGAATAAGCTCCATGACGGTCTTTCTTTTTTGGGGGTCATCAGCCGTCACAATATATCCTGGCGGCTTATTCAGCAAAAGATACACCTGATCTGCCGACAGAGAAATCGGCCGACCATCAACTTCTATTCGATCTTTGTTTTCGTCAACTTTTATTCCCAGCCGAGTGACCAACTGACCATTAATCCTCACCCGACCTTCTTGAACAAGACAATCGGCCTGGCGACGAGAAGCCACCCCGGCCTGCGCCAGAAACTTGTTAATCCTTAAAATCGTTTTTCTCCTTTGGCCAGAATTGAAGCCAATAATAAAATCTAACTGAGTATTTATTTTTTCTCAGTTTCTTCCTGATAAAAGCCTGGCTTGGCCAGAATTTCCATAATTCTCAGGTTAAAGAAATCCTGGGTATTGGCGGCCCGCAGGAGAATGGCGGTGTCCACTCCTTTTTCTGTCCCGCCAAGAGCAAGACAGGGTTGGCCAGTTTCAATCAACCCGGCATCGGCTGCCATCAAGCTTACTTCCACAGCCACTTTTAGCCCTTCCCCAAAATTTCTCAAGGTATAAGCAATGATTTCATCCAGCTCATAGGTGCCAAGTTTTCTCCGTACCGCCCGATTGACTCCGCCAAAAGCATGCTGGCAGGTCAGCACCTTAGCCCCTTTTTGTTCCAGAGTCCGGCGCACTGTTTCCGGCATTTCCTGGTAATTGGGCTTATAAAATCCAGTCGAATGAGTAACTATTATTAACTCCTCATCGTGAAAAATTTCCAGGGCTTTAAGAGCCGTCTCTCCCGAGGCAGAAGCAATAACTATCTTTTTTATTTTTAATTCCTCTGCCCTGATAGCCGCTCTTTTAAGGGTAGCTTCAGTATTCTGGAAACCGGGCTGATCAAAATAAAGGCAAGGAACACTCTGCCCATCGGCTTCTAAGTCAAATTCGCACATAGAATCCTCCTCCATTAATCGGTTTAACTACTTGCCTAAATTATCTTCTCGCCTGAACCTTCAGTCAAGCTTGAATAAAAATTTATCAGAATGAAGATAATGGAATGGCTTAATTTTGAATAATATAAATAATGTTTTGGCTGACTTTCATCTTCCTCATCTGTTTTTCGTCTTCACGAGCTTAATATTCTAAAAATTCATGATCATATATTTTTTCTCTTGAAGACGCCTTCCCCAACTCGAGATTATTAGCTAATTTGAACTTCAGACTTATCTCTTCGTATAAAATAAGGTAAACTTTATAAGAGGAATTGAAATTTAAAACGAATAAATATGAAAAAAGGTAGTATTTACTTATCTGAATCCTTGAGAATGGCTTCCTCTTCCCTGCGAGCTAATAAACTCCGAACCTTTTTAACGCTCCTCGGAGTAATTATCGGGGTTCTAACCATAATTGCGGTCGTC
This sequence comes from Candidatus Aminicenantota bacterium, assembly GCA_002877915.1. Taxonomy (GTDB): domain Bacteria; phylum Acidobacteriota; class Aminicenantia; order Aminicenantales; family Saccharicenantaceae; genus Saccharicenans. Next base: position 10,078 of record PNJE01000048.1, read on the forward strand.
TCAGTTATCCAGGGTTTGAACAGCTATGTTTATACCAAAATGTCATTTTATGGAGCCAACGATTTTGCCATTTCCAAGTTCTCGCCGGTAATCACCACCATAAAAGAATACACCGAGCAAATGAAGCGAAAAGATCTGACTCTGGAAGACCTCGAGACCTTGAGAAAGCTAAGCCACTCCGCCGAACTGATTGGAGCTTCAGTCGAGACCAGCCAGAATGTTAAATATGGCCATCAGCTTTTAAAAAATGTCAATATCCGGGGAGTAACGGAAGTAGACCACCTGATTGGCTCGGTTTTAGAATTAGAGAGAGGTCGTTATTTCACCCAAGATGATGAAAATCGGTCGCGCTTTGTCTGCCTGATTGGAGCTGATGTGGCGGAAAAGCTCTTTCCTGGGATTGATCCAATAGGTCGCTGGATTAAAGTCAGTGATCAAAACTTCGAAGTAATTGGCCTGGGAAAAAGAAAAGGTAAAATTCTGGGCTTCAGCCAGGATAATTACGTCTGGATTCCCATCACCACTTTTATGAAGGTATATGGCAGCCGGCGCACCATTACCATTAATGTCCACACCTCCTCGCCCGAAAAAATGCAGTCGGCTATGGAAGAGGTCAGAACCATCCTGCGTTCGATTCGGAAAAGAACCTTCAAAGAACCAGATGATTTTGCTTTCCAGACATCGGAAACCTTCATTCAGCTTTATAAGTCGGCCACTTCGGGCATTTATTTTGCTATGATCGCCATTGCTTCGATTGCCCTCCTGGTCGGTGGTATAGTCATCATGAACATTATGCTGGTCTCAGTCAGCGAACGCACGAAGGAAATAGGCATCCGGATGGCGATTGGCGCCCGTCGTAAAGATATATTAATCCAATTTTTAATAGAATCAGCCATTCTGTCTGGACTGGGAGGGATAATTGGCATCATTATTGGTTATTTGATTGCCCGGATTGTAACTCTGACTACCTCTTTACCCTCAAAAGTCGATCCAGCCTCTATTGTCGTGGCCATTTTTATGTCAACCCTAGTCGGATTATTCTTTGGCATTTATCCAGCCAATCGGGCGGCCAAACTTAATCCGGTTGAGGCTTTAAGGTCAGAACAATGAAAATCCGAACCAGATTATTTCTGGAAATTTTTTCTATGGCCCTCGGGTCAATTAAAGCCCACAAACTTCGCTCTTTTTTAACTGCCCTTGGGATAGTAATTGGAGTAATGACGGTCATCGGGATGGTCTCAGTAATCCAAGGATTAAATAAGAATATTGCCGGCGAAATTGAAAAAATAGGCAGCGACCTGATAATCATCCAAAAGTTCGAACCGGTAATGATGGGACAAAGAACTGAAGAAGAACGTCAACGGAAAGATTTAACCCTGGAAGATGCCGAAGCCATCAAGAACGGATGTCCTTTGGTGAAGGATTTGACCATCATGCTCACGCCAGATTTATTCAAGCTTCCGGAAATAAAATATCAAAATCTTAAGTCTGACAATGCTATAATCTATGGGACAGATGAAAACTTCAACAATGTTTATTCCGTTTACCTGCCGAAAGAAGGACGCAGCTTTACTGAAGCTGAAGTCAGGCACAGTTCTCGGGTGTGTTTAATCGGGACAGAAGTAGCTGATGTTCTTTTTCCCAATTCCTCGCCTGTAGGCAAGGAAATAAGAATTGGTTCAGAAAAATTTATGGTGATTGGAGTCTTGGGGAAAAGAGGCCAGATGTTTGGTCAGAGCCGGGATAATGTTGTAGCCATTCCCTATACTTCTCTGATGAAATATTTCCCCTACGACCGGTCATCACTTCAATTTACGGTTGTTCCCCGCCAGCCAGAGATGATCAACGAAACTATCGACCAGGTTACTAACCTGTTGCGATTGCGAAGGAAAGTTCCGCCGAGCAAATCAAATGATTTTGCCATTTTTACTCAAGAAAGCCTTCTCAGTCTTTACAACCAGCTGACCGGAGCAGCCTTCCTGGTGATGATTATAATTTCATCTATCGGCCTGTTAGTTGGTGGAATTGGAGTTATGAATATTATGTTGGTAGCAGTTAAAGAAAGAACCAGAGAAATCGGCATAAGGAAGGCAATCGGCGCCCGGGCGAGGGATATCGTCAGACAATTTTTAATTGAAGCCATGGTCCTAACCGGATTGGGCGGACTGGTCGGCATAATAGCTGGATCAGCCGTGGCCTTTATAATAAAATTAGCTACTCCTCTCCCCGCTTCCGTTTCCTGGTGGTCAGTTTTGCTCGGGTTATCTATATCCATGGCTGTCGGGCTATTTTTCGGAATTTTTCCTGCCCAGAAAGCTGCTCATCTGGACCCGATTGTCTGCTTGAGATATGAATAACTTCAACTAAGTCCACTTTTATTTTTAAGAAAATCTTCCGCTAATTTTAGAGCTTTTTCCGCTTTATCTTTTTCTTCGCTGACCAGTTCAATGAGGGTCGGGCTACCGCCCCCCTTTATATTTATTTCCGACTTCAAAAGGCCGATGGCCTCCCGCACATCTACCTTTAATTTATCAGAAGCCGCCAGTATCAGATGGAAATAATTTTCCCGAAAGGAAACCAGAGCGGCTAAAATTTCTCCCTGGTGAATGAGGTTTAAGCCCAAATATTTAATCTCTTCAGGAGATTTTTCTGGGAAAATTCCAGAAATTATTTTAGATGGACTTTTCTCCACCATTTCCCTGGCTTCATAAAAAGATAACTTTTCTTCTATTTTCTTTTGTTTCTTTTTGAGGCTCTTTAGTTCAGTTAAGGTGCGGTCAGCACAGGAAGCCACTTCTGATTCCTCGGCGGAAAAAATCCTGGCCAGTTCCTGAATTAGCCGCCGGCGATTTTCAAACTCCCTTAGAGCCCGATAACCGCAGACAAAAGAAAATCTGACGTTGCCCCTGATCTTCTCCGGCTTGAGAACTTTGATTAAGCCAATTTCTCCTGTTCGCTGACAATGAGTGCCCCCACAGGCTGAATAATCAAAATTTTCTACCTCGACTACCCGGATTAGACCAGATTTCTTAGGCGGCTTCCTTAAAGGAACGGCCGATATCTTTTCTTCTGGAACAAAATATGTTTTCACTTCTAAGTTAGAAAAGACAATCTGGTTGGCTAATTGCTCCACCTCAGTTAGGACTTTATCACTAACTGCTGGCAATCCAATTTCTACGGTTGATTCCTGTGGTCCGAGATGAAAGGAGAGGGTTTCGCCTTTAGCCACCTCATAAAACGCCTGAGAAAGAATGTGCTGACCGGTATGTTGCTGCATGTGATCGAATCTTCTGGTCCAATCAATTCGGCCCTGGACTTCATTAGCCGGAAGTTCTTTTTCTAAGAAATGATAAATTACTTCTCCAGATTCTTCTACCCTGATTACCCGGAGATCGTTCAACCAGCCCAGGTCATGGGGCTGACCACCAGATTCTGGATAGAAAGCCGTCCGGTCGAGAATAACCACCGGATGATCGTCTACTATCTCGCGACCGATAACCTTAGCCGTAAACTCTTTAAGATAAGCATCCTGAAAATAAAGCTTTTCGGTGGGCTCATAATTTTTTTTATCTTCCTTCATTTTCGACTCCATTTTTAATCAATTGATTAAGCCTGCCCTTTTTATCCGGGTGGCCAATTTTCGTCGGGCATTCCAGCTGTTTTCATAATCTTATCGGTCGTCTTAAAATGAAGCTTGGCCACCCTAACTAAAATCTTAGTACCATCCCTTTTTACTAACTTAACTCCTGCTTCCTCCACCAGGTTAGAAGCTCCCTTAGGAAGCTTTAGGCCGGTTTCCAAGGAGAGCGCCTCCAATCTCACTAAGAATTCAGCCCGGGCTAAAATTGAAGCCGCAGCCACCGCCAGGTCCTCTTCGGCGCCGGTTTTCTGAATCAAATTTATTTTCTTTCCCTTTTTAAGCAGGGCCTCTTTCACCCATCTTTCATCACCAAATTGATCGGTCAGAGCTTCGCGGCAGTTGACTTTCTCCAGAATATTTTCAATTGCCCGAGCATGCCCCCAGGCCAGAAGGCGGTTAAGATTCTTTAAACGGCTATAAAGCAAGTTGTAGCGTTCTGGCCCAATCGTCACTATCGAGTAAAGGTAACCTTTTTTTAGAAGCCGGGCTAATTCCATCACCCGATTATCAGAGAGTCTTTTGCAATCTTTAACCCCCAATTCCCGGAGAACCTCTTCCTGACCTTCGGGCAGGAAAAAACCGGCGATCACTAATGGGCCAAAGTAATCTCCCTTTCCTGATTCATCTGTTCCAATATGTCCTTTCTCCGAGGGAAAAATTTCTGCTTGTTCCATTTTTAATCTCTCTTTCCACATTTCAAGCTATTCGAGAATACGAACATTTTTAGCACTTCCTGATATATTTATCTATAGCCCGAGCGGCTCTCCGTCCATCACCCATCGCCAGAATAACAGTGGCTCCACCCCGGACCACATCCCCGCCAGCATAAATCCCCGGCAGGTTAGAAGCCAAGGTTTCCGGATTAACTTCAACATTACCCCAGCGCCCCAATTTTAGACCAGCAATTTGTTTTATTAATAGGGGATTGGGACTCTGGCCAATGGCCATCACTACCAGGTCAACCTCCACCTGAAATTCCGAATTGGGAATCGGAACAGGACGGGGTCGGCCAGAAGAATCCGGTTCGCCGAGACTCAATTTTTGCAATACCATAGCTTTGAGCCTTCTTTTTTCATCTCCGATGAATCGGACTGGCACAGTCAGGAAATTAAAGATAATTCCCTCTTCCTCGGCATGCTTTATCTCTTCTGCCCGGGCTGGCATTTCCGCCCTTGACCGTCGATAATAAATGGTTGCTTCGCTGGCTCCTAATCGCCAGGCTATCCTGACCGCATCCATGGCTACATTCCCGCCACCAATCACCGCCACTTTCTTCCCCGATGGAGCCGGGGTATCAAATTCAGGAAAGCAAAAGGCCTTCATCAGATTAACCCTGGTCAAATATTCATTAGCCGAATAGATTCCAACTAAATTTTCCCCCGGGATATTCATAAATGAGGGCAGCCCGGCCCCCGTTCCCAGGAAAAAAGCAGAAAAGCCGGCTTCTTGAAGATCGCTCAGGCTGGCTGTTTTTCCTACTATGAAATTGGTCTTTATCTCGACCCCCAAGCTTTTTATAAAATTAATCTCTGCCTGTAGCGTTTGGCGGGGCAATCTGAATTCGGGAATTCCGTAAGCCAGGACTCCACCAGGAAGATGCAAAGCCTCAAATATAGTTACCTGATAACCGAACCGAGCAAGGTCAGCCGCGGCCGTCAATCCAGCTGGCCCAGCCCCGATGACGGCTACTTTCTTTCCCGCTTCCGGACGAGGCTCTAACCTGACCGGTTTTTCTGACTGATTAAAGTAGTCAGCGACAAATCTTTCCAGATGGCCAATAGCTACTGGTTCCCGACCAGCTTTAACCAAATTACAATTTTTCTCACATTGAATTTCCTGAGGGCAAACCCGACCGCAAATGGCTGGTAATCCATTAGTTTCTCTTATTTTGCTCAGAGCCTTTTCGAGCTCGCCAACCTCGATATATTTTATAAAGGTGGGAATATCAATGGCCACCGGGCAACCAGCGACACATTCTGGCTGGCCACAATCGAGACAGCGCCGGGCTTCTTCCTGAGCCATTTTTAAGGTATAACCGAGATTCACTTCCTGAAAATTTTTTATCCGCTTAGCCGGAGGCTGAGCTGGCATCGGCTGGCGGGGTATCTCCAGCCGCTTCTGAACAGAGATAGATCGCCTGAGTGCTTTTCTCCAATCTTTTTCTCTTTCCTCACGCAATTTTTCCTTCACCTCTGCTTCCAGGAAATCGGTCATCTTCATCTCCCCGCTTTATTTCCGTTTTTCTATTTTTTTAGCCAGGTTGATTAGAGCTTGCTCTTCCTCCGAAAGAAACGTCTGGCGACGGCTGAAATATTCTTGCCAGTCAACTCCTTCGCCATCAAATTCCGGGCCATCGACGCAGGCAAAATAAGTTTTGCCCTCAACCGTCACCCGACAAGCCCCACACATTCCAGTTCCATCAATCATAATCGGATTGAGATTGACCCGGCTCCTAAGCCCGGTCTTTCGGGCAATTTCTGAAATTGTAAATAAAAGATAACTACAACCCATAACCACTACTTTCGATAAACCTGGCCTTTGTTTTTTCAGAGAAAGAATTATTTTTTCCAAGTCCTGACCCGAACGAAAACAATCTTCTCTCAAGACCGTCAGGTATTCCTTAACTACCGGGCGAATTTTATCTTCCCAGTAAAGAAAAGCCTGACCACGAGCCTCAGCTAAGAAAATAACTTGAGTCCCATTTTCTTTATAAGCCCGGGCCAGAGGATATAGGCCAGCCACTCCATAACACCCGCCGACCAGGAGAACTTCCCTGACTGAATCCACTTCTGCCGGTTTCCCTAAGGGTCCAGCTACGGCTTCCAAGTAATCGCCCGATTTAAAGTTTTCGGGTGCTCACTCCAATATTCATGAAAACCAGGTCGATTGTTCCTTTATTCCTATCCCAGTCAGCTATATTAATAGGAATTCTTTCTCCTTGCTTATCAGGAATTACCATAACAAATTGCCCTGGACGAGCGGCGGCGGCAATTTCCGGGGATTCCACTGCTAAATGAAAAACGTTTGGCACCAAGCGATTTAAGGAAATAACTTTATTCATCTTTTTGCTCGACTTTTTTTATAATTTTGCCTTTAATCAGCCCAGCAGAAAAGCAATTGAGCCAGAAGGAATTATTCAAATAAGGTCTAATTGAAGCCACCCCGGGTTTCAAGCCGGAATCGATTTTTACCGTCGCCTCGAAATTACCTATTTCTGTTATTACCTCAACTTCTTCCCCTTCCTCCAAGAGCCATCTATCGGCATCCTCAGGATTAAGCCGGAGTGAGCGGGGATTTCTTATTTGCCGGAAGGCCGGGCTGATCTCAGAAAAAGCTATTCCACCATAATGGTCCTGATTTGACTGGATAATTATGGTCAGCTCTTCATGATTATTTTTCCCCAGCTTCAAATTTTGGGAGAGCCACAGCTCTAAATCTTCCTTTATCATTAAATATTTTTTCTTTGGCTCTTTCTTCCCATTCTCATTTTTATAAAAAATTTCAGTCAGGACCTTTTTCTGAAGTTCCTCGGCCTGGGCTTCTTTCCCTATTTCCAGCTTTAAGCCCAACTCTTCCGCCAGGAGGCCGAAGAGTTTTTCCGAAGAGCGATTATCTCCATTTTTCTGCCCCGGATTTATTTTAATTTTCCCGGCAAAATCTACCAGATATCCCCTTTCCTCAAACCCAGAGGAATCAGGCAAAAATATGTCCGCCTTTAAGGCCAAGCCTGTTTTGAATACATTTTGCACCAGTAAAAACTCAGGTTTTATCTCGAGCGGCAGGTCTCCCAGGAGATAAAGCATTCTAATTTTTTGCTCTTTGATTTCTTGTTCCAGGAGATTTAGATCGGGCTCAATTCTAAGAGAATATTTTCCCACCAGTTCCGGAATAACCAGCTCATTTATCCTCGAACTTATGGGCATAAGCACAGCTTCTAATCTTAAGGCCAGATTCCAGAGGACCCGTAAGCTTTCGGCCCAGTGTTCTTGCCTTAAAAATCTTTCGCCAAAAACAATAACTGATGGCGGATGTCCAAGAAGCAATTCAGCTGCTTTTTTTAGGCTTTCAATTTCAATTCCACTTGCCCGCTCCACTTCAGGAATAGAAAGACGTCCAAGGTCACCAACCAATTTATTGAATCCGGGGTAAAAGCTAACCCCCAGTTCTTCATTTACCAGCTTTAAAATCGCCAGCAACACTAAGTATTCCTGACCCGGTTGGCATTGTAACCTGACTCTGGCCGACCGTTGAAGGCGGCTCGGAGCAGAATCAAGAACAATCATTTCTGAATCCCGCCTTATTCGCTGATTGAGTTCCAGCCAGAAAACCGGTTCTTCTTCCTTAGGATCAGAATCAATAATCAGATAACACCCGGCTTCCGGAAGGCTCGCCCAATCGCTAAGAAATTTAATCAGGTTAACTTGTTCCTTATCTGAAAACTGCTTTATCCTGGTCAAAAAATTTTCCGGGTAAAGCCAGAACACCTGACTTGCCCCACAGGCCCGAGCTATTTCCAAGAAACTCAAAATTTTATTTAGGTAAAATTCTCCGGAAAGGACAAAGGCTATTTCATCTGGTCTAAAAGCTCTAATAGCCGAAGCTGCCTTTCTGATAGCTTCCCGGTCTGAAATTTCCACCTGACCCCCTTCTGTTTTAATCAGAGCTTTCAAATTGTCTTTCGAGTCATTGAGCAGTTCTCTCAGACCAAACCTTCCCCGGGCACATCCCGATTCAAAGGCGGGCTTATCTTCAGAAACCGGACTAATCTTTCTAATCAAACCGCTTTCTAAAAACTCAGCTTCAAGCTGGCAGCCGCTGCTGCAGAGGGGGCAGACAAATCGGACCCGCTTCAATTTCTGTCCCCTGGCCGCAGTCAATCCTTTTTCCATAAAAGCCGCGGTTGGACAGACATCAACGCAAGCGCCACAAAAGCTACAATCAGCCTCAAGAAGGGTCTGATTAAAAAAGGTCCCAATAGAGGTTTGCAGACCGCGATAGATGAAGCTAAGCACCCCTTCCCCTCTGATTTCCTCGCACACTCGAACACAACGACCGCAGAGAACGCAGAGATTAGGATTATGAGTAATAAATGGGTCTCTGGTCCACAGAGTTTCTCCCCGGTCTTTATATTCATAGCTCTGAGTCTTTATTTTTAAATATTCAGCCACTTTTTGCAGCTGACACTGACCATCCTTCGGACAAAAAATGCAGCCGCCAGGTTCCTCGGCCTTGGCCAGAGTGATTTTAAGTTCTTCGCAGGTTGATTTTTCTGAACATAGGAGGCAGAAATACGGGTGCTCGCTCAAAATAAGCTCAAAAATCGACCGTCTGAGATTTTCCAGTTGTTCAGACGAGGTGACAACTTCCATTCCTTCTTCGACGATATTCTGACAGGCTGGAACCAACGAAGGCTGCCCTTTAATTTCTACCAGGCAAAGCCGGCAACCGGCAAAAGCAGTTAATCCTTCCAGTTCACACAATGAAGGAATAAAAATGTTATTCTGGCGAGCACATTCTAAAACAGTCAACCCGGGTCGAGCTTCAACTTCCTGCCCATTTATTTTTAATTTAATTCTTTTCTGATTCATTAGCCTTTTCCCCGCAAATCCATTTCTGCTTTAAAACCCTCAGAATTTTTATTTCTGGCCTCCCGGCGGTTGACTTTCCTGATAGCTGAAAATCGAGGCGGGCAAGTGGCCTGGCAAACTCCACACCTGGTGCACAGTTGCTGATCAATAATCGGAGTCTCCGCCAGCCCGGTTTTAATCGCTCCAGCCGGGCAGGCTTTTACACAGAGCTGGCAATTAGAACATTTTTCAGGCTCTATTATATAGGCAATAAGATTTTTACAAACGAGGGGCCCGGCCAACAATATGCTTTTCAAACTCGGAACGAAAATACCGCAGGCCGCTTAAAACCGGATTGGCCGCCATTCGACCTAAGCCACAGAGAGAAGCCTTCTGCATAGTCCAGGCCGTTTTTTCTAAAAGGTCCAGGTCAGAAAGTTCTCCCTGGCCACTGGTAATTTTTTCGAGAATTCTGACTAATTGTCTGGTACCCAATCGACAGGGAGCACATTTGCCGCAGGATTCTTGACTGGCAAATTTAAGAAAATAAAGAGCCAGATCCACAACGCAGGTACGGTCATCGACGACGATCATTCCTCCAGAACCCATAATCGATCCGGCCTCATTCAGGGATTCATAATCTACGGGCAAGTTGAATAGCTCAGCCGGAAGGCAACCACCAGAAGGCCCACCTGTTTGTACGGCTTTAATCTTCTGGCCATTTTTTGCTCCGCCGCCAATTTCTTCGACAATTTCTTTAATGGTCAGTCCAAAGGGAACTTCAATTAATCCAGTGTAGCGGAGCTGGCCGACGAGGGAAAAAATTTTAGTCCCCTTACTTTTTTCTGAACCGCAAGTCGAAAACCAGGCTGGCCCATGGCTTAGGATGAGGGGAATATTAGCCCAGGTTTCCACGTTGTTTATCACTGTAGGTTTTCCCCATAATCCCTGGACCACAGGAAAAGGTGGCCGCTGCTGGGGGAATGGTCTTCGGCCTTCAATCGAAGCGATAAGAGCCGTCTCTTCACCACAAACAAAGGCTCCCGCCCCCTGGACGAGCTCCAGGTCAAAGGAAAAATCTGTTCCGAGGATCCTATCGCCAATCAAACCAGCTTCTTTCAGGATATTCAGAGCCTGCTCCACTTTTTCTATAGCTAAGGGATATTCTTGCCTGATATAAATAAATCCTTTCTTTGCTCCTATAGCATAACCACCAATAATCATACCTTCGAGTACTTGGAAAGGATTGCTTTCCAGCAATCCTCTGTCCATGTAGGCTCCTGGATCACCTTCATCTCCATTGCAGATTAAATAGCGGACACCAGATTCAACCTTCCGGGCAAGCCGCCATTTCAGACCGGTAGGAAAACCCGCCCCGCCGCGACCCCGGAGTCCAGAGGAAGTGACAAAATTAATAATTTCTTCTGGACTATAATTCTTTAAAGCTGAGCCCAAAGTTTTGAATCCGCCCTGCTTCAAATAATCATCCAGGCTATCTGGATCCAGATTCAGGTGGGCATCAAGCAGCCGGCGGACCTGCTTTCGGTAAAAAGGCAAGTCATTCACTGTCAGATAAGCTCTCTTGTTAATCTCATCTTTAAAAATTAGCTCCTCAGCTGGCTCGCCTTTTATAATTTCCTTTTCTATAAGTAATCGAATATCTTGTGGCCGGAGATTCGGATAGAAATGCTTGCCGGGGAAAATTATAACGTCTGGCTCAAATTGACAGAATCCATGGCAGCCAGTCAATTTAAGCTGAACCTTTTCTTCCAATCCATATTCCTCTATAAGGCTTTTTATGGTCGAAGCAATTTCCAGGGCTCCAGCCGCCCGGCCGCAGCTGGCAGCAGAAAGGCTGATAATCTTTTTTAGGGAATCCTTAGAGACAAGTTCGGCCCGATAATCATCAAGCTCAGCTAAGGAATTAAATTTATTTTTCTTCATTTTTTTCTTTTATTCTCTGTA
>PNJE01000164.1 GCA_002877915.1 Candidatus Aminicenantota bacterium
GTTTGCCCCGCGCCTCAAGGTAATGAAAAAACCGGTGCTGGTATCCTCAACCGACGGGGTTGGCACCAAGCTCATCATCGCCGACCTGCTCAAAAAATACGACACGATTGGCATTGACCTGGTAGCCATGAACGTGGATGACGTGGTCGTGCTGGGCGCTGAGCCGCTTTTCTTTCTTGATTACATTGCCACGGGCCGCCTGGATAAGGACCAGCTGGTGGAAGTCATCCGGGGCATTGTTCGAGGGTGCCGCGAAGCCAACTGCGCCCTGATTGGCGGAGAAACGGCCGAGCTTCCCGGACTTTACGAGCCTGGAAAATGGGACTTGGCAGGCTTCTGCGTGGGCATAGTGGATGCAGATAAAATTATTGATGGACGTCACTGCCGCGTGGGAGATAAGGTTATTGGCTTGGCTTCATCAGGCCTACACAGTAACGGCTATTCTTTGGCCCGCCGTGTTTTTTCTGAAGAAGAAATCAAAAACAAATGGGGAAAAGAACTGCTCAAGCCGACTAAAATTTACACCGCAGTCATCCTGGAAGCCCTGAAGAAAATTAAGCTCAAAGCCATGGCCCACATCACTGGCGGCGGCTTCTATGACAACATTCCCCGCGTCATTCCAGATGGCCTCCAGGTAGTCATCCGTAAAGGCATCTGGCCAGTGCCCCCCATCTTCAAAGAAATCCAGCGCCGCGGCCAGGTGGCTGAGCGCGAGATGTTCCGCACTTTTAACATGGGAATAGGGATGGTGGCGGTTGTCAGTCCAAAAGAAACTGAGCCAGCTCTCAAACTCTTCCAAAAACTCGGTCAAAAGGCTTATTTAATCGGCGAGCTGGTCAAAGGCCCCCACGAAGTGGTGATTGAGTAATTCAATCGGGCTGAATTCGTATTCAGACGATTGAAATATTCTCCGGGCGGGAGAAAATGAAAAGCTGGAGATATGCTTTAGTAAGCCTTTTGTTTCCTTTGGAAATTACAGCCGCGGCCTTTTTCCTGATGTACTCATGCAGCCTCAATCCAGGAATCAGGAATACTGTTTCTTCCGATCTTGATTTCGATAAATTCAGCTTGATCCTGACCGAGGCAGAAAAAGAGGTATATAAACATTTACCGGAAGGTGAGCGGCAGGATTTTTTGGAACTTTGCTGGAAGTTTCGTGACCCAGATCCAACCACTGAAGAGAATGAATTGCGGGAGGAATTTAAAGAACGGGTAGCCTATGCCAACCGATGGTTTAGCCCAATACCTGGTGACCGATTGAGCCATGGACCGCAGGCCCAAATTCGTGATGCTGGCTGGTTTACCGAGCGCGGTAAAGTCTATATCATTCTCGGTCCTCCAGATCGGATGTTTTTCCTGCTGAGTGATGGCGATTTTCACATGCTGGAACAAGACCAGCTAAACGAGCGCTGGAGATATGATTCGGCCAGCGAGGAATCTTGGGATTATGACCGCTATAAGATGGCGGCTTATTTTTATCAGGCGCAGGGAAGGTGGTCGGCTGAATATACACCAGAACTCATTGATACTATAGCTGAAGTAAAGGATGATTATCTTAATGCCTCTCTCTCACCTCGGCTCTCTCTTCGGTTTGAGGTTAAATTTGGACATAACCACCTAATTTTGAAAATTCCCGTAAACAAAATAAATTTCACAAATGAGGGGAATGGCCTTCTGAAAGCAAACTTCAGGGCTGTGGTAACTCCCTATAGAGGAGCAGAGAAATTAGAAGAACAAACTTTCAGCCAGGAATTTAAAATCAATAAGGCCGATAAGAGAGAGAAAAGAGATTTGCTGATGGAAATTCCTTTTCAGCTTCCCAGTCCCGGAGCTTATCTATTGGACGTTATCCTTGAAGATATTACTGGCGGCGAGGTCGTTGGTCTCTGCCGGGCACTCGGGTCAGCCATTGTGAAAAAAAGCTGAAAATTGTTGAATGCTGAACGCCATTGACAAAATAAAAAATAGAAGCGGGAGAAGTGTTCTAAGTTTTTTGAAGGGAAAAATGGGATTGAATATCTAAGTCAAAGCGGGCGACGAAAAAAGTAAAAGGCTAAAAAGTAAAAGGGTAAAATAATTGTTGTTGGGAAGAATTCAAACCTGGCAGAATAAATTTATGGATATTTCGGAATCAAAGCCGGGAAGATCAGATTAGCCTTAAACTTAGGCTAACTTGCCATCAGGAAGATATGAGGGGTGAGATGCTGGGGACGGAATTACTTGAATTGGCTCTCATATGGAAAAATTTACCAAGGTCGAAAAGGACTTTTGGTTATTTTTCGAGTTGGACCTGATCTGGTCAAAATTAAAAAAATCGGTTTCTTCTATAGGAGTAAATAGGAATAGATAGGAATAAAAATGAGTAGGCCGCAAAAAAGTAAATAGCTAAATGAGAATTTTATCAAAGTCAATTAACGATAATTAGTCTCTATTTGGCACGGATAAGGAACGGGTAGATATTAGTCATTTTCATCCAGAAGGTCGATGTAGGCTCGGTCGATTAAGTCTTCTTGCTTCAACCCGAGTTTTTCCATCAATTCATAGGCGATGGCTTGTCCCTCGGCCTCTGTTTGCCCGGGGTGGAGAACCACTTCAAGTTCAAGAAAATCACCCAGGCCTTCAACCTGGTCCAGGTGAAGGCGTGTTTGACCAATTTTGTAAAAATAGCGAATTTTGCCAACTTTACCGCGCAGGCCGAGGGCCGCAGTGAGTACTTTTTTGAGTTGTTCGGGCTGGTCAGTTTCAAAGACTTCATACTGACAGAATTTTGGACCAACTTGGTCTGGGCGTTCGTAGTAAATTAGCTCAGCTCGGCGACCGTTTATCAGCCTGAGTTTCAGCCGGCCGTGCGTAGTTTTAAAGAACACATCCTCCTGATAGATAACCATGACTGGCTGCTGGCTAAGAGCCTCGACTTTTTCTTTCATGGCTGAGAAATCCCTCAGCCGCGCTTTTATTTCTACATT
>PNJE01000094.1 GCA_002877915.1 Candidatus Aminicenantota bacterium
GGCGGATCAGCCGTAGGTGCTGATACTATCTGGCACGAATTGATAAAAGCTCGGAAGGAAAAGCCTGTAATCATATCAATGTCTGGCTTAGCCGGCTCTGGAGGATATTGGATGGCCTTGGGCGGCAGCAAAATTATCGCCCAACCTCAGACTTTAACCGGTTCAATAGGAGTCATTGCCGGCAAATTCAGTTTTGAAGGTTTGATGAAAAAGCTGGGCATAAATACAGAAAGAATAGTCATCGGGAAAGAAGCCGATGCCTTCACCATCTATCGAGAATTTACTCCTGAAGAAAAAAAGATTCTTAAAGATCAGCTTCAGGGAATCTATCAACAATTTTTGCAGCGGGTTTCTTCCGCCCGAAACATGAGTCCAGAGGAAGTTAATCGTATCGGCCGCGGAAGAGTCTGGACCGGGAATCAAGCTAAGTCTCTTAATCTAATTGATGATCTGGGCGGATTGGATGCCGCTATTGAAGCAGCCAAAAAAATGGCCGGGATATCTCTCCAACAAGAAGTAGAGTTGGTCGTCTGGCCTAAAAAACGAACTTTTTTTGATATATTGATGGGAAAGAAAACTGAGCTCTCCTCTTTTCTGGCTGAGATTGAGGTCGTCTCTGGCTTCCGCAGGTTAATAAAATCTTTTTCCCGGCCCCAAACGTGGGCTCTCACCCCATTCTGGCTATATTAACTGGTTGTATTCAAAAACTATTCTTACTAAACCAACTTTTATTTCTTTTTCAGGACGATAACTTTTTCCTCAGGTTTCATCAGCCATAATTTTTCCCGGGCTTCTTTTTCTATCGCCCGGGGGTTAGTTTCAAGTTCTTTTATTTCCGCTTCCAGCTTTTCTTTTTTTTGAGTTAAATCATTTATCTCAGCCTGAAGTCTGAAATAAATTTTCTTTTGTTTCTGAATATCGAGAAATCCCTTCTTTCCAAAAAAAGTAGTAACTACGGTCGCCAGCAATAAAATGCCAACGACCAAATAAAATAATTTTTTTCTAATCGGTATTTTTTCCTTAGCCCCTCGGGACCTTTCAGGTTTTATCATAAAAGCTCCATTCCGGCCTGAAGCAGCGCCCGGGCTTCTTTTTCTGTTTCTCCCTCGCTGT
This sequence comes from Candidatus Aminicenantota bacterium, assembly GCA_002877915.1. Lineage (GTDB taxonomy): Bacteria > Acidobacteriota > Aminicenantia > Aminicenantales > Saccharicenantaceae > Saccharicenans. The sequence goes on from PNJE01000094.1 coordinate 1,114, forward strand.
AACAGCGAATAAGAGGTTCTGTACCGGAAAACCTCAAAATAAGCCAGCTATCCTCTGAAAAGTTTAACTTTAACCCATCCATGGTTTCTACCGAAAGAACTTTTTTCTTACCAACAAAATCCGGCGGATCATTGATCAACTCTTTAAGCTTTTGGGCCTTTTCTGGGGAGAGCCTGATGTTCTGTTGGGTCACATACATCTTCCCATATTTTTTAAATAGCTGCTGTAATAACTGGGAAAGACTCTGGCCGAAAACAGCAATCATTTCCGTTACCAGCAGGCCAGCAAAAATTCCGTCCTTTTCGGGAAGATGGTCCTTGACGGCCAAGCAGGCACTTTCTTCTCCCCCAAAAATTATTTTCCCCTTTAGGAATAAGTCAGCTATATATTTAAAGCCAACAGGGGTTCGATAAAGAGGAAGATTATAGCTTCGAGCAATCCTATCAATAAGATGAGTAGTAGTCACCGACCTGGCGACTCCACCCCGCCAGCCTTTTACCTCTAACAAATAATCGAGAAGCAGAGCCAGGACATAATTGGGAATAATGAGGTGACCTTTTTCATCCAGTATTCCAAAGCGGTCGCCGTCAGCATCAGTGGCCAAACCAAGAGCGCATTTCTTTTCTTTAACCAAGGTCTTAAGCTCAGCCAGATTCTTTTCCGTACAAGAAGGTGAAATCCCGCCAAAATACGGATCTATGTAGCCGTGAATAACCTCAACCGGGATGCCATTCTCCTCGAGAATTTCATCCAAATATTCCCGGCTGGTACCAAAAAGCAAATCTACGCCCACTTTGATACCTGATTTTCGAATTGCTTCAAAATCGATTTTATCTTGAAGAAACTCCAGATAATGGCGCTGCAGGTCAATCTTATGGATGTATTGATAATCAGGGTAATAATGGGGGGGAATAGCTTCTGGCGCAATTTTTTCCACTTCCATTTCAATCCTATCGGTTACTTCTGGAAGCGCCGGGGCACCGGTCGAAACATTGAACTTCAGTCCATTGAATTCGGGAGGATTAAAAGAAGCAGTAAAATTGATCCCCCCGGAATGTCGGCCGCTGATAATCTGGTAAGCCAGCGCTTGCGAAGGGCAGTCGCGCTCAGCTAAATAGGCCTGGATTTTATTTCTGGATAACAAAGCAGCTGCTTCTTCTGCAAAACGTTCTGATAAGAACCTGGTATCATATCCCACCACTAAGGAAATCTCTCTCCCGGGGTTCTGCTCTTTTAAATAATTGGCAATTGCCTGAACTACCCGGCGGACATTGACAAAAGTAAACTCTTCACCCATTTTCGCCCGCCAGCCCGAAGTTCCAAATTTTATCATTTTCTCTCCCTTAAAAATGAAATTACCACAAGAAAAAACCCAAAGCAATAATATGTCGATAATATATCACTTTGTTCATATAGGCACGATAAAAAGGCCTGGATAAGCAAAATTCAGTCGGTTTATCTTTTGATCTTATAATTCGATCTGGTTTAAACCAATTTATAATTTTTATTGAATTAATTTTGGCGATGGATCATTGGAACGAAGCGGACTTCCATCAGCTTTCTAACCTCGGCCTTTCCCTTTATTTTCCTGACCAAGGTCAAGATCTGAAGGCTATCTGGATGACCCAGGGGGATAACCAGACGACCTCCTTCTTTTAGCTGCTCAAAAAGGGCCGGGGGAATCCGGTCGGTAGCACAGGTCACAATAATTGAATCGAAGGGAGCCTCTTCGGGCCAGCCTAAGTACCCATCACCACACCTTATCCTGACCTGGTTAAAACCGAGCCTGGATAATGTCTCAGCGGCCTTCTTAGCTAAGTTATCATTAATTTCTATGGAGAAAACCTTATCGGTAAGAAGGCTTAAAACGGCTGCCTGATAACCCGATCCGGTGCCAATTTCCAATACTTTATCCTTAGGCTTTATCTCGGCCATTTCAGTCATAAAAGCAACAATATAAGGTTGAGAAATAGTCTGTCCCTCGCCAATGGGCAAAGGATAATCTTCATAGGCTTCTTTCTGATACTCCGGTGGAACAAAAAGATGTCGCGGTACCCTTAGCATGGCCTGCAAAACTCTTTCCTCCCTGATTCCCCTTTTTTTAATTTGAGTATCGACCATTTCTTCCCTTTTTTTAATGGACCAGGCTTCTTCCCTTACTATTTGTTTTATTTCCTGAGAAACACCGGACAGAAAACTGCAAAATAATAATCCAAGGAATAAAAGCCCAATAGCTAAGAACTTCCTTCTTTTTTCCATTTTCCCTTAATATTTTACGCCCGATTTCAAAAATGGTAAAACTTATTAAATTTGGCCTCACCCCCAAAGATGAAATTTAAGCTCGGAAAATCATCTCTTGATTAGCCAGAGATGGTGATTGACCTGATTTCTAATAATTTTATTCTTTCCTAAGAGAAAATAGTTTCTAAGCTACCAGATGGAAAAAAATATTTGACATGGAGAAAGATTTTTGATAATTGATAAGCAAGAATGCCAGGAACTGAAGCTCTTGATGGAAAGAAAGGCAATTTACCCGGGGTCCTTCGATCCTATTACTAATGGCCATGTGGATATTATTCAAAGGGGGAAGAAGATTTTCGACAAAATAGTTGTGGCGGTTCTGGACAATCCCAAAAAGACACCGGTTTTCTCTATCGAAGAGCGGGTAAAAATGATCGAAAAAACTTTTGAGGGCGACCCGGCCATAGAGGTAACAGATTTTGATGGATTGCTGGTTGACTTTGCCATTAAGAATAATATTCAGGTAGTTATAAGGGGATTGCGAGCCATTTCCGACTTTGAATATGAGTTCCAGATGGCCTTGATGAATAGAAAGCTTTCGCCAGAGGTGGAAACTCTATTTATGATGCCCAGTCTAAAGTATTCTTTTCTTAGCTCCAATCTGGTGAAGGAAGTCTTTCAATTGGGGGGTTGCGTCAAAGACCTGGTTCCTCCCCCAGTGGAAGAAGCCCTTAGAGAAAAATTTAATTTTTAAAAATAAAGGCGGTAAAAATGTTCGGTTTAGCCAAAGAAAAGAGTGTGGTGGGGCTCGATATAGGGTCCTACTCTATCAAGGCTGTCGAATTAAAAATTAAACAGAAGGGAGAAAATACTCAATACGAGGTTCAAAAAATTGGCTATGAACCTCTGCCTCATGATGCTATTGTTGAAGGAACCATTATTGATTCCACTGCAGTTAGTGAAACTATTAAGCTACTGTTTGACAATGCCAAAATTTCGACCAGAGATGTAGCCATTTCTATTTCTGGAAATTCAGTGATTATCAAGAAGCTCTCTCTACCTAATATGGAGCCTCAGGAATTAGATGAATCAATTATCTGGGAAGCCAAGCACAATATTCCTTATCCTTACGAGGAAACCAACGTTGATTATGCCTTGTTAAAGACTCCTCGTTCGGGCGAGGGAAATGTAGATATCCTACTGGTCGCCGCTAAAAAAGACAAGGTAGCTAATTACAACAATGCTGTTTCAATGGCCAGAAAGAATCTGGCGGCCATCGAAGTTGATATCTTTTCGCTGATTAACGCCTTCGAAATAAATTATCCCGAGCTGTTCCGAGAAAAAACGGTGGCCTTGATTAACATGGGAGCCAATATTACCAATGTTGGCATCATTGAAAGAGGTGTTCCCCAGTTATTCAGGGACTTATCGCTCGGCGGTTATTTTTTTACTGAAAACATCAGAAAGGAGCTCAACGTCAGCTTTGAAGAAGCCGAGGCCGCTCTAAAAGGTATCCCCGGCAAGAGCATCAACCCCGATCAATTCGCCGCCGTCTTAACTATGAACATCCGGGATCTGCTGGATGAGATGGAAAAAACCTTCTCTTTTTATGAAGCAGGAGAAGGGAGAGGCAGACGTATCGAACAGATTTTATTAAGTGGAGGGCTGGCCCTGATTCCCAATATGGTTAGCGCTTTCGAGCTTAAATTCAGGATTAAAACTGAGCTATTCAATCCTTTTAAATTAATCAAGTTTGATGAGAAAAAATTCGATTCGATTTATTTTAATGAAATGGCCCCTATCTTTGGGGTAGCGGTCGGACTTTCAACAAGAAAGGCAGAGAAATAAGCCATGATCAGGATTAACTTATTAAAACCAGAAGTCAAGGAGCGCCGGGAGGCTGTCCCGGCAGGCCTCCGGTACCGAAGGCTAAGAAAAAAGCCAGTATCGGGACAATTATCTTTCTGCTCTTACTGGTAGGCCTGGCTGGCTATTATTTCTATCAAAACTGGGAAATACAAAAAGAAAAGCAGCTTATAGCTCAAGCCCAGCAGGAGAAAACTCAGTTACAATATGTTGTCTCCAAGCTGGATGAGGTCAAGCTCCAGAAAGCCAATCTGGAAATGAAAATCAACTTAATCAAACAGCTAAAGCTCAACCAGGACATCGCCGTTAAGATTATGGATGAAATTAACCGGAGAATTCCCGATTATTTATGGTTGAAGCAAGCCAGCTATGATGGCCAGATTCTAAAGATTAAAGGCGAGGCAATTTCTAACAACCTGATTGCTGATTTTATCACCAATCTGGAACACAGTGATATCTTCGGCCAGGTTAATCTGATTGATTCAACTCAAAAAACTGAAGGCGGGGCTGTTTATCTCGAGTTCAACCTGACGGTGCCAGTAAAAAAACCTCAGCTCACTCCACCTCCAACCCCCCAGTCCCAGGCGCCTTCTAAGCCAACAAGGAGGAGATAACTATGAGAAACTGGCCCTGGTACGGACATTTGATTCTGGCGATAATAGTATTTGCTCTGGCTTTCTTTTTTTATTTTAAGCCACGAAATGTCGAGCTTCAGAGCTTGAGAGAATCAAGAGAAAAGCTGGAAAAAGAAGTCCAGGTTCTAAGAGAAAAGAAAAAAGAACTGGACAAAATAGAAGCTGAATTGGTTGTCCTCAACGCGACCTTAAAAGACCTGGAACAGATCATTCCTCAGAAAAAGGAAATCGCTGATATTCTCAGGAGGATCCAGCAGCTGGCTTATGATTCCCGCCTAAATGTTCTTAAATTCCAGCCTCAGGGTGAAATAAAAAAAGATTTTTATGCGGAATGGCCAATTAACATAGAAATTTCAGGAACCTACCACAATTTAGGAATTTTTCTGGATAAGCTGAGCAAATTCTCCCGTCTATTTAATGTGGACAACTTCTCTATTAATGCCCTTAATAATCAAACAGATGAGTTGACCATAGGTTCTAAGTTCATTGCCACCACCTATTATTTTCTGGAGGAACAAGCTCAGCCAGCCAAAGCTCCGGCCACCGCTTCACAACCGAGGAAATAAAATGAAGAAAACCATAATATTAATTTTAGTTTTATTCACCATAGGATGGGTCTGGCCATTTATGCTGGCCCGTGGTCAGGAAGTTCAAAAAACAGAGAAACAGGAAAGCATTATCTCTCCCCAACAGGCTTTGAGCACTCTTCCTCCCCAAGCCTCTTATGACCCGGGGGGAAGACGGGATCCGTTTAAAGATTTAATTGGGCACGGAAAAATCAGCGCCAAGCCTTCTACCACCGAAGGACTGTTAAGCATAGATAATGCCACTCTGATAGGAATAGTTAAAACGCCGAAAGGCTTTGTGGCTATCGTTTCTGGCCCCCAAGAATTTCCCTATTTCTTAAAAGTTGGAGACAAATTAGCCGATGGTTATGTTTTTACCATCAGTGATTCCCAGGTCGTTTTTAGGAAGACCCACGAACGAGGTTTTCCTTTAATGAGGCCCAGAAACATTGTTAAAGAAATCAATCCGGAGGAGCGTTAACATGAAAAGGAAAATTTGTTGGCTTTGGCTGGCCGTAATAAATTTTGTTTTGGCTTTCAGTCTAATTCTTCAAGCCGCAGTGCCAGCAACAAATCTGACTAAAATCGAAGTCAAGCCAGGAGTCTTATCAACCCGGGTAATTCTAACAGCCAATGCACCGGTTAATATTCAAAAGGCAAGCTACCTTTCCCAGACTCCCCCGGTGTTATCTCTGGATTTGCTGCAGGTCAAGCCAGTAGAGTTACCATCTTCTATTGAGGTCGGAGACCACCTGGTTAAGAAAATTCGACTGGAGCCGGCTGAAGATAATCTAAAATTACTTTTAGACCTTCGGGACAAGGTACCGTACCGGCTGGAAGTGGAAGAAGGAAAAACCATCATCGAGCTCAACGATTTTGTGAAAGCCTCTGAATATACGATTGATCCATCCATCAATGCGCTGATAAAGCCCGAAAATCAAGCCTATTTCAGCAATTTAAGAATCAAAAACAATCCAGGCCAGGTCAGTTTTCAGATCGATTTAAGTGGAGAAGTTCCATTTCAAACCTTTGCCCTCGATAATCCAGAACGATTGGTAATTGATCTCTTGAATACTCAATTCCAAAAACCCAGCCAATCTTACCAGGTTGGACTGGCTAACGTTGATAAAGTCAGAGTTGGCCAATTCAAGCTATCAGACCCTTGCCCTATTACCAGATTGGTTTTTGACTTGAAAGACGCCGCCTGGTATTCTCTTGATAATTCAAAAGATCATCTGACCGTTACTTTCTATGCCCCGGCCGAAGCTATCATCGCTCAGCCAAAAGCAAAAGAAGAAACTACTGTAAAAAAGGCGGTCCCAGCCAGTCTGACCAATGCTATTTCTGTTCCTGAAAATGATAAAAACATAAAACACACAGAAAAGCAGCCCGAAGCCCAACCAGCTAGGATTGAACCGAAGCCGGCTGAAATTAATACTGGAGCTGAGCCCGCACCAAAGGTTTCAGCCCCAGTCCAGGTTCAAGACAAGCCACAAACTCAAGCTCAACCTCAAGAAAAATTTAAGCCCAGAGTGATCCAAAGCAGTGAAGAAAAATATTCAGGAGAATTAATCAGCCTGAAATTTAAAGATGCTGATCTCAGAGATGTTATTTTATTTTTAGCTGACTTCGCCGGTTTAAACGTCATTTTTGACCCGGAAGTTAGGGGTACAGTTACCTGCAATCTGCAAGAAGTACCCTGGGATCAGGCCCTGGATATTGTCCTCAAGCAAAATAAAATGGGCAAAGTAATCGAAGGCAATGTTCTGCGTATTGCCCCTATTGATGTTCTTTCCAGGGAAGATGAAGATTTGAGGAAGCTAAAAGAAAGTAAAGAACTGGCCGGACCGGTTCAGGTTAAAACCATTACCCTTTCTTATTCCAAAGCCAGAGATGTTCAGAGCCTCCTCAAGAGTAAGCTTTCAAAAAACGGAGAGATTGTCATTGACGAAAGAACCAACACCCTGATTATTTCTGAAGTCAGAGATCGGATGGAGCTCTTAGAAAAACTGATCAGCGTTCTTGACACCCCGACTCCCCAGGTTTCGATTGAGGCCAGAATTGTGGAGGCTACTGAGACTTTCATCAGAAACCTGGGAATTCAATGGGGATACAAGGGAATAGTCGATCCATTTTATGGCAATCAGACTTCCATTCAGTTCCCGAACAAAATCCTGGCTGATGGTTCCATGATTCCTCAGGGTATTGTAACCAAGGGAATCGGGGGACCTCTTGGCGGTTATGCCATTAACCTGCCGGCTCCTGCTTTTAACACTGCGGTGGGCTTTTCTTTTGCCAATGTTCTGGATACCTTCCGGCTGGACGTAGCTCTTTCAGCTTTAGAAACCTCCGGTAATGGCCGGATTATTTCATCTCCTAAGGTAACCACCCAGAACAACCAGGCGGCTGAGATTATTCAGGGACGCCAGATCCCGGTTCAAACGGTAGCCAATTTTACCGTAACTACAAGGTATGTTAATGCCGCTCTTGAACTTAGAGCCACTCCCCAGATAACCGCGGAAGGAACAATTATCATGAACATAGAAATCCAGAACAACGCTGCTGATTTTGCCAACCTGGTAAATGGGATCCCACCCATTACCACCCAGAGTGCCAAAACGACAGTAATGGTGCCTGACGGCGGAACGACAGTCATCGGTGGAATTTACAGGACAGAAGATTCAATCACCAGAGATCGGGTTCCTTATCTCCACAGCATCCCCATCCTGGGAACACTTTTCAGGTCTTTTGCCCGGACAAGGCAGAATCGGGAGTTACTGATATTTATTACTCCCAGAATTATAAAGTAAACAAGAGGAGAAAAAAACATGAAGAAAATGATATTTAGCCTTAAAATAGTTGGAGTTATAGTCCTCAGTCTTCTTCTTTTCTCCTGCAATCCCCAGGAAAAGAATTATAAATCTAATAGTTTTATCGTCATTGACAATATACTCGGCAAAGACTTAGGTGGAAATGATTCGACAGTAGTTTTTTCGGATGTAGTCAAGGTGGAAAGCAACCAGAATATGTTCTACCCTGATTTCGTAACCGTTACTCTACATGCCGCTCTTCTCGATCCTAACCCCATTCTGGGCGTCTCCCAATATGAAAACATTATGCTTACCCGCTATGTAGTTTCCTATACCAGAAATGATGGGGGGACTGAAGTTCCCGCCCAGTTTGAAGGACAGCTTTCCACTCTTTTGCCTGTAGGTACCAGCGTGAGCCTTCCTCTGATGATCGTAAGAGCTGAGGCCAAGAATCAATCTCCTCTTAACGCCCTGATTGGAAACCCGGATGCAGTGATAGAAGCCACTGCCAGAATAGATTTATATGGTCATGATTTGAGAAATAGAGATGTCACCCAAACTGGTTATATATCTATCCGCTTTGCCGACTATAAAGACACTACTACCACCACCGCGGTCGGTCCTGTGGTCAAACTTAAATAAAAGCTAATTTCTCAACTCTAAAAAAATAAAAAAAGGGGATTTGTCGACGGAATAGCCATTTCCAAATCTATGGTTGCAAATAATCAAAATTCTGGACGAATCAAGAACTTGGCGCAGTAAAAATGCTGATTGGTAGACCGAACACCGGATATAAGAATACAAATCGCTTTAGTAACCGGCAATAGGTTCGTTTAATTCATTAAAGGTCACCCATCGCGGTTTCATAATACAGAGGGTAATGGTTGTAGATTTTTCGTTTTAACATATCCTGGGCCCGAATAAATCAAGTTAATTCTGTTTTGGCTTGATCATTTGTTAAAAGCGTGGGAAATGGGAAAATACAAAAAAGGGATTCCCTAAAATGTCTAAGGAGCTCCTATTTTTGAGCTTTATTTTCCACTATTCCAGCCCTAAAGCCCTGGCCCTTAGCAGGCGGAATCCTAAAAAGGCCAGGGAAATTAATAAAAGCAAGTAAAAACTCAAAAGCCAATAAATTCTATTCCCAGATGATCATAGAAATTCTGGCCCCGGGATGGCCAATTCGGAAATTATTAAAAAAAGCTCTTAATTCCCTGACCATTTCTTGATTTTTTAGTCTAAGATAAAATTTAATTTCTTTTTGGCTTTTTCTCCAGACAGACCGGCTTAATTTTGGGCCGATAATCTCTACTTGAGGAAATTTCTCGGCGATTTTTTCCAAGAGCAGCCGAGACAGCCGCCCCGAAGTTCGAATTGAGTTGCTCCTCAAGTTTATTTCGATTAAAAGGCTAAAGGGTGGATAATTTAACAGCTTACGGTACTCAATTTCTGACTCAAAAAACTTCTGATACTCCATCCGGGCCCCTTCCCGGATAGCTGGATGGTCTGGCATGGCGGTAATTACCATCAGCTTTGATTTTTCTTCATTGGCCAAAAGGTCGGCTACTTTCGACATGCTGACATAGGTTTGATGAGCTGCCCTGAAATCAGGCACATTTAAACTCAATTCCGGATTAATTATCACCGCCAAAGAAAACATTCCCATTTTTAATCGGGAGAGCGCATACTCTGTCCCTATTATTAATTGAATTTTCCCGGCATTTATTTTGCTCAGCAATTTCTTTTCTTGCTGGCCATCAAGGCCTTCTTCCAGTCGGGCTATAATTTGACCGGCGAAAAGCTGGCTGAGCCTTTCTTCTAAGTACTGGCTACCTCTTATTTTTCCCGTCTTCAGTTTTTTCCCGCAAACCGGGCAGGCTTCCGGAACCTCGGTGTTATATCCGCAATAACGGCAACGAAGGCCTTCTTCTTTCTTAAAGGTTAAAGCAATCTGGCAATTCTGGCAGCGGGGAATAAAGCCGCAACCCGGACAGTAAAGATAGCTGCTATATCCTTTGCGTTGAACAAAAAAGAAAACCCGGTCTCCTGATATCAATCTATTATCTATTTCTGATTTAACCTCTCCTTCCAGTAGTTGATCGATCTCCCCAGTAAAAAATACCGTTGAATAAACCTTCTTTTCCCCACCCAAGTTGATAAGCGTTTGCCTTTCTCGATTATGCCAGTAATGGCTGACTTCAGGATAGGAAGAACTGAAAATTACCAGTCCACCTTCTTCTGCCCTGATTCGGGCCGCTTCTCTGGCATCGAAGGATGGTCCTTCAGTCTGATAATAAAGATCATCCTGTTCTTCATCCAGAAGGATTAAGGATACCGGCTGGACAGGAAGCAAGAGAACCGACCTGGGTCCCAAAATTATTTTCCTCTGGCCGGAAATAACTTGTTGCCAGGCTTCTCTCCGGAGTCGCTCCGGTAACTGGCTGTGCATAACCACTATTTCTTTTTTCCAGGCTTCAATTATTGGTTCCCATTTTTGAATTTGAAGTATTTCGGGAACCACTAATAAAATATAGCTTGGGAAGAACCTGAGATTTTCGAGCAAGCTTTGAACAACTTCAAGCCGGTCGTTGAAACTGCCAAAAAGAAGAAATTGTCCTGACTTACCCTGATCAAGTTTTCCCAAGATTTGCCTGACCGGTTCTGACCGGAACCCGGTGATTCCTGGTAGAGTCAGCTGCTTTGACTGGGGCAATGGTCTCGCCAAACTGGCTTTTCTTCTTATCGTCTTTTGAGAAATTTCAATGACCCCCGAATCTCTCAAAGAATTCAGAAGAGAATTAATATTTTTTATCTTCAATTTCCTTTTAAGGAAATTGGGAGTCAGGCTCTTATCCTTTAATAGATTCAAAATTTCCTTTTTCTTCCCTTTAAAATTCTTCTGCTCAGTTTCAACCTGGCCTTTTTCAGTCAAAGCAACTTTAATAAGTTCCTTTTCCTCCTGGCCGTCAACCTCGGCCATTTCCAGAAAAAGGCCTGGTGAGGAAAGACTGTTGAAGGCTAATTCCTGAGCGAAGCGAACAAAGCCTTCGGGAATCGGGGGCCTTGAATCAATGATTTTAATAATTTCCTTTACTTTATACTGCGGATCCTTTTCTAAAAATTTAATTTCCAGTACGTAACCGGCTAACCTCCGGCTGCCCAATGGGGCAACCACCCGGCTGCCGATTTTTATGCGGTCTTTCAATTCAGCTGGAACTTTATAAAGAAAGGATTGGACTACGGGCAGGGGAAAAGAAACTTCACAATAAACAGCCATCAGGATTCCAGCAGCTTCATTACTTTTTTCATATCTTCCCAGACCATCTTTTTTATTTCTTTGTTTCCTTCGTTTCTCACCAGGTAAGATGGATGGAAAGTGGGCATGACTGGAATTCCAGAAAACTCGCCAAAATTGCCCCGAACTTCAGACATGCTTTTGGCTCCCGGCAGGAGGAAATCCACGGCCACCTTGCCCAGAGCCACAATTACCTTTGGCTTGATGAGTTCTATCTGCTTGAGCAAATAGGGAGAACAGGCCTTTATTTCTTCGGGTTTGGGAGTGCGATTTTCTGGAGGGCGGCATTTTATTACGTTAGCGATGTAAACCTGGCTCCGACTAAGTCCCATCGCCTGAATAATCTTGGTCAGGAGCTGGCCAGCTCGCCCGACAAAAGGACGGCCTTGGAGATCTTCATCTCTCCCCGGGGCTTCGCCCACAAACATCAATCGAGCTCTTCGGTCGCCTTCTCCCGGGACAACCTTAGTTCGGGTCTTGTAAAGAGGACAAAAGCGGCAGACCATTATTTGATGAATAAGTTTATCCCATTCCGCCTCTTCGTTATCAGTTACCCCGGTAACCGGCTCTAAATTAACCAGCAACGGATTATCGTTATTTTTTGATTCTCGCATTTTTTCTTTGCTCAAAGAGGCCTCCGCCCGCTTCTCCGGACAAATTAAGAACTCCACCCCAAGGTCCTGGAAAAAAGTAAGTTGATTTTTCAGTTCATCCAGTTCTTTTCTAATTTCTTGGTCGTTCATGAAGCAGGACCTCTATCTCTGAAAAAATTTCCTGGCTAATTTTCCGTTTGGTCGCTCTGGGGATTTTCCGAGAACGCCCGTCTGGCCAGAGAAGCAGGATTTCATTATAGCCGCTACCAAATCCAGAATCTGGAACCGAGACATCATTGGCAATCATCAAGTCAAGATTTTTTTGCTTGAGTTTTTTTTCAGCTCTTTCGAGAATTTCGGTGGTTTCGGCCGCAAAACCAACCAGCAACTGCCGGCTTTTAAGCTTCCCTAATTCCTGAAGAATATCCGGGGTATTTTCTATGGCCAGGCTCTCACTCAGGCTGTCTTTTTTTATTTTAGCGGGAAGATGTTCTCGGAACTTAAAATCAGCTACCGCCGCCGCCATAATAACCACATCGGCCCGCTCATAATGTTTCAAGACGGCTTTTCGCATTTCTTCGGCCGTGACTACTTTTTCGATATAAACTTCAGGCGGAGGTTCCAGCTCAACCGGCCCACTGACCAGGATAACCTCGGCTCCCAGTTCATAAGCTTCCCGGGCCAGCTCGTACCCCATCTTTCCCGAAGAAGGGTTGGAAAGGAAGCGAACTGGGTCCAGGAATTCTCTGGTTGGCCCAGCCGTTATAAGCACAATCTTATCCTGGAATATTTCTCGTCGGCGAATTAAGCGTAGACTTTTTTGAACTATTTTCTCCGGAGAAGCCAAACGACCTATTCCTTTTTGGCCGCAGGCCAAGTAGCCCGATTCTGGCTCGACAAATTCAACTCCTAACTTTTTTAGCCGCCTGATATTTTCCTGAGTTTGGGGATGAAGGTACATAGCCTCGTTCATCGCCGGAGCAATGAGGACGGGGCATTTTACTGCCAGATAAAAAGTAGAAAGAAAGTCATCAGCCACGCCCGAAGCCAACTTCCCTATCATATTGGCAGTAGCCGGAGCAACCAGCAACAAAGAAATTTCGCCGGCCAGAGAGATATGCTCAATAGGTCTCTGTCGTTCATCAAATAAAGAGATAATGGTTTTTTCTCCAGTCAGGGAATCAAAGAGATAAGGATTAATAAATTGGGTGGCTTTTTCAGTCATAATAACTCTAACCGCATATCCTTCTTCCTGAAAAAGACGAATGATTTCTCCAGCCTTATAAATACTGATAGAAGAACAAACACCGAGAGCTATCTTTTCCATTGGTAACCTCGATTTCCCGGCTTAGGGCCAGGATTTAAAGCTCCTGATTATTTCTTTAAATTCCTTTTGTCTTTCTTTAAACAGGCAACGATGGGAGAGAATAATAGCTCTTAATTCATCCAAAGCTTTTTCTAACTGGCCATTGATCACCAAATAATCGAAGATATCAGATTCCATTATTTCCTTCCGGGCATTCTTCAGACGAAGGGAAATGGCCTCTGGCGAATCTGTTTTTCTCTCCTTCAATCTTTTTTCCAGCTCGGGATAAGAAGGAGGAATAACGAAAATGAATACCGCTTTTTCGATCCTCTTTTTCACTTGCCGAGCTCCCTGGACATCAATATCCAGAATAAGATCACCCTGGTCTTTTTTCTTTTTTATTTCCTCCCAGGATGTCCCATAAAGCTCATTATGAACCATTGCCCATTCAAGAAAAGCTCCGGCTTCTTTCATTTCTTGGAACTTTTCCCGGTTGATAAAATAATATTCTCGCCCATCTATTTCGGTTGGTCTCTTAGCCCTGGTTGTGTGAGAAACAGAAAATTGCAAACCAGGAAGCCGATTAAAAAGCTCCCTTATCAAGGTTGATTTCCCACAGCCAGAAGGACCGGAAACCACATAAATCATAATTTTTTCTTCCCTCCTCCAGTTTATTCTAACAGATTTTTTTAAAGTTTAATTGCTTTTACTCTAAATTCTGGACCTGCTGTCTAATACTTTCAATTTCATTCTTGATAAGAAGGCAATTCTTGATGATCACGAGGTCTTGAGCCTTGGCATTCAGAGTATTTGCTTCCCTCGAGAGCTCTTGAGCCAAGAAATCGAGTTTTTTACCCACTGGCTCATTTACTTCTGGCTTGATTAAATCATAAAATCCAGCCAGATGACTCTTTAATCGGTTGATTTCTTCCATCAAGTCAAATTTCTGCATTAAATAGGCTACTTCTTCTGATAATCTTTCTTCCGACAGATTATTATGGTTTAAATCCTTGAGTTTCTTCTTAAGCTTTTCTTTCAGCTCCCGGGGTTGTTTCTGAAAAATATTCTCAATTATTGCCAGGGACTTTTTTATCCGGTTTAGATGAGCCAGCAGCTGGCGGACTATTTCCCGCCCCTCTTTTTCTCTTTGTTTAACTATATCATCGAGGGTTTTTTCAAAGGAAGTTAGAATATAATTTTTTTCTTCCCGGGATAATTCTTTCTGGTTGATATTGATCAGCTGGGGAACCCGCAATAGCTGGTCAAGAGTCAGGGTAAATGGTAAGCCGACCTCGCCGGAAAGATTTCTCAGTTCGCCTATCATTCTTTTTAAAAGGGCCTGGTTAATGGAAAATTCCCAGCTTTCTGGAGAAAGATAACTCAGCTCCAGTAAAACTTCTACCCGCCCCCTTAAGATTTTTTTCTGACAGGCTGCTCGGAGCTGATTCTCCAGGTCGCCAATATTCTCTCCTTTATAAACCCAATCAAAAAAGCGATGGTTCAGGCTTTTAATGAAAATTTTCACCCGCAATGAGCTGGAGGTGAAATTCTTTTCAGCAAAACCAGTCATACTTCTTATCATCCACTTTTCTCCCTGAGAGTTGGTTAAGTTAATCCGAGCATTTTTCTGGCAATTTCTAAAGCATTAATAGAGGAACCGATAGTTAAATTATCGGCGGCCACCCAAAACCAGAAACTTCCTGGAATAGATTGATCTTTCTTTATATGCCCGATAAAAATTTGGTTTTTCCCGGCCACCTTAAGATTAGAAATTTGCTCTACTGAGCCAGAAGGCAAGAACTTGAAGATGGCCTTTTTTTTGAAAGCTTTTTCCAGCTCCTCCAGAGAACAATCTTCAGACAATTCTAAATAGCTCATTATCGAGTAAACATGAAATACCGGGGCCTGGACAAGAGATAAGCTGAAGGGAAAATTGGCTGGCGAGAGGACCTGCTTCGTCTCCTGAATAATCTGTTTTTCTCGGACCGAAAAGCCATCTTTCCCAGGCTTTTCCACCCCGGGTAAAAGATTAAAGGCCACCTGGTCATGGAAAACCTTTTTCCCAAAGCTGGTGCTGGAAAGAAGGGCATAGCTCTGCTGGGCCAGTTCTTCAATCCCTTCGTTTTCATAGGCCGAAACTGGCTGTAAAATCATGGCAATAGCTTTTTTTATAGTAAAGTGAGAAAGAATGGCCGAGAAAAAATGACTGAGAAAAATAGAGGCAGGATGAGGATTGGATACCAAATAAACTTCGCCTTTTTCTATTAAACTATCATTGACCCCGGCCACCACTACCGGAACATCAGGCTCATCGGTAAAACTTTCGGCTAAATCAATTGCTTTGAATCCTTTTTCCTTAGCCAGCCGGCCGAATTTCTTGTTGCTGACTCGATCAGAAGCTAAAAAAACCAGGTCCAACCCTTCCAGTAAATATGGATCAGGATGATGGATGACTTTTGGTTCATCTCGGAAATCGGTGAGCTTGCTATATTCTTCTTCTACCTCCGGGTCATAAAATTCGATTGACTTTATGGGGAACTTGCCGGCAGCCAGGAGGTTTTTTATTTCCTGGCCTCGCAGGGAATCAGTCCCGATTAAAGCTACCCGGAATTCCTGATGACTTTTCTTATTCATGCTCCCCCGTTTGCTTTTGAAATTGAGCCATTAGCCTGAACATCTCATCTTTAAGCTTGAGCTTTTTCTTCTTCAATTCCTTTTCTTCCACCCGCTCCGCTTCGCTTAAAAAACCCTTGGCCTGAATTTTTTTTAGAGCACTTTCACAACGCTGATGTTCTTCATATATCTTTCTAAATTCTTCACTCTTTCGGAGAAGAATATTCTTTATTTCTTCCTCTCTCATCCGCATCTCCGATAAAAGGATAACATAGGTCTATTCCCTTTTCAATTGAAGCTTATTTTGTCAGCTGCCGTCTTAATTCAGTCCTATCTTCTGAAGAATCTTTCTTGACCAGATGTAATTCCAGGCTAAAAGCAATTTAGATAACTGCTCGGCCGTTAATAAATTTTGCCACTAACTGTTGACTTTAACTGGCTGGATAAATATACTTATAAGCGATTTTAAACCGATTTCGAGTGGCTAAATGGCCAGGTAGCTCAGTCGGTAGAGCGAGGGACTGAAAATCCCTGCGTCGGCGGTTCAATTCCGTCCCTGGCCATTTTTTCTTGCTTATTTAATATCTCGAATTAATAGACTTCGCCTCTTTTTAAAGCTTTGTTATTAGCTCCAGTTTTTTCTGCCTTTTCTGCCTTGGCTTAAAACCGGTAACCTATTGATAGACTGGGGACAATCAGATGCATCCGATATACGCCGGGCATACCCTGGCCAAGAGTTCCTGCCGCTATTAACTCATCAACTGTTACTTCTCTTTTTTTGCCGGCTAAGTACTCCAATCCCCAATTTACTGAGAGGCCTCGCCACTCATAGCCAAAACCAGCGGCGATCCCTTGAAAATCAAAACTGGGGAGCAGGATATTAAGGCTGTAATTGGGCGTTGGGGTGGGATCGGAATAATAACCGGCTCTCAAAGAAAAATTGGAATTTAGCTTATATTCAAGTCCAAAACGAACTTGGAAGCGGTCCTTCCAATCCATTATTACCTGATTGTTACCAGTTTCGGCCATCATCGCCGCCCAGATTGGATCAAGGTAGGTAGTATTCATGGTTTTAACCGCCGACCAGCCAGTCCATTGAAGGTCAGCCGTCAGAGTCACATTAGAAACAGGCTTAAAGGCCAGTCCTCCGCCAATAAACCAGGGCCATTTGATGTTTCTTCTTTCCGCAGAATTTTCCGGATACCCCATATATCCAAGAGTATACATTGTAGCTGTTCCCCGGAAATAAATCGTGCTGGAGGTCTTAACTGTTAGCCCGGCACTGAGCCAGTCTGTCGGCTTGGCCAGAATTCCAAGGGTGAGTCCCCAGCCCCAGCCATGGAGGCTTTCTTCATACTGACCGAGATCAACCAGAGTCGACATCTGCATTTCACCAGCCCATCTTTTGAGGCTGAACATCCCATAATTTATATTAAACGTAGCCCCAACACTCAGACGATCAGTTACTCTCCAGGCTACCAAAGGAGAAATGCTGAACATCCCGATTTTGCTCGTCCAATCATAACTAACATTGGCAGTCATTGGCTGGAAATCTTGCCCGTCCCAATTAGCTCCCAGCCCAGCCGGAGTATAAACTCCCAACCCGACCACCAGCCTGTCAGTCAGCGGCCGATAATAAGCCAATAGAAAACCCAGGTAATGGGAGACTTTGGTTTTAGCCTCAATTGTCAGCTGAGGAGGAATGGTGACTTGATAATGATTAGTTGGAATCAAATCAGTGACATAGCTTCCAAAAAGAGGCTGACGCAAAAAGCCAGCCCCAGCCGGATTCCAGTAAACCAGGCTGAAATCATCGGCCAGACCGATAAAAGCTCCACCCATGGCTACAGCCTTGCTCCCCAGACCATTCAAATTTAATCCATTGCTCCTGGCCAGCCCGGAAGAAAGTAGCAGAATTGTCAGAGCCACCACCATTTTTCTTTTTAAGTTTTTTTCCATTCAAGACTCCTTCTCTAAATTCTAAATAGATTCTAAATAGTTTATTTCTTTTTGAAGATAAAATCACCCGCTTGATTTACATCGACGATGACCGTGTCGCCCTCTTTAAATTCTCCTGCTAAAATTTTCATCGCCAAAGGGTTCTGTATTTCTTTCTGAATGGTTCTTTTCAACGGCCGGGCTCCGTAAACGGGGTCAAACCCTCTTTCCGCCAGGACTTCTTTGGCCCGGTCTTTCAGCAGCAGATTGATTTTTCTATCTTCCAGCCTCCGCCGGAGCAAGTCTATTTGCAGGTCAATAATTTTTAAAATGACTTCTTTGGTGAGCGGTTTAAAAATTATGATCTCGTCTATCCGGTTCAAAAATTCTGGTTTAAAATGAGCTTCCAGAATCTTACGGACTTCCCTTTCCATAGTTTCATAATCATGGCTGAGTTCCTTAATTATCTGGCTGCCCAGGTTGGAAGTCATAATAATTAAGGTATTTCTGAAATCAACTGTCGTGCCTTTTCCATCGGTTAGTCTCCCATCATCCAGAATCTGCAGCAAAATATTAAAAACATCGGGATGAGCTTTTTCCACCTCGTCAAGTAGAATAAGGGAATATGGCCGCCTTTTAACCGCCTCCGTTAGCTGTCCTCCTTCCTCATAGCCGACATACCCTGGAGGAGCCCCGATTAGCCTGGCGACCGTATGTTTCTCCATGTATTCAGACATATCCAGCCGGACCATGGCTTTTTCATCATTAAAAAGAAATTCAGCCAGGGCTCTGGCCAGTTCGGTTTTGCCCACGCCAGTAGGCCCGAGGAACATAAACGATCCGATCGGACGGGTAGCTTCCTGAAGTCCAGCCCGGGCCCGTCTGATAGTATCAGCGATTGCCCTTATCGCCTGTTCCTGACCAATCACTCGGCGAGAAAGGATATCTTCCATTTTGAGAAGTCTTTCGACCTCCCCTTCCAGCATTTTAGAAACCGGGATCCCGGTCCATCGGCTGACTACCTGAGCGACATCTTCTTCGTCCACTTCCTCTTTAAGCATTTTGCCTTTCTTCTGCCTTTCAGCCAGTTCAGCAGATAGCTTATCAATTTGCTTATTCAGCTCAATTAATTTCCCGTACCTGATTTCAGCCACTTTTTCCAGGTCCCCGCGACGTTCAGCATTTTGCTCTTCTATTTTCAAGGCGTCCCGATTCTCTTTTAACTTATTTATCTGCTCAATCAGATCTTTTTCTTTTTTCCACTGGGCCTTAAGGGCATTACTTTGCTCTTTTAAATTAGCCAGTTCCTGTTCTATTTTCTGTAACCTTTCCATCGAGGCCTGATCTTTTTCTTTTTTTAAAGCCTGCTTTTCTATTTCCAACTGGGTTATCTTTCTTTCCAGTTCATCTATGTTTTCCGGCAAACTATCAAGCTGAACCCTTATACGAGAGGCAGCTTCGTCCACCAGGTCGATGGCTTTATCGGGTAAAAAGCGATTAGTTATATAACGATTAGAAAGGACCGCCGCCGCTACCAGGGCCGAATCTTTAATCTTTACCCCATGATGAACTTCATACTTTTCTTTAAGGCCCCGTAAAATCGAAATGGTTTCTTCGACTGATGGCTCCCCGACATAAACGGGCTGGAACCTTCTCTCAAGGGCCGGGTCTTTTTCTATGTACTTTTTATACTCATTGAGCGTGGTTGCCCCGATGCATCTCAGTTCGCCTCGGGCCAGGGCCGGCTTTAACATATTGGAAGCATCTACTGCTCCTTCGGCCGCTCCTGCTCCGACTATCGTATGGAGCTCGTCAATAAAAAGAATAATATTTCCCGATTCTTTGATTTCTTTAAGCAGGGCCTTAAGCCGGTCCTCAAATTCACCTCGATATTTGGTCCCGGCCACCAGTGAGCCCATATCCAGCGCCAGAAGGTGTTTATTTTTTAAGGATTGGGGAACATCACCGTTAGCTATTCTCTGGGCTAATCCTTCAACTATGGCCGTTTTCCCCACACCTGCTTCACCTATGAGAACCGGGTTATTTTTTGTTCTCCGAGAAAGAACCTGGATTACCCGGCGGATTTCTTCCTCCCGGCCGAT
>PNJE01000126.1 GCA_002877915.1 Candidatus Aminicenantota bacterium
GATTTTTGGATTTTATGAATTATTTTCGAGTAAACTTGATGAATCCGATTGTCCTGGTCGGAATATTCTTAGGCTCGATGATGGCTTTTGTCTTTTGTGGTTTGACGATGTTAGCCGTAGGTAAAGCGGCCGGCAGAATGGTGGATGAAGTGCGGCGTCAATTCAGGGAAATCCCTGGCGTCTGGGAAGGCACGGCGGAACCTGATTATTCAACTTGCGTGGCCATTGCTACCAAAGGGGCTCAGAAGGCTATGATGGTGCCTTCATTGCTGGCCATTATTGTTCCAGTGGTTACCGGCCTTCTCATCGGGGTAGGAGGAGTCATGGGATTATTGATTGGGGCGACTTCGACCGGTTTTGTTCTGGCTGTCTTTATGGCTGATGCCGGGGGAGCCTGGGATAATGCCAAAAAGTTTATCGAAGCGGGAAATCTCGGGGGAAAAGGCTCAAATGCTCATAAGGCGGCGGTGGTTGGAGATACGGTGGGCGATCCTTTCAAAGATACTTCCGGCCCGAGTTTGAACATCTTAATCAAGCTGATGAGCATGGTTTCTATCGTGATGGCTGGTTTGACGGTAGCTTTTTCTCTAATAAAATAGGTCAATAATTTTTTAAAATAAAAATAGGCGGACGATTATCGGCCGGATTTTTTGAAGAAAGGATATGGAAGTTAGCCTCTTTAAAAAAATAAAAAAGTGGAATGTTTTTTTAATCAGGTTGGTTATCTTTGAAAGGAAATAAAGTCCGATGCTTAAAAAAGGTCGTCTCGCGATTCAGGTTTCTTTAATCCTGATTTTGGCCTCGTTTTCCCTTCTTTTCTTTTCTTCTTGCCGGCACGAAAAGACCATAGCCGAAATAACTCCGGCTGAGCTACTGGCTCATGTTCGCCTTCTCTCTGATGATCTCTATGAAGGAAGAGGTCTGGGATCACGGGGTATTGAGCTAGCCGCTAATTATATCGAGGACTATTTCCGTGAATTTAAGCTGCTCCCATTTTTCGGAGAAAGTTATCGGCAATCATTCACTCTAATCGGTGTTCAACCAGATTCTCAGGCCACCATGGAAATTATTGCCCCGAGAAATAGCAAATACCAGCCGATAAATCCTGTCTTATTCGATGAATTTGTAGTTAAATCCGAACGAGAAGATTGCCCGCCTGAAGTCCAGGGTGAACTGGTTTATGGCGGTTATCTTATTCAGGCTCCAGAAAGAAACTGGGATGATGTCAAGGGAGTTGACCTTAGGGGCAAGGTGCTTTTGGTGGAAATCAATGAACCCGGGAATTATCCCAATGGTATCTTTGATGGCGAAGATATGACCTATTACGGGCGATGGATATATAAGCTGGAAAAAGCGACCCAACTGGGAGCAGCCGGAGTTCTTATCATTCATAACGATAAGGGAGCCACTTATGGTTGGAGCGTGGTGAAAAATTCTTGGGCTAAAGAATCCTTTTTTCTTCCTGATAAAACCAGGAGCCTTTATTTTCAGGGGTGGGTGACCGGGGAACTGGCAGAGAAGATAATGGCGGCAGCTGGGGTTGACCACCAAAAGCTTTTGGCGGAAGCGGAAACACCCGCTTTTGCTCCCCGGCCGTTAGGAATAACAATTAAGGTCAAGCAGAGGCCATCTTTCCGCCAGGTTAAGGCAGAGAATATAGCTGCCTGGCTTCCTGCCCGTCAACCTGGACATAACGATAAATATATAATTTTTTCTGCTCATTATGACCATCTGGGACGGGATCCTCAGCTTAAAGGAGACCAGATCTATAATGGAGCGGTTGATAATTGTTCGGCTACCGCTTGCCTTTTAGCTCAGGCCTCTTATTATTCTCAGTTTGAAGGTCAGCTACCGGCTAACCTGGTTTTTGTAGCGGTTACGGCTGAAGAACAAGGGCTCTTAGGCTCTGATTATTTTGCTTCTCACCTCTCAATTCCCAATTCTTCTATTCTGGCCAATATCAATTTTGAGATGACCAATGTCTGGGGTGAAACTGAAGATGTTTATGCGATTGGTGCTAAATATTCTGATCTGGATGAAATCTGCAAGCAAGCGGCCGAAAAGCTCGGTTATCGATACACCCCAGAACGGGGCGGAAATTATGGCTTCTTTTTTCGCTCCGACCAGCTAAGCTTTGCCCGACATGGAATCCCAGCAGTCTGGTTGCATGAAGGAATAGTGGCCCGAGGGCCCGATAAAAACAAAATTTTAAGAAAGTCAGAAGAATATATGAAATTCCATTATCATCAGGTTAGTGATGAAATAGAAGATGACTGGGATATGAGAGGAGCGATCCAGCTTATTCTCTGGGCCAGGGAAATGGTCAACCTACTCGGAGAGCAGAAAAAGATTCCTCAATTTAAACCTGAAAGCTCTTTCCAACGGCCAACTGATAGTACCCATGATTAAAAAAGCGGGCAAAGGTAAAATTAAGCCGGTCAAGTGGTTTTAATTTTAATTGGAAAAAATAAGTTTTTATGATAAAATAAAAATCTTAACGGCCAATGAATTTAAGAGAGACCTCATTTAAAGAATTCCTTAAACCATCCCAAATAATATTTGAGCTTAAGAGCAAGGACAAGTTAGAAGCGATTGAAGAGCTCCTTGACAGCCTGGTCAAGCAAAAACTCATATCTAATAAGAATCTTACTCTGACCCGAATTATTGACCGAGAAAATCTGGAATCCACCGCCCTTGGTCACGGAATTGCCGTTCCTCATGCTCGAGTTGATACAGAGGAACAGATGGCCGTAGCGGTCGGCCGATCTGCGGAGGGAATTGATTTTGAAGCTCATGACCAAGAACCAGTTCATCTAATTATTTTGGTTATTTGGAATCCATCAATTCCGGGTCTGTTTAATCACCTTTTTGCCGGGTTGGCCCGCTTTTTAGTTCGCCCGGAAAATAGAGCCAGGTTATTTGAGGCCCGGGACAAAAATGAGCTTTATAATGTCCTGTCGGAAATTCAATTTTCCTTTCCCCGGGAAGAGACCATAATGAATCGGGCCAGTCTCCTGAAAAAACTTCAGGATATTGAAATTAAAATCAGGCGAGCTCCAAAAGATAAGCTGGAGGAATTAAAAAAGCATCGGGATTTAATCAGGGAAGAGCTTGACCAATCGCTTTTGGCCCGCTTTGATTTGTTGATGGATCGTTACGGCTATGCGGTGGCCGAGGTGATCGACGGAGTTTGCCAGAGCTGTAACATAAATTTATCGACCCAGATGGCTTCGGCCATTGAAGGCAGTAATGATATTTATGTCTGCGAAAACTGTGGCAAATATCTGATTTCGGCTGGGAAGAAAGAAAAGCCAGTTAGGGAAAAGGAAGAGAAGCAGAAAAAAGAAGAAAAGGGAAAAGCCGAAAAGGAAAAGGTCGAAAAAGCGGGACCAAAAAAAGAAAAAGCTAAGGAACCAAAATCCAGAAAGCAGAAAATTTCGGGAAAAAAGAAATAAATAATAATTTTATTCTCTTTTTACTTCTCATCTTTTAAAGGCGGCTCATTTAGATTCATTGGGGGTAAAAATTAATTACATCCTGGCCTTTGTTATCGGGGCAGCTGGGGAGTGTCACTATAATTTAAGCGATAACAGAAATATCAAGAAGAAAAAATTTTCTACTTTAACTTATACTTAAAAATCTTTATGAAGAGGTCGTTTATTTTTTTATTGAAAATTATAATATCTATCCTCTACCCCATAAAACGCTCTATAAGCCTCAATTTCTTTCCAGAAATCTTTTTTACTTTTCGTTAATCCTGGTCGCCGGCAGATTGACTGGTTGGAGAAGGCGATATACCGGGACCTCGGAGAATCCCCGTTGCCACTGACCAACCAGATAAGAATCAAAAAAGTTCCAGACAATCAAACCATCATCGCTAAGCGGCTCAAGAAGATAGGCGGCTAAGTAGCCCAGCGGTTGAGCCGTTTTTATAAGCAGGGAACCAGAAGGAAACTTCCTTAATTCCTGCTGATATGAACCTTTAACCTGATTGAGATGATGCCCCTGATAGGCTCTTTCGCCCGATTTTATTTCCGTCGGGGTGAAGGTTTCAACCTTCAAGCTTTGCTCTTCAGTCAATTCCTCCACTAATAATCCATGAGCCAGAAGCTTTTTTACAATGTTTGGATCTGGCACTGGAATCAGGTAAGCGTATGGATAGCTTACCGTTTTTTTAGGAACGTAATTAGCAAAATAGGGGACTGTTACCGGTCTTTTCCGATCAGTAGGCTTCAACTGGGGGAAACCGCCTTGAGAACTTTCATTTACTTCGAGTTCATAAGCATTTATGGTAACTGGCTGGGGAAGGGGCTGGAGATCGAATTCAATTCCAAATGTTTTCTCTTGAGGATTCAGTCCCTGAAGAATAGTCCGGCTATCAGCTTCTTCAATCATTTTCTGGATTTCATCGGCCTCGGCCGAGGCATAATCCAAAATAGCTTTTAAGAAATTAAAACAGCTTAGCACCCGGGTGCGGTAATCAGCGTGAACATAATTTTCATCAAGGATCGAAAGCCGATTACGCAGACCGACATAATTAGTGAAATATCGCGGCAGATGCTCAAAAGTTTCCCAGCCCTTGGACGGATCCTTCCAGTCCCGGAACATTCCATAAGGAACTGACAGAGTGTTGTATTTTCCCTTTAGGATTTTGGTGATGGCTGGAAGCATCGTCTCTCTTTGGTAAAGAAGCAACTTCGAATCAGCATTGGGGTTAAGAGGCCAGGAATAGGTCACTGTTTCTTGGTGATAGGCCCCATCGGTTGTATGGCAATCGACCACTAACGCTGGATCCCAGCGATTGAGGATATTTTTCACCACGGCGTTCATTTCCAGACTCTCCAGCTTGATGAGGTCGCGGTTGAGATCAAGGTTCTGGGCGTTATAGCGAATGCCGACTCCATTCTCTGGTCCAGGCTGTTGAGGCCGGTTCTGGGGGCTGATTTTATCATTGCCGTCAGCATTTAAATCGGGAACTATAAGGATTACCAGCTTATTCAGGTAAGGATGGTGAGGTTCAAGCAAAATTTCCCGGGCTAACCTGAGAGAAGCTTCTTTGCCCTCAACCTCTCCGGCGTGGATATTGGCCTCGATATAAATTACGGTTTTATTCAAATAGTGAGCCGCAGACGGTGTAAAAATTGGCGGGTCGCTTAATATCAGCATCGGGATAGGACGACCCTCAACCGTGGTTCCTATGTTCTCCACTACCAGGTTGGGGCTCAACTTTTCCAATTCCTTTATGAAACTGAGAACCTCGGAATGGAGAGCAGTAGCCGTGTAATTACTGCTTTCGGCTACGGTCAGGGGACCTTTAGGAACGACCGATGTTGGTGACCCCACTTTCGTCTGAGTCTCGTTAGAAACAAGAGAACCATTTTTATTCTGGTCCTTTTTGGCCTGAGCCAAGGAAATTCCATTTAAGGAGAAAATAATAATTAGACTGAGAAAAAAACTGAAAAAAAGTTTTAAATCTGGGTGACTCGATTTTTTTGGCTTCATTTTATCCTCTTTTTTATTTTTTAGTCTGGATAGCCATTTTTTATTTTGACGTATTTCCTTTATTTTTATTTCAATTTTGATTGGCCGATTTTTTTATTTCGCCTAATTTAACAGAAAAGTCTATCGCCATTTTGAAGCGTGGTCAATAATTTACTATCAGTAAATACTCCTAAAAGACACTTTAAGCAAAAGAACAAATATTCTTTTCTGTTCTTTATTTAATAATCGAAATTTGAACTGCCAGAAAAAGATCATCTTAGCCTCCTTCCATTCATCAGCCGGAATAAAGTTTCGAAAGGCAATGATAAGTTAAATTTCATTATGGCTTTTGAAGTAAAAACGATCAAATTTGTTCATTTGAATTTTGATAAACTTAGGTTATATTAACATAAAGAAAAACATCTTAGAGGTGAGAAGATGGGGCTCTTCCCGGTAAGTCCGGAAAAGGAAAAAGATTTATTAGAGCGGATGAGCAAGTTAGGGATAAAAAATACCGATTTTGAAGAAAAGTTCATTCGCTCCCAGGGAAAAGGTGGACAAAAGGTAAATAAATCGGCTACCTGCGTTTACCTCAAGCATCTTCCCACGGGCCTGGAGGTTAAGTGCCAGCAGGAAAGGTCCCAGGGGGTAAATCGGTTTTTGGCTCGACGGATTCTGGTTGAAAAAATCGAGCAGATGATTAAGGGCCAGAAAAGCGAAGAACAGCAGAAAATTGAAAAAATTCGCCGGCAGAAAAGAAAAAGATCAAAGCGGGCTAAAGAAAAAATGTTGCAGGAGAAAAAGCGTCAATCGGCCAAGAAAAAAGCTCGCTCTTTTCGGCCAGAATCCAACGATTTGGAATGAACGCCTTTTGAGGCCATGGGAATAATTTGATTATCTAAGATTTTCTGGATAAAAATTTTATTTATAGAGCCAATTTAATTTAATAAAGGTACCAGCCGCGACTATAAAATATCAGAGAGAAACCCATTTTTGAAAGTTTAATCTAAAAGATAAGCTGCTGCTTCTGGCTATTTATTTAGAGGCCAGGTCAATTAAAGCCTGAAGCAGAAGGTTGGCGGCCTTTTCTAAATCTTCCAGGTTAATAGCTTCTTCCGGAGTGTGACTCAGGCCGTTTATCGAGGGAATGAAGATCATCCCGACTGGACAAATAGAACTCAGGATTTGAGCATCATGCCCCGCCCCGCTTGGAAGAATATAATAATCGTAACCTAAATTCTGACATAAATTTTTTAGCTTTTCTAAAATTGAGTCCGGAATAATAACTGGCTCGGTGCTATCCACCAGTCCAGCATAAAAAGAAAGTCCCCGGGTGGAGGCAATTTCTTCAGCCAGGGATAATATTTCTTTTTCCATTTCTCGAAGCTGTTCTGGAAGCTGGCTTCTCAAGTCCAAGCTGAAATCGGCTTCCCCGGGAATAGTCGAAAAAACCCCGGGCTTCAGCCAGACCCGCCCGATGGTTATGGTATTGCCGTAAAATTTTTTGGCTACTAACTGAGTGGCCCTCAAAGCAAAATCAGCCAGGCCAATAAAAGCGTCCTGCCGCAGTTCAAGAGGAGTAGTTCCAGCCTGCCCCGCCCGGCCGACAAAAGTTGCTTGATAATAACGTTTACCAGCAATTGATGAAACCAGGCCAATTGGTACCCCTTCTTCTTCCAGAACAGGCCCCTGCTCAATATGAAGTTCCAAAAAAGCGGCAACTTCTGGCCTTTCTTTTGAAGCTTGAAGTAAGCTTTCGACCGATAGGCCAGCCTTAGCCAGGACCTCTTCTAAGGGTCGACCGAATTGGGTGCGGGCATTCTTTAGAATCTCTTTTTTAAGCTGACCAGTAAAAGAGCGACTGCCCAAAAAATCGCCCGTCAAATTACCTTCTTCATCGGTAAATGAGACTACTTCCAGAGTTTTATTTAATTTTAAATTTTCTTCCTTGATTCTTCGAAGAGCTTCAAGAGCGGCTAACACCCCGACCGAGCCATCATAGGGACCCCCATTTATCACCGTGTCAAGATGGGAGCCAGCCAGAACTACCTGAGAGCTATTTCCCGGTAGTCGACCGAAAATGTTTCCCGCCCCGTCCTGCCTGTAAATCAAGCCAGCCTCTTCAATTCGTCCTTTCAACCATTTCCGGGCTTCCAGATCGGGCAGGCTGAAAGAAGGGCGAGAGATTCCCCCTCGCTGATCACGCCCAAAGTCACTTAGATCATTGATGTCTTTGACCAGACGCTCGAAATTTACTTTAATCATTTTTATTCCTATTGGAATCAAAACATTTAAATTCGGGTTTCCGAATTTTATTTTATAATTTTAGTTATAAACTTAGCCGCTAAGAATTTTACCTTAAGGTCTTATTTTTCCACCAAAGCTAGCATTTCTTTGATAGCCTGAGCCAAGCCGACCATAACTGCTCTGGCAATGATGGCAAAACCGATGCTAAATTCTTTGATTTGGGAGATTTCTACAATTGGAAGGATGTTGTAATAATCGAGACCGTGACCGGCATGAACTTCCAGACCAATTTCCTCAGCCAGGCGGGCTCCGGTTTTAATTTCAGCTAAGGCTTTTTCTCTCTCTTTAGTCTTTTCTGCTTCCGCATATTTTCCCGTATTAATTTCAATCAAATCCAGGCCTAGAGCCCGGCATTCCTTTATTTGTTCTTCATTTGGGTCGACAAAAATGCTTACCCTGATTCCAGCCTTCTGGAGCTGGGGAATGAACTGGGCTAAATGGTTCCTGTGCCTGATGACATCAAGGCCACCCTGAGTGGTTAGTTCATTTGGACTTTCGGGCACCAGAGAAACCACATCGGGCTTGACTTTCCTGGCGATAGCCAGCATTTCCGGCGTAGCGGCCATTTCCAGGTTGAGCTTAGTTTTTATAACCTGGCGAAGCAGAACCAGATCCCTTTCTTGAATGTGCCGCCTATCGCTTCTTAAGTGGCAAACAATACCGTGGGCCCCGGCCTGCTCGGCCGACACCGGTTCAGGCTCCTTAGCTTTTCGGGCCTGCCGCAGAGTGGCGATATGATCAATATTTACGGCTAATCTCATTTTTTTCCTCCTGCTAATTGAATTCAGCCTATTCCTTTTTTTATTACCTGGGCCAATTTCTCGGCCATTTTTTTGATCAGGTTTTTATCCTGTCCTTCAATCATTATTCTGGCGACTGGCTCGGTTCCCGAATACCTAACTTCCAGTCGACCTTCATTGCCCAGCTGGGATTTAATTTCTTCAGCTGTTTCAAAATAGCCCGGGATTTTCTCCAAAGGAATTTTTTCCTTAATTTGAACATTTATCAAAATTTGAGGGAATTCCTGAAAATTGCTCACCAGTTCGGAAAAAGGCTGGTCTCTTTCCAGCCGGACTTCAATCATTTTTAATGAGGTCAACAATCCATCTCCAGCCGGAGAATGGTCCAGGAAAATCGTGTGTCCGGACTGTTCCCCACCGAGATTGATATCCTGTTTGATCATTTCCTCCAGCACATATTTGTCACCGACCTTAGTTCGGAAGAGTTTGATTCCATGGTCAGAAAGAATTTTTTCCAGGCCCAGATTGCTCATGACGGTGGCAACCACGGCATTTCGGCGGAGTTCTTTTTTTTCTTTCATCTGAATGGCCTGCAGGTAAAGAGTATGATCGCCATTTAAAATGCTGCCTTTTTCATCCACCCAGATAGCCCGGTCAGCATCGCCATCGTAAGCTATCCCCAGATCAGCTTGCTGACTTCGGACCTCTTTAGCCAGCTTTTCAGGGTGAAGCGAACCGCAGTTTAAATTAATATTCTGGCCATCGGGTTGGTTGTTAATAGCAACAACTTCAAATCCTAAACTCCGGAAGAGCTCGGGAGCTAACTCATAACTGGCTCCATGGGCGCAATCAATTACCAGCTTCAGCCGATGGTTATTTACAGCTGAATAAATTCCTCTCAAAAAATTTAGATAATCTTGCTTTAAAGAAGGATCTATTCTTAAAGGAACTTTACTTGGCTGTTTTTGCTCGCCTCTGGCTTTTAAGATTTCCTCTTCCAGTTCTTTTTCCCAGCTCTCGGAGATTTTTGTTCCGGAGGGCGAAAATATCTTAATTCCATTATCATA
The DNA here is from genome assembly GCA_002877915.1 of Candidatus Aminicenantota bacterium. GTDB lineage: Bacteria > Acidobacteriota > Aminicenantia > Aminicenantales > Saccharicenantaceae > Saccharicenans. The sequence goes on from PNJE01000126.1 coordinate 9,596, forward strand.
ATAGGGATTGTGGGAAGCCGAAATAACTACTCCGGCACTGAAGCCATGGGTTCGAGTCAGGTAGGAAATAGCTGGAGTGGTGATGATGCCGGCTGATATTACTTCGCCCCCTCCTGCCACCACGCCCGCAGTAAAACATTCTTCTAACCAGCTCCCGGATTCTCGAGTATCCCGGCCTATTACTACCTTAGGAGCAAGTCCTTTTTCTAACAGCAGATTGCTCAGCGCCCGGCCTAAGGTTAGTACTGAGCTTTCATTTAGCGGGAATTCTCCGGCTCTGGCTCTCAACCCGTCGGTTCCAAATAATTTGGGCATATTATTACCACCTTCTTGGTCAATTATGGCTTAAGGGCAATTAAACTAAAAAATTTAGAATGACCAATAATCATAATCAGAATTTTTCTTTTTGTTTTTATTAATTTCAGCTGTCGAGCCATTGTTTTCTCTTTTTTCTATCTGGATATTGACTCGGGCCTTGGGATAAAGAGCTAAAAGCTTCAAGCCGGCACGGGGCAAGATGAGATCCACTTCTAGGCTCACGTTATCAGTTAAAAAGGAAGCATCAATTGGGCTGGTAATAACTTTATCCCGGGGCTTGATTTTACTTTCCGGGCCGGCTACCATCACCTTGGATGGATTAACTTCGAGTTTAATAATGCGATAGCCTTCTGGAGGACGACCGATAATCGTCGGGACAACTTCCATTTCTACTTTCTTGGTCTTTTCTAATTTCACATGAATGTAAGCGGGAGAGAAACTGACCAATTCAACTTCAGGTGGCAGCTTAAAAATACTGGCATCGAGGGGATATTCCTGTTGATAAACAGTGGCCTTGCTCATATCCAACTGGGCTGAAAATTGCTCGGCCGTCAGGTTATTGAGAAGCCGCTTTCTGGCTCGAACCTTCAAGTTAATCGTGGTATCAGCCTTATCTACGACTTCTATATCGGGCGGAATATTAACCAGCTCCACTTCCAGGGTAAGGTTCTTTTCGGCGAAGGTCTTTTCTTCAGGAATTAGAATGACCCATAAAACCAGCGCCAGAAAAAGGGCTAAGAGTTTGAGCAGCCAATTTCTGGTAAGATATTCTTTAATCATTTTTTTATTTTATCTTTAAATATTCTATTAGTTTTTTTCGCAGAGCATCTTTTTGTGACATTTTTTCTATTTTACCTTGAAGGGCCAGGGATATTTCCCCGGTCTGCTCGGAAACAACAATTACGGCCGCATCTGTTTCCTGGGCCAATCCTAAAGCAGCTAAATGCCTTGTTCGGGTAGCAAAATTATCCCCGAGAGTATTGCTCTGGGGCAGAGGCAAAAGGCAGGCAGCCGCCACTATTTTATTTCCCCTGATTATGACCGCCCCATCATGGAGTGGGGACTTCGGGAAAAAGAGACTGACCAGGAGGTCCTTGGTTAAGCTAGCTTCTACCGCCGTTCCCATCTCGCAATAAGGAGATAGGTCAATTTCTCGTTCAATTGCTATCAAAGCGCCTATTTTTTTCTTGGCGAGATAATCTACGGCGGTTAATAAATCGTCAATTTTTTCTTTTAATGAATACATTTTTAATGGCCGGTGAAAGGTTCTGGAACCTAAGCCAGTGAAAAAGCGGCGAAGCTCTGACTGGAAAAGCACTATGATGGCGATGATTAGATAATTGATGAAGGATTTGATAATCCGGTTAGCTACATAAAGATGGGCCCACTCAGTCAGCAAGAAAAAGAATATTACCAGGATTATCCCTAAGGTTAGCTGGTAGGCTTTGGCATCTTTAATCAAAAGGAAAATGGAATAGAGGATAAAAGCTACCAGAAGAATATCGATAACATCAGTAAGCTGCATATGTCTGAAAATAATCAGGATGTTTTCTAACATTCTAATCGGCCATCCTAATTTCGTTTACTATAGATTCGGCTGTCTGTAAAGCCCTTTTTATTTCCAGGACATCATGGACCCGGATGAGACTGGCGCCTCGGATCAAGCTGATCAGAACAGCGGATATAGTTCCTTCCAGTCTCTGGTCAGCTGGGACTCCCAGAATTCCTCCAATAAAAGACTTGCGGGAAGGCCCCACCAAGATAGGCTTATTCAAATCCAGGAAGTAGTCCAGATGATTGATAATTGTCAGGTTATGTTCGAGGGTCTTGCCGAAACCAATACCAGGGTCAAGAATAATTCTATCTTCAGGAATGCCAGCCTCCCGGGCTTGCCTGATTCTGTCCAGGAAAAAATACTTCAAATCAAAGAGCAGATTTCTATATTGGGGATTTAGTTGCATAGTCTCTGGTGTACCGAGCATGTGCATTATAATCACCGGAACCTGGAAAGCAGCGACTACCTGGGCCATTTTGGGATCATGAGAGAAAGCACTGATATCATTTATAATATCAGCTCCTTCTTCCAGGGCGGCTTGGGCCACCAAGCTTTTCCTGGTATCAGCCGAAATCAAAGCTGAGGTTTTGGGGCGGAGCCTTTTGATAACAGGTATCACCCTTTGTAGTTCTTCTTCCGCTGGAACTTCTCGGGCTCCCGGTCTGGTGCTTTCGCCCCCAATATCAATTATTCTGGCGCCCTGACCAACGAGCTCCAAAGCGCGCTCGACAGCCTTATCAACATTGTAAAATTTTCCTCCATCGGAAAACGAATCCGGGGTAACATTGACCACTCCCATAATCCACGGCCGGGGGCCGATAGTTAGCTTTTGGCCTCTGATATCCAATTGGTAGGTGGGGACTTCAAACCACTTTTGCTTAATTTGAGTTTTTCCCCCAATCATTTCTTCAGCTCTTTTTATTCTTGAGGTTCAGGCACTTTATTGAGAGATAGTTCGTCTGGGCTTAAATCAGGGGCTCCTTTCTTTTCCGGTTTCGGCTGTCCGTTGATCAGCTGGTTAATCTCATCCGAAGAGAGAATTTCTTTCTCCAGGAGGGCTTCAGCAATTCTGATCAGTTTGTCCCGATTAGTTTCAATTAGCGTTCTGGCTCTTTCATAACAGTGGCGAATTATTTTTTTGACCTCGGCGTCGATGAGTTCAGCCGTATGTTCGCTAAAGTTTTTATGAGCAGCCAATTCGCGACCGAGAAAGATCAAATCATCTCGTTCTCCGTAAGAAAGAGGTCCCAGATCAGACATACCCCACTGACAGACCATTTTTCGGGCGATTTCAGTAGCTTTTTCCAGGTCATTAGCTGCTCCAGTGGTAATTTTCCCGAGGATCATTTCCTCGGTTACTCTTCCCGCCAGAAGAACAGCCAACTGGGCCTCAAGATAATCCTTGGTGTAAGTATAACGGTCAGAAAGAGGCAACTGCTGGGTCAGGCCGAGGGCCAGACCGCGGGGAATGATGGTTACCTTGTGGATAGGGTCGGCTTCTGGAATAAGAGCGGCCACCAGCGCGTGACCGGCCTCATGAAAAGCGGTATTTCTCTTATCTTCATCGCTGATAATCATACTTTTGCGCTCGACTCCCATGAGGACCTTATCTTTGGCTTCTTCCAGGTCTTTCATGGTTACGTTGTCCTGGCCCTTCCGGGCGGCCAGAAGAGCAGCTTCGTTAATCAAATTGGCCAGGTCAGCTCCAGAAAATCCAGGAGTTGAACGGGCGATGACTTTCAGGTCAACGTCTTCGGCTAAGGGAACCTTTCTTATGTGGACCCTTAAAATCTCCTCTCGACCTCTGACGTCAGGCATCGGAACGACAATTCGCCGATCGAAGCGCCCTGGACGCAGAAGAGCGGTGTCTAAAATATCCGGGCGGTTGGTGGCGGCAATAACAATTATGCCCTCATTGGAATCGAAACCATCCATTTCTACCAGCAGCTGATTGAGAGTTTGTTCTCGTTCATCGTGTCCCCCTCCCAGCCCGGCTCCTCTCTGGCGGCCAACAGCATCAATTTCATCAATAAAAATAAGGCAGGGGGCATGCTTTTTAGCCTGGTCAAAAAGGTCTCTAACCCTGGAAGCTCCGACTCCAACAAACATTTCGACAAAATCCGAGCCGCTAATAGAGAAAAAGGGCACGTTTGCTTCGCCGGCCACTGCTCTGGCCAAAAGAGTCTTCCCAGTTCCTGGAGCTCCGACCAGCAATACGCCTTTTGGAATCCGCCCTCCAAGTCTCTGGAATTTTCTCGGGTCCTTGAGGAATTCAATGATTTCCTGAAGTTCTACCTTGGCCTCATCCACCCCGGCTACATCCTTGAAGGTAATTCTTTTCTGCAAAGGAGAAAAAAGCTTGGCCCGGCTCTTTCCAAAAGAGAGGGCATTTTTCCCACCAGCCTGCATCTGGCGCATAAACATGAACCAGAAAAAAATGAGTAAGATAATCGGAAACCAGTTCAGCAGAATAGCTAACCAGTTGCTCTTAGAAGTATCTTTAACCACAATATTGACCTGGTTTTCCCTTAGAATCTTGATTAAATCCGCATATTGAGGCGGCAGGGTGGTCTTAAAAAGACTTCCATCCTTCAGCTTTCCCTGAGCCTGGTTTTCCTGGATGGTCACTTCCTGGACATTTTTTTGTTCCACCCGATCGAGGAATTCAGAAAAGGTTAATTCTTTTATCTTTGGTCCGGAAGGAAATAAGCTCCAGAGAATGATCAGAATTACCAGAGAAGCAATCCAAAAAATTAAATTTTTAGCCGATCTATTCTTTTTTGCCATGATATTTCCCTAAATTTACACCCCATTCTAACATTTTTTAGTCAGCTTGTTAAGAAGTAAATCCGACTGGTTTTATAAAAATTAGATATTATTATCCACCAATTCTTTCTTAATTCAGTGGCCGTTATGATTTTAATTTTTCCCGGGAAAAAGAGGACGGGATAATAAGACCTATTTTCTTATTCCGGATTAATCTAAGCCGATGAAGGTTACATTTTTTAGAGATTATATTTAAGCCCTAAATAATAACGGGTTTCCAGGGTATGATCGCTTACTTCATGTAGCCTGCCCCACCTTCTAACCCATTCGATTGAACTGAATAAAGATAGGTCAGTTTTCGGGAGCTGAACTTGAAGCTGAATTCCTGAATGCCACCTTGAATCTTTAACTACAGAATCATCAGTTATATATTTCTGAAGCTCAGCCAGGCCTTGGATTGAACGATAATAAACATAATTGACAAAACCAGTCAACCGAACGGGAGAATAACTGATCTCGGCTGAAGAACCCAGGGCTGGACCCAAACCATAATAATAGCCATAGCAGGTTAAGGTGGTTTTCATTCCCTGGACATCATGGTCAAGAGAATATTTATTCAAGGCTAAGGAATTTATCATTCCAAAACTAAGATAAGCTTCACCGTTTAAGCGAAACGACCAGCGATTGAAATAATATTTAGCTTCAAAAACCGGTCCCAAGATATGGGTAGCTCCCAGCTTATCCCGGAAATTTCTCGGCTGGTCGAAGTGAAAACCTGCGGTATCAAGAATGGAGACTTTGCCGGCGTCATAATCTTCTACCGGCTTTTTAACATAAGTCAGAAAGGCTGAGCCCAGACCATAGTAGAGGCTATATCCTTTTCGGTCTTCACTTATATTCTGAATGAGCCTTCCCCAGGGAACGACCTTGGCTTCGAGCTCCAGTTCTTCCTGAGTTTGGCCGTGGTACATTAAAGAAAAATCAAGCTGGCTATAAATCGGGCTGGTAAAGGTTTCATTAATTTTGCCCGGCAGGCCATAACATTCATCAGTGATTATTCTGGAACCGAAGTGGAAGTAAGTATTTCCCGTGTTTCCAGAGCTGGTCGAAGTCGGCGAATTACGGTAGCCAACAGAAATGAAAACATCCTGGTCCTGATAATTGTATGGATTGAAATAAGGGCTGATAACCTGATGTCGCGCGAACCAGCCATTTAACTTCAATAAAGGATTAGACCAGCCTAATAAACGAATTAATCCTCGTGGAGAATTCAAGAAGTATTTTCCTATTTGAAACCAGGATTCTCCCAGAACATAGCCGCCCAGGCCGGTCATAATGTTATCATTGATGGAAATTACTTCTCTCCATTCAGCTACATATTCCCAGGCGAGAGACCCGCCGACAGAAAAAAGAAGAGAATCCCACCAGGGAAGATTATTGCTTCGGGCAAATTCATAATAAAGCATCCCAGCCAAGGAATGCCGCCAGTTTAGGCCAAAATCATTGGTATCAAACCTGTTGGCCTTTAAAGTAAAGAACCTGATCTTCTGATCATGCCAGTTGAGCCTGTATTGCCAGTCTTCCAAAAATTTACTGTATTCGCTCCAGTAATTAATGGCTGAAGTGAGCCACATAGCTCCAAATTCAACTGAGGCTCTTAGTCGCTTCGGACGGTGGTCGGCCAGTTGTTGATATTTAACCGGATCGGGAATGAAAACAGGGGATATTTGATAGTCTGGATATAAAGCAAAATTAATCTCTGAGTTATTGTCTTCTGGCCGGCCCTCGTTTTGCCCCCAGGGGGAATTAAGACCTAAATTGAATCCAGAAATAAATTTCTTTTTCAGGTCTTTGTCTTTTGGGCGGGGGGAGGCAGATAGATAAGTAAATGAGTTAATAAGAAATAAGGAAAATAGCAGGAAGGAAATGAGAGGCGAAGCCATCTTTAAAAACTTTTTCATCGCTAAACCTTTTGTCCAGGCTCATAAAGTTCTTTTTTATTATCAGGATTATTTATACTTCCAAAATTTATATAAAGTTACTCCTCTGACAATTTTTTGTCAATCTCGGCCTTATTTAACGCTCAGCGGCCTGATTCTTGCCTAATATGATTACAGCCCTTTAGATTATTATATTATGAAAAGAGGACATAAAGAAAAATAAAATAGGCTAATTGAGATAAATTTTTGCTGCCTGATTACCTGGCTTCAATTTTTATCTGGCTTTTAATTCTTCCAGAAAGGCTACTGCCCTCCTTAAATGAGGAATAACAATTGACCCGCCGACAACCAGCCCGATAGAGAAAGTTTCGAAAATTTCTTCCTGGGTAGCACCTTTATCCAGAGCCTGGATAAGATGGTAGCTAATGCAATCATCACAGCGCAAAACCATCGAAGCCACCAGCCCCATTAATTCCTTGGTCTTTTCATCCAGGGCTCCCGCCCGATAAGTTTGCTCGTCCAAACCAAAGAATCTTTTTATCTCCAGCGTTCCCTGTTCCAGGATTTTTTTGTTCATTTCTTGGCGGAATTTAACAAATTCTTCATAATGACCCATATTTTTTTCTCCTTCTACCCGGTTGGGCTTCCGGGTAATTTTTATTTTCCCGAGCTTTTATTTAAGCAAAAATCTATAGAAACTATTTTAGACTCTAATTTTTGGGCAATCTAATTTTCCCACCTGTTTCCCTACTGCCTGAATACCTCTGAGCTTGCGAATTAATTATCTCCAAATTTTATCTCTTGAGCACACATTAAAGGAGGTCCTGGCCTTAGAGATTGGCTGCTTCCTTAACGGCTTTGAGGAGAAGTTCCACTTCATCAAAGGTGTTATAAATGTGAGTGGTAACCCGCAACGAATTAAGGCCGCCCTCGCCCACGCCTCTGATTCTAATTAGGTACCTTTCCATTAACCAGTTCTGGAATTTATCATAAGGCATATTTTTCAATCTAAATCCTACCAAGGCACAGCGCGATTTTTCTTCCCAGGGAGTCAGGATTTCCACCTGCGGAATCTGCCGGAGACCCTCCATTAGTTTGGTCGCCAGAGCCCGGTCTCTTCTGGTTATATTATCAATTCCAATTCCGTCTACGAAATCAAGGGAAGCCATCAAGCCATAATAAAGCGCAGCACTCTGAGTGCCATAATCGTAACGGTGAGCCGTTGGATTCCACCCCTTTAGTCCGGATTTATAATCCCAGCCGGCATCTGACCCTCCGCCGGTCATAATCGGTTCAACCCGGTCGAAAGCCTCTTCTTTGATAAAAAGAAATCCGCATCCTTTTGGTCCCAGGAGAAATTTATGTCCACAAGTAGCATAAAAGTCGCAGTCAAGATCCTTTACATCAACCTTGAACATACCAGGCGGATGAGCGCCATCAAGCAGCACCGGAATTCTCTTGCTGTGAGCTAACTTAACAATTTCCTTGGCTGGCAAAATCTGTCCATTGGTGCAAGTCATATGGGGAACAGAAATGATTCTGGTTTTCTTAGTTATCGCCCGATCAATATTATTAAGCGTTTCCTCGGCATCTCGCCCCAGGGGAGCTATTTTGACCACAATTTTGTCTCTCCTGGCTCTGGTATACCAGGGAATAGCATTGCCAGCATGCTCATGATTGGTCAGGATAACTTCATCGCCCGGCTTCATTTTAAACCCCTGAGCAATGATGTTTATGCCTTCGGTTACATTATGAGTCAGAGCGACTTCTTTGTCCTGGCAGTTGATGAACTTGGCCACTCGGCTCCGGGCGACATCATGACCGCCGTAAGTGCCAGTGAAATTGACTTCTTCTTCCTTCCGGAAATAAATCCATTGAATATAATAGGGAGATGGCCCCATGGTGCCGTTATTCATATAAATAATTTTATTATTCCTGGTAATGGGGAATTGATCCCGAACAAAAGACCAGAATTTTAGGTCATCGGGGGAGACCGGGCCACTGGCCTTGGGAATTGGAGGCATTGATGCTTTTTCTATCTGGGCCTGGCTCTGTCCTCGGGCGAGTCCGGCAGCCGAGAGGCTGGAAGCAGCCAGAAAGCCTCCTCCTATCAGCTTAAAGAAATTTCGCCTTGATTTTGACTGGCTTGAATCAGCATTAATTTTAGACATAATTGACTCCTTGTCTTTCATTTTTTAATTATTTTATTACTTTTTATAAAAAATGGAAAAAATTTAAAAATCTCGGGAAATCCAGAGAGCCGATAAAAATCGCTCTGGCGAACTTTTAAATCCTTTTTTTCATCTAAGCAAACTGAGCCACATTGAGAAAAAGGAAAAAATGATTTTTCTTCTTTTTAGTTTAATTATAAAATTAATAGCTATTTTGAAGTAAGGAAAAAAGGAGTGTAGAAAAATGTCTCTTAACCTTTCGGCGGTAGCTTCCAGAATGGATAAGCTTTATGAATTTGACCGAGAACCAGTCACTCCAGATAAGCTAAAACCGGGCGTTTTGTTTGCCAGTATTTTTGCCGGAGAGCATGTAGCGGCCACTGAATTTGTCATTGGGGCTTTTTTTGTTCTGCATGGAATCAGTGCTTCGGATCTTATTTTAGGACTTCTCCTGGGCAACTTGTTGGCCGTCCTGAGCTGGGCTTTTATTTGTGCCCCGATTGCTGTGAGTACCAGGCTGACGCTTTACTGGTATTTGAGGAAGATAGCTGGCCCTGGCGTGACCTTAATTTACAACATCGCCAATGCTTTTCTGTACTGCATCCTGGCCGGGGCGATGATTTCTGTTTCGGCTACAGCTGTGGGCCTGGCTTTCGGGATGAAGGTTCCTGGGATTAATGATATTCTACCGAATAACCTTCTCTGGGTGGTAATATGTTTAGCTCTCGGATTCCTTTTCACCACTCTGGCCATACTGGGATTCGAAAAGTTAGGCCGATTTGCTGAAGTGGCTTCACCTTGGATTTTTTTAGCTTTCATCGGCGGAGCGCTGGCCACTTTACCAAAGCTGGGGGTAAGGGCGGATTTTAGCAACTTCTGGGAAATAGCCACCACTAAAATATGGAATGGAATCGCTGCAACTGGCCAGGGAAAATTCGGCTTCTGGCAGGTAGTGTTTTTCGCCTGGTTTTGTAACTTAGCTATGCATGTCGGGCTGTCTGATATGGCCCTTTTCCGTTACGCTAAGAAATGGACTTATGGCTTTTATTCTGCTTTTGGCATGTATTCCGGACATTTCCTGGCCTGGATATGCTCCGGGGTGATGGTATCGGCCATTGGTCGGGAAATGAATCCGGGCAAGATGGCTTTTGAAGCCCTGGGTCTGGCTGGCGTTTTGGCCGTCCTATTAGCTGGTTGGACAACAGCTAACCCAACCCTTTACCGGGCGGGCTTAGCTCTTCAGACGGTTACGGGCTGGCCGCGCTGGAAGATTACCCTAATAGCTGGGATAGCTACTTCGGTATTATCGTGTTTCCCGCTCTTTTTCATGAAACTTCTGGATTACGTGGCTATTTATGGCCTGGTGCTGATGCCCATCGGAGCGGTGGTTTTTTCTGAACACTGGATTTTTCCGAAACTTGGAATTCCCCGCTACCAGGCAGAAACCAGGAAACAGGTATTCAACTGGAAGGTTCTGCTGGTTTGGGCGGCCAGCTTAGCTTTTGCTTTTCTATTGCCCATACATCTCTATTTTCGCTGGCTGCCGGGTTATTTATTTGCCCTGGTTCTTTATGTTGTCTTGAACATCGGAGCCAGAACACCGGCGGCTGAGAACATTCCTACTCAGGGCTAAGGTAAAATGAAAGGAAATGAGTTTGAGCTGGGCTGGAATAAATAAATAGATAAAAAGAAACGAGGATTAGATGGGCAGGTTTTTCTCGGTAGGAAAGAGAAATTCAGAGCTGGTTATGATAGAAATTCTGGCTACCAAATATAAATATATTTTTTGGTTTAAAAATATTTTTGGGGAGAAAGGTCGGTTCTAAAAATTAGAGATAACATTTAAAGAAATTATGTGATGGTGAAAGGAAAAACAGATGAAAAATAAGTGGTTAAAAATATCTTCGATTTTAGCCCTGGCGATCTGCTTAGGGTTAGCCTGGTTGAACTTCAGCGGACGGTTGTCTGCCGGTTCTTTCAAGCTGTGGTTCCTGATTGTTTCGCTGGTCTATTTTGTGACTGCCACTCTTTCAGTGGGTAAGAAATCTGGTGCTTGAGGAAGCTACGGAAAAAATTAGCTAAAAATTTATTTATAGGAAGTGCCCTTAGAAAAATACATTGTTTAAATCTTAGCGGACAACGATTTCGTCCACAAAAACCCAGGATTTCCCGCCAGCCGAGGGGTGCCAATCATAAAGTTTAAGCGTGCCCAGCACTTCGAATTTGACAAACCTGAACGAGCGTCCGCTTGCGGGAAAACTCCAGATTTTGCTTATTTCAGCTTGCCGCTGGTCATCTTCTATTTTTTGTGAGCCGAGGGGCTCAAAATTTGTTCCGTCTTTTGAAACATAACATCTTATTTCCACTGGATGAAGTATCCAGCTCTGTGGGGCCCAGAGAGTGCTTATTTCGATGATTGAAGGTTCTGCTTGTTTTTCCAGGTCGAGCAGCAGTTCAAAATTCTGCCCTTCCCAGCCGAGCCAGTGCACCTTGTAATCGTTGGCCCCGCGCACTCCGTTCGTTAG
>PNJE01000170.1 GCA_002877915.1 Candidatus Aminicenantota bacterium
GCGATGACTTTCCGGGACTGACCGAAGCAATAAAGACGCTCTTTCCTCTTACCGAAGTAGTCCACTATGTCTGCTTCTTAAAATATCCAGAAGAGATAAGGAGGTATCTCTACACTACTAATGCCGTGGAGAATTTCAACAGCCGGATAGAGCAAATCAGATTCAGACTTGGTGGATATTTTCAGTCAGTGGAGATTCTGGAGATAAATCTTTTGCTCCAGACTGAGCGCCTGAAGCAGGGAAAATGGAAAAATCCTCTACCTGTGCTGAAGTCCAGAGCCTACGAAATCCAACAACTTTTTAACCTCAAGTTCTATGAAAAGACACAAAATTATTGACAACTGTCGTTCATAGTAAGTAGGGTATATATTTTCTGTCATTGGGGTTTCCTCCTACTTTTGTTTAAAAGTTTCAACAAAATTTTTAAAGGAGGAAGCCCTGCTTTTTCAAGTGCCAATCTGAGAAAAATCCTGGCTTCCTCAGGTGCAGCTCCAATGGCCGGACTCCCGCCGCGCCGCCTCCAAATACTCCCCTTATCGTGGATACTATGTCTTAACCTGAATGAAGTGAATACTTGACAAAGATGTTTTTTTTTTTTTTTTATCCTTAAGAGGGGAGGAGATGAGATTATTTTATTCGAGCAAAAGGAGGTTTACGATGTCAAAAAATCTATCCACAATTCTTATGATGATTCTCATTTTGTTGGGGATAATCATGAGTATATTAAACTTTAGTATGGAAGCTTACGCCAGCCCAGAAAGTTATATATGGGGGACTATGAAACCGGGTGATGGCACTTTGGCTGAGTCGATCTGGTATTTGGCGGGAAGGTATATTGGGACCTTTGGCGGAAATCGTTATTACTGTTGTGAGGACGCATCCAACTGCGTCATAGTTTTTGCCAATTAAGTGTTATGGCTTATCTCCTCCCCAAAAGGAGGTCAAAATGAAAAGACTGGCTTTAATCGGTGTGATATTAATTTTTTCAAATTTCGCCTTCTCCTGGGATATAAAATTTATGAAAAAGATTCCTGTTGAAGATGGCACTCTGCTTAATTCGGTTGGGTTTGTTGTCCTGGAGGATGGAAATTTTATTTTTGCCGACTTCAAAGATAAAGATAATCAAATAAAGGTCATTAATCAGGAGGGTAAGCTGATAAAAGCCTGGGGCAAGATGGGTCCCGGGCCGGACGAATTTAATGGAGTGGGGTTTTTAGATTATCAAAGACCTTATCTGGCGCTGGCTGATGCAGGAAGACACAGAATCTACGTGTATGAAAGGCTTCAAGGCTATGAGTTTAAGAAAATAGACGATATTCTGGCCTGGGAGCAAGAGGGGCCTATAAAAATCTACCAAAATAATGTGTTGATACCGGGCTATGTTGTGTCGCCAGCAGGAAAAAAATTTATGCTTTTTATGAGAGATTTCAACGACCGGAGGACAGAATACATTTTGCCTCTTGAATATGTATTCGGAGCCAAATCAATGCAGGAGTACAAAAAGATCAAAGAGGAGACTTTTGTATTATCTATTCCATTTATGGATATTTATAAAGATACCATATTTTATGTAGAAGATAAAAGATTAAAAGTGGATAAAATTGACCTGAAATCAAGAAAAATAGAAATTATAGGGGAACAACCGAAAAATTTCAGAGCTTTGAGTATAGACAAGAAAACAAAAAACAGGCTGATGGATCCCCAAAACCAAAAGAGTAAAGAGGAACTTGACGAAATAATATCAAAACACTCTTTTGTCAGCGGCCTTTTTGCTGACAAAAATTTTGTGGCTGTTATCTACGTGAACAAGGAGAAAAGAATCGGGGAAGAGCTTTATTGGATTCCTTATGTCCAAATTTATGACCATTCAGGCAGAGTCCTACATGAACAATCACTTGGGCCGTTTTTTTCTTCAGACAGGGTTATTCCGCTGTATTATGAAAAGGATAAACGCCAGCTCTATCTGTGTTCAATCATCAGCCACGAAGCTGCCTATGGATATGAGATATACAAATATTCTGTAGAACAATGAGAAAACTTCTACTTATTATTCTGGCTTGGGTTGTTGCTCTCTTTTTGAGTAGCTTATTATACCGAGAAAAAGTAAAGCCAATAACTATAAATTTTCCTACAAGGCAACTGGATCAAGAATCTATAAATGAAAAAAAGCTGAATCTCGTTTTGTTCTTCTCTATTAAAAACTGCCCTCCCTGTCTCAGAGTTGTAGATTTTCTTAATAATGCCCCGGAAGGTACAAGAGCTTTTGGCGTTGTGCCAGAAAAAGAACTGCTATTTTTAGATGAAATAAGGCAAACCACTGGAGTCAAGTTTCCAGTTTATGGCTCAGGCAAATTTAAAAAATATTGCCCGGTGTATGCGCCGACACTCTATGGGGTTGGGCCTAATGGAACTATCTATTTTATGATCCCCTGTACCAGGATGGAAAAGGATTTTCTTCCAGGGTACTTATCTGAATTTATCAGAAAGGCTTTTTATTTGTTGTTTGGACCTGAAAGAAAATAAAAGGTAAATAAAAGGTTGTTGAGCCAAAATATTTTTATTAAATTTTTTGTTCATCCGAAATTTTAAGGCATAAAAATGAACTTTCTGAAAACAGCGAAATAAGCCTTTCCGCCTTGATTAATATATCATTTAGCTTGTCAATTATAAGAATATTAAAGACATACAGATTCCCTCAATTGATTTAGCTTTCCTGTCCGCTCCGTATTAAAAATATTTGGCTCATCAGACATTTTAGTGGGTTTCAGGGTAAAGGTTTAAGCCACCGCAATGGAAGTAAATAGCGATTTTAAAATGTTCTCGGTTGCGAAAGCCACAAGCCATTTTCTTGATTG
>PNJE01000037.1 GCA_002877915.1 Candidatus Aminicenantota bacterium
CCCCTTTTTATATCTTACTATTAATGTTTATTCCTTTAAAAGATGAAAACCCCACCGTTAGATTTCCCCTTATAACAATAATTCTAATTGCAGTTAATTGCCTCGTTTTTGCTTATCAAATCATCTCCCCAAAAGGACTTGAATATTTTGTACTGAAGTACGGAGTGATTCCTTATGAAATTACCCACGGGCCTCTTGAAGCCACGACCGGACCGAGAATTTTCTGGCCGCTGAGTCTCTTAACAGGGATGTTTCTTCATGGCAGCCTTTTTCATCTTTTAGGAAACATGCTTTACCTGTGGATTTTCGGCAATAATATTGAAGATTTCCTGGGACCAATAAAATATATATTTTTTTATTTTTCTTGTGGGATAGCGGCTTCCATTGTGCAGGTTGCTTTTTATCCTGGTTCTCGGGTGCCGATGATCGGGGCCAGTGGGGCAATAGCCGGAATACTTGGAGGTTATATCATTCTATACCCTTCGGCGAGAGTAAAAACCCTCATTTTTTTAATTTTTTATATAACCATTGTTTATGTTCCAGCCTGGCTGATTCTGGGATTATGGTTTGTCCTGCAACTGACCAACGCCGGCCTGGGAGGTGGAGTAGCTTGGTTTGCTCATATCGGAGGATTTTTGACCGGTCTGGGTTTAATTATCTTCGGGCTGAAAGGGAAAAGAAGATATAAATTTGTTTAAGATAAGCTTGAATTTGTGGGAGAAAGAAGCTAAAATTAAAACCTGCTTTTTATTGACAATTAAGCCATAATTTAGTATTTTAAATCATCACTTTAGGTGTATTTTCTTTAGGCAAGGTCGAACAATGAAGACTTATCATCCAAAAAGAGAAGAAATTCAACAGAAATGGTGGCTGATTAATGCCGATGGACAAATTCTTGGCCGGTTAGCCACAGAAATCGCTATCCTGCTTCGGGGCAAAAATAAGCCCCAGTTTGCTCCCAGTGTTGATACTGGAGACTTTGTGGTGGTTATAAACGCTGAGAAGATTAAGACCACTGGTAATAAGATTGAAGATAAAATTTATTATTCTCATTCTCTTTACCCTGGCGGGCTTAAAGAAAAAAAGCTCAAGGAGATGCTGGCGGCCAAGCCAGAAGAAGTGATCAGGCGGGCAGTCTGGGGAATGATTCCTAAAAATAAGCTCGGCCGGGCGGTTATTAAAAAACTTAAAATCTATCGTGGGCCTGAGCATCCCCACCAGGCTCAAAATCCTGAAGAATACAAAATTTAGGAGGAAACTTGAGTCTCATTCAGTATTATGGAACAGGCAAGAGAAAAAACGCTATTGCCCGGGTTTTTCTCCGTTCGGGCAAAGGCGATATCACCTTGGTGGTAAATAAAAAGATTCGTCCCTTTGAAGAGTATTTTAAATTAGAATCGCTGCGTTATGTTATCCGCCAGCCTTTAATGTTGACCGAGACAGAAAATAAGTTTGATATTTTTATGCGGCTGGAAGGGGGCGGGTTGCGAGGCCAAGCTGAGGCTATCCGCTTGGGTATATCCCGAGCTTTAATTGAGTTTAATAAGGAATTGCGTCCGATTCTCAAGAAGAGCGGGCTTTTAACCAGAGATGCAAGAATAAAAGAAAGAAAGAAATACGGCTTGCTGGCTGCCAGGAAAGCACCGCAATATCATAAAAGATAATTTAGAGGGGAGGAATACCTTTGGTTTCAGTAACAATGAAAGAACTCTTAGAAGCAGGTGTTCATTTTGGTCACCAGACGCGGCGCTGGAATCCCAAAATGAAGGAATATATCTTTGGGCAGCGGAATGGAATCTATATCATAGATTTACAGAAAACCATAAAGAATTTCAAAGAAGCTCTCCAGTTTATCAAAAGTGTGGCCGAGAATGGGAAAGAAGTGCTTTTTGTTGGAACGAAAAAACAGGCTCAGGATATAATCAAGGATTACGCTACCAAGTGTGAATCCAGTTATGTTAACCAGCGCTGGTTAGGTGGATTGCTGACCAATTTCAAGGTGGTTAGAAGCAGCGTGGAAAGATTGATTGAAATGGATGAAATGAGAGAGGATGGTCGGTGGGAGCTTCTTTCTAAGAAAGAACAATCGAGAAAAGAAAAGATCTACCGAAAACTTCAAAAAAATCTGGGAGGTTTGAAGAAGCTGACTGAATTACCAGGAGCAGTCTTCATCATCGATTCTTCCAAAGAAGAAATAGCCATCGCCGAGGCTAAAAAGGTCAAGATTCCTATTGTCGCTATTGTTGATACCAATGGAGATCCCGAGCAGGTTGACTATCCTATTCCGGGAAATGATGATGCCGTCAGGGCTATTGAGCTTTTTGCTTCAAAGATTGCTGAGGCCATTATTGAAGGTAAAAAGGCCAGGCTGGCTCTCGGAATGATGGAAGAAAAGAAAGAAAAAGAAGAAATCGCCCCTGAGGCCCAAACCGAATCCCGAACACCGATCGGGGGTGAGGTTGTCACTTCAGACAGCGGAGTGAAGACAGATTAATTTATTATCTTATAGATAGGAGTTTTTTATGGAAATTACAGCTGAAATGGTTAAAGAATTAAGAAATAGAACTGGCATTGGCGTAATGGAATGCAAGGAGGCTTTACAGGAAGCCAATGGCGATATAGAAAAGGCTATTGAAATTTTGCGGAAAAAAGGTCATGCTCGGGCTCAGGATAAGGCTTCCAGAGAGGCGGCTGACGGAGCAATTGGGGCCTATGTCCATGCTACTAATCGTCTCGGTGTGCTAATCGAAGTAAATTGTGAGACTGATTTCGTCGCCCGCAATGAAGAATTCAAAGAATTGGTAAAGAACCTGGCTATGCAGGTAGCGGCGGCCAATCCCCAATACATCTCCTCTGAAGAGATTCCGGCTGAGGTTATTGAGCGGGAAAAAGAAATCGTCCGGGCTCAGCTTCAAGATGCCAAGAAGCCGCCAGAGATAATCGAAAAAATTGTCCAGGGAAAATTGAACAAATTTTATGAAGAAGTTTGCCTCCTTGATCAGCCCTATATTAAGGACGATAAAATTAAGGTCAGGGACCTAGTAAATAGCCACATAGCCAAGTTTGGTGAAAATATAAAAATTAAGAGATTTGCTCGCTTCGAAATAGGAAGATATTAAAAAGCGGTAATAATAATGGACGAGGGTAAGCCAGCCTACAAGAGAGTGCTCCTGAAATTATCAGGGGAAGCCCTCTTGGGGGAGCTTCCCTACGGTCTTGATTTTAAAAAAGCCCTGAGCATCGCCCGCGAGTTAAAACAGATTCATGAGCTGGGGGTTGATATTGCCATAATGATTGGCGGAGGAAATATATTCCGCGGCTCCCGGGGAGTAGAAGAGGGAATGGACCGGGTGTCAGCTGATCATATTGGGCTTTTGGCCACGGTCATTAACGGGATCGCCCTTCAGGATGCCTTGGAAAAAGAGGGATTAAATACCCGGCTGATTTCTGCCATTGAGATCAGGGCGGTGGCTGAACCATTTATCAGACGAAGGGTACTTCGGCATCTGGAAAAAAGAAGGATAGTGATCTTTACGGCCGGACTGGGCAGCCCCTACTTTACTACCGATACGGCCGCCGTGTTGAGAGCTCTGGAAATAAAAGCGGAAGTAATTCTCAAGGCTACCAAAGTTGATGGAGTATACACCGCCGATCCATTAATCGATAAAGAAGCCACTAGGTTTGAATCGATCAAATTTCTGGAAGTAATTCAACAGGAATTAAAGGTGATGGACAGTACGGCCATCAGTTTGTGCAAGGATAATGATCTTCCCATCATTATTTTTAATTTAAATATTCCTGGTAACATCAAAAGAGCGGTTCTTGGCGAAAAGGTTGGGACTAAGGTCTTCTGACCGTTTTGATCGAAAATCCATAAAGGAGGGCAGGCCATGGTAAAAGATGCTTTAAAAGACCTCGAAAGAAAAATGAAAACCTCCATCGATCATTTCAGGAAGGAAATCAGCAAGCTCCGAACCGGTCGGGCGAACATCAGCATTTTTGAAGATATAAAGGTGATGTATTATGGAACACTAACGCCTATCAATCAGGTAGCCACGATCGGCGTTCCTGATCCTACCCTGATCACTATTCAGCCGTGGGATCCAAACCTGATGGAGGCAGTGGAAAAAGCTATCAGATCGTCAGATTTTGGCTTCAATCCGATAAATGATGGCCGGGTTATTAAGGTGCCAGTGCCGCCGCTGGATGAAGAGAGAAGAAAAGAACTGGCCAAAAAGGTCAGCAAGATGCTGGAAGAAGAAAAAACTGCCCTGAGGAATATGAGGCGGGAGAGCAAGGAATATATTGAAAAACTGGAAAAAGACAAGAAAATAACAGAGGATGATAAATTCCAGGGGCTGGAAAAACTTCAGGAATTGCTTGACCAGTATATTAAACAGGCTGAGGAAATAGCTTCCGCCAAGGAAAAAGAAATACTTGAAGCTTAAGCTTTTACCCTAAAAAATATATTATTTCCCTTGTCCCCGATTCGAAAAAAGTCAGCTCGAAGGTTTCTCTTTGAAATTTCTATAAAGTTTACTATTCTGAAGACTAATCCGCCAGGAGAAGCGGAGAAAGCTAAAAATCGTCGATTTATTTCCTGCTCAGAGATTATTACTGCCAAACCAGTTAGTTAGGGTTCCAAATCTAGTCCTGATAGATACACCCCAGCCTATTAAACTTATTATCAGAGAAATGATAAGTCCGATAACAGGAAGAAGGTTGAGGAAAAAGACAATAAGCAATCCGATAACTGCCGTCCAGATAACCTGAGGCATCTTTTTAATCCCGATGGCCTTAAGAAAAGATTCTCCCACGAGGAAAGAAACGGAGGTTCCTCCGAATACCTTGATAACCAGACCAGCAAATAGTAGGAGAAAGAATAAAGGAAGACCGATGATTAATAAAATTAGCAAGGCAGAAATAACCATCAGTCCAGAATAAATGATTAGCGCCAGGAAACCGGTGCCGATAACTGGCCAGAAGTCTTCCCGAATTCTGAGAGCGGCGAAATTGACCGGCCTGGGGAAAATACCAGCGACAAACATGGTAAGAAGGATGCCAAAAAATAGAGAAATAAGTTTGAAAGCTAAGAATAAAGTGCCCAGGGGGAAAAAGATACCTTTTTTAAATATCTCACCCACGAGCAGCTTTGAAGTCGGGAAATAGATAGTATCCTTTTTAATTAGACTGCCCGGTTCCTTTTCCAAAGTGCCTCCCACCACCACCAGGTCTTCGCCGATAACCGCCTGGGATTTAATTTTTACTTTGCTTCCCACTCCCACCACTGACTGGCCAACCTCTCCATTGATTATAATTTCTCCACCAAAAACTACCACGTCCTCTTTAATTTTCCCGTCAACGACCACCCGGCTGCCAAAAGATAGGATGCTCTCCTGTGTTTCACCCTGGGCAACGATGATGTCTTTCTTGAAAGTCAGATTATCCTGTTGAGCTGCCCTTAAGAAATTTGGAAAAGCCCAGGATAGAGCAATTGCCAGGACGGCAGTTAATAAAAATTTGGAAAAGGGTTGAAGCCATTTAGCTTTCATGATTTCCTCCCGGGTTAGAACTCTGGAATGATTTGAGTAATAACCAGAAAATCATCAGGGTTAAGGCGGTGGGAAGACCTAAGATCATCAGACTGATTATTTTCCCCGACCAGAAATTTAAAAGAGAAGCCCCTATTACTCCCAGAGTTATCTTGGCAGTTTTAACCAGACCAAAAATCAGCTGAAAGGCCTGCGAAATAACCTGGCTCAAATAGACGGCCGAGTGAAAAATATTTCTGAAAATATCGAGAGAAAGAGAAGATAAGAAATTCTTGATTCCACTGAATAAGGTTATCGCCATTAAGCCGAAGAAAAAGTAAGCTCCTCCAGCCAGAACCAGCCATACTTTTGGAGGCGATTGAAGCTGTGGTAAATGGCTGATAACTTCCGAGGTAAATTCTGAAGGAAGTTCATAATCAGGCAGACCGGATAGAGCCTGGAGATAAGCCTGCTGGTCGGCTAATATTTTCTGACAGCGAGAGCAACACCTGAAGTGATTTTCCAATTCCTTCCGGCACTCATCCGATAGCTCATTTTCTAAATAGGCATAAATGTCTTCAACCTTCGGGCAACTCATTTTCCCTCCAGTTTTAACCGAAGTAATTCCTTAGCCTGAAAAACCCGGTTTTTAACAGTTCCTAAAGGTAAATCTTTAATCCGGGCAATTTCTTCGTAGGAAAAATCATTAATGTGTCGCAAGACAAACAGTTCTCTAAGTGATTTGGGAAGTTCCCTAATGGCTTGTTCGATAAGATTAATCAACTGTTTTCTTTCATATCGTTCTACGACTGTGGGGTTGCAATCAGGGATTTGGATGGTTTCTTTGTTTTCATCGTAGTTAAAAGCATTAAGCGAGCTTGCGGGCAATTTTTTCTTTCGCCAGTAATCAATCAGCAAGTTAGAAGCTATCTTGAAAAGCCAGGTAGAAAACTGATATTTATCCCGGTAGGTATGAAGGGCAGCATAAGCCCGGAGAAAAACTTCCTGAGTGAAATCTAAGCTCAACTCTCTCTCCTGGGTCATCCGGGAAAAATAATTTACCAGCGGCTGCTGATATTTCCTGACCAGAAATTCGAAGGCCTTCCGGTCTCCCTTGAGAGTCTGACGGACAAGAATTCGATCATCGGAAGCCGCTGTTTTTTCTTTCTTCTTATTAATACGAAAAAGTACTGATCGGGTTTAAATATCCTTCTCTCGGTTGATAGTTGATTATTTAATCGGTCCACTTTCGATTATTTGGCAATCAGGCGGGATTTTAAGCTCGAAAAGCCGATCGGGCATTTTCTGACCAAGTTTTATCCGGCTGAAATGGTATTCCAGCTTACTTCCAGTTGGCTCAAAAAAAACGGCTTTAAGAAGGAGATAGCTTTCTCGGTCAATTTCCAGCAGGATATAGGAAAACTGGCTTTCTTCCCTAGGAGTGAGTTTTATCTGATAAACACCTTTTTGAGAGGTCGGGAAAGGGTTGGAGGTAACCTGGTAGCGGTCTACGATAGAAAAATCTCCTGAGAGCAGTCCAAGTATTTCCGACTCCTGGACTTCAGAACTGCCAGCGTTTTTTATCAGTTGTTTATCCTCGGGATAATACAGCCAGAAATACTTATCTTTGTAAATGAAAATCTGCTTTTCAGGGGAATCGTATTCCCAGCGCATCCTATCAGGTCGCCGGATAAAAACTTTGCCTCGCCCGACCAATGGCTCCTCAAGGCCAGAAGAATAATAATATTGTTGGAAATCAGCCTCGAGAGAAGTAAGGGATTTGAGCTTATTCTCCAGGCGAATGGCTATTTCCACCGGCGAAGGCTCCTTAGCTGGAGGACTGAAAGACAGACTGGCCAAAGGGAAAAAGATTGGCCCAAGAATCAGAAGGAAAAGAAAGCTTTTGCTGCCGGTCCGGAAAAATGAAATAAAATTATCCGTTCTTATCATAGAATTAAGCCTTTATTGATCCAGCCTGGTTATATTTTCATTGAGGCGGGAGCCCGTGTCAATCCTGGAATCAAAAAAAATAAAGCTTCTTGACAATTTGATAAAAAGCAGATAAAAGGAAAAAGCCTAATTCTCAAGGAGGGAAGGGATGTTAAAAAATGGTTTAAGACTTTTTTTCGCAGTCATTCTTAGTCTGTTTTTTCTAACCGGGGTGACGCTGGCTCAATCAGCAGAGGAGTTGATCAAAAATGGCGATGTTTTTTACGCTAAGTGGGAAGATCAAAATGCCCTTAATGAATATCTTAAGGCCCTCCAGCTTGAGCCAAAGAATTATGAAGCTCTATGGAAAGCCGCCCGCGGTTATGTCGATGTAGCTGATTTACTGAGCGGTTCGGGAAAAGAAGTAGATAAGAAGAAATTTGAAATGTACGGCCAGGCAGTAGAACTCGCCAGACGAGCGATTCAGGTTAACCCCAACGATACCTGGGGGCATTTCTTTCTTTCGGCGGCTCTGGGTAAAAAAGTTCTCCTTCAGGGGAAGAAGGAGCAAATTGATGCTTCCAAGCTGATCAAAGCGGAAATAGAAAAAGCTATTGAACTTGATCCCAAAAATGATTTAGCTTACCATGCGCTTGGTCGCTGGCATCGGCGGATGGCTGAAATCGGGGGAGCCAAAAGGGCTCTGGGCAGCTTGATTTATGGCTCAATTCCTAAGGGCTCGTTTGAGGAATCGGAGAAATATCTGCAGAAAGCGGTGGAGCTGAACCCAGAATATATCAATCATCATCTGGAACTTGGCCGGACTTATGTGGCCATGAAAAAATATGATCAGGCCGAAGCAGAATTTAATAAGTGCCTTACCTTGCCCGAGACCTCCTCTAAAGATAAGTTACTGAAGGAAGAAGCTCGCCAAGAATTGAATAAATTAAATAAAAAAAGCTGATGCTCGTGGCTCATCTGAATCCTTAGAAAGAAAAAGGCAGCGGCAAAGTCTTAAAATCGATCGGCGGCCTCGGTATCTTTTTGAGAAATAATTCTTCCAATTTTTAACCGAATTAAAAAAGCTCCTGAATTTCTGAAGCTTATAATTCCCCTTGCCTTAAATCCAGAAAGCTAATTCTTGACCAATCTCCAGGAGGCATTGCTTCCTTTAAATATCTCTTTTCAGATTTTATAGTTCCCGAATTTATTTTTGTCCGTATTGGTCCTCGGAAAAGACCTGGGCTTCAAAAACTTCAATGTCGACCCCGCGTTTCCATTCTTCAGCTGGCAACCCGGCTTTGAGGCAACCATGGTTCAGATAAGTCTCTAAATCCCAACCATATTCCAGCGGAACCTGGGGCAAAAGCAAGCCCTGGTGATGGCCCTTAGTGATAATGATCCCATGTTTTCCCACTATCACCTGTTCAGGGTGGTCTACCTTTTTCGGCTGAGTTAGCACCGATATTTCGATTGACAGGTTATTTAATTCATCTTCCATTAATGGTGGGAAACGATAGTCTTCTGTAGCTGCAGCTATCGCTACGTCTATGATGGTCTGGTACAGTGGTTTATAAGGTAAAGGATAACCGATGCAACCGCGCAATTCTCCATCCACTCGGAGGGTGACAAAAGCTCCTCTTTTTTCTTTCAGCCGAGGATTATCCACCTCCATCTTTAATCTCTCTCCTTTTTTTAAATAATGAATAATCGATTGGCGAGCCAGGTCTAAAAGAAACTTTTTTTCTTCCTCATTTAAATAATCACCATTTTTTTCACTCACCATTAGCCTCCATTTCTAAAGAAATTCTCTGAACCTTTTCCAAAAAGAATCGGCCATCAAAGTGAAGAGTCCAGGCTTCGATTTTCGTTTCATCCTGATAATCTGTTCCGAGGGAAAGAAAGATTTTTTCGCCGAACAGTGGTTGGCCGAATTCTTTCTTTTTAGCGGTGGTAGGCTTAAGGCAGAAAATTCCCAGAATTTTTAGTTTTTGTTCCTTTTCCACTTTTAAAAAGAAATCTGGCTGAAGTAAATCCTCCCAGGGGTAAAGACAGACCTTTTGAACAATATAAGCCTGGGTCATTTTCCGGCCTAGTAAATAGCCGCAATCCCTGCCGCGGTTAGCCGTTTTAGACTTGGTCAGCAACCACAAGTCCGACCAAGCTTCTTTTAAAATAATTAGTTCCATTTGCTCCGTTTGAATTATATCACAGGCAGATTCTGACTGACAAAAAATTTGCTTGACCCATATTTTTAGTTGACATAATATTAGATAAGCTGGACGGAGGAAGATGAATTATCAACAGGTGGTGGTCGGACCATTAGAAACCAATTGTTATATTTATTACTGCCGGGAGACGTTGGAGTGTGCCGTGATTGATCCGGGGGCGGAAGCCGAAAAAATCTTCCCGATAATTACCTCATTCCAACTTAAGCCAGTAATCATTCTTAATACCCATGGCCATGTTGATCATATTGGAGCCAACCTTGAAGTTAAAGAAAGATATAAAATTCCGATTGCCATGCATTCAGCTGACCTTCCACTTCTTGAAGAAAATATTCAGTTAGAGTTTGGCCTAATGCTTGGGGCCAGCCCGAGCCCAAAGCCAGAAAAGTTACTAACTGATGGTGAGGAAATATATATCGGCCATCAGATTCTAAAAGTTATTTTTACTCCTGGCCACACCCCGGGGAGTGTCTGTTTTTATTCTGGGAAGTTACTATTTGCCGGAGATACTCTATTTTGTGGAGGGGTCGGTCGGACTGATCTCCCTGGAGGTTCTTGGAAGGAACTGACTAATTCCCTGAAATTAAGGATAATGACTCTTCCGGATGAAACCATTGTTCTTCCCGGCCATGGTCCTAAAACTACTATTGGAGAAGAAAAAGTCTCCAATCCCTTTCTCGAATGAAAAAAATTGTCCCTTCTGATGCTGACCTTCTGAAAATTTATACTGATTTCTTGGCGGTAGAAAAGGGTTTATCGCCTAATAGCATTAGCTCTTACACCCTTGATATTGAAAAATTGCTTAGCTATGGTCGCCGGGAGAAGAAATCGCTTCTAAAAATTAAAGAAGCTGAGCTCATTGGATTCATTCAACGACAGGCTCAATCTGGTCTTTCTCCCCGATCTTTAGCCCGGCTGGTATCTTCCCTGAAATCTTTTTATAAATTCCTCCTCAGGGAAAATTTCCTTAATAGAAATCCAGCTGAAGGACTGACCTCGCCTTCTCTGTGGCTCAATCTCCCTCGGGTTCTGACACTGGAAGAAGTGGAAAAATTGCTGGAGAGACCTAACCTGAATAAGCCTCAGGGAATAAGGGACCGGGCAATCCTGGAGGTTCTCTATGGCAGCGGCCTGAGGGTCTCGGAGTTGATCGGGCTGGAAATAAAAGACGTCCGACTGGATCAGGGATTCTTGATATGCAAAGGCAAGGGAAATAAAGAAAGAATTGTCCCCCTGGGGAGTTCGGCTGCCCGCTGGACTAAACGTTATCTAAAAGAAGTTCGCCCTCGGTGGGATAAGAAAGGCCTGCCGGTCCTCTTTCTCACCCGGCGGGGAGAAGCTTTTACCCGTCAGGGCATCTGGAAAATACTCAAGGTTTATGGTCGGGAAGCAGGCCTGATGGAAAAAATTCATCCGCACGTGCTGCGGCATTCTTTTGCCACCCATCTGCTGGAGCGAGGAGCCGATTTGCGTTCAGTTCAGATGCTCCTTGGCCATAGCCAAATAACTACTACCCAGATTTATACTCAGGTGAGCCGGGAAAGGCTTAAGCAGATTTATGATCGTTTCCATCCTCGAGCTTGAGCTAAGGATTCAAATCAGCTTTAATAAACCGAATATCTACCTTGACCTGGTGTTCCTGATAAAATGGAACGACGGTGGAATATTTTGGGGTAATTTCTTCTGCCCAGCTGAAGTTTTCTTTAAATTCGTCTGATTTTAGTCTGGACCGGGGGATTGATATAATTTTCTGGCCGATTATTTTTCTATTAAGACTCACCTCGCCATTTAACTTTTCTTTCCAGGGAATTGAAGGGAAGATCAGGAGAAAGCCACCGGGACGTTCGGCTTTCTGGTCTATTGGAACAGGCAGGCTTTTCAGGTAGAAATAAAAAATAATTTCTTTTTCGCTACCCTGGATGTATTCTAATTTTAACTCTGGAGGCAAGAAGGGGTAGACTTCATTGGCCTTGTGTTGGCCCAGAGAATTTATGGTCAAAAGTCCTCTCGGCGTTTTTTCCCTTAGTTCCCAAACATAAGGATAAACTCCCAGATGGTAAATTATAAAATCGAGCCCGTCTCCCTCCAGGAACCCCAACCATTCAAGGTCAAGGCGATAGCATCCTTCAATGTTTTCCGAAGTAATTTTATAGGTTCCTTCGACTTGGAGTCGGAAACATAGTTGCCAGAATTGGCCGGGTGATTCGATAGGCAATACTGGTTTAAAAAGAGAGAACAGAAAAATCAGGAAAGGGAGGCCCGTTAGGTTAGCGACTTTTGCTCTGGGCAAGTTCGAACCCTCTACCGCCAATTTTAAAAAAGTCGGACTCTCTTGACAAGCCTACGGCTCTATGTTATTTTATATAAACCTTTGAGTTTAGTTTTTAAACTCTGGAGTTTAATATGAAAAAGAATGTTCCGGAAAGAAAAGAAATAATTCAGGCTGAGTACCGCAAGCTGATGTTGGCCGCCGCCGAAAAGGTAATTATTCGCCGGGGCTACGGGGCGGCCACTATGGACGAGATAGCCAGGGAAGCGGAGTTTTCCAAAGCGACTATTTATAAATATTTCAATAATAAGGCAGAGTTACTTCTGGCTATCATTCTGCAGTATGTAGAAGAGATCAGAGCCAAAATGGCAGAAATCCAGCAATCAGCTCTGCAGCCGGACTTAAAATTGAAAAAGATTATTGAATCCATCCTGAAGATTCAAAGTGAAAAGGAAAATATTTCCCGTCTGTTTATTTTGGACAAGAGCCTGCATGATTTTTTGCATCGTTTTTTTATTGCTACCCGGAAAGAAGATAACCGGCAGTTCCAGCAAATTTTGAAACTTTTCAAAAGCAAAAGAGAAGAAATTAACCGCCTCGGTTGCTTAGTGATTAAAGAAGGAATTGAGCAGGGCAAGTTCGTTAAGTGTGCGCCGGAAACAATAATCAAATACGTTGGAGCGACGGTCGAGGGCTTGCTTCATGCTCGCTATTGGGAAAGCCACCAGTTTTTGCCAGAAGAAGAAACAGAGGAAATTTTCAAATTTATAATGGAGGGAATTGGCCGCCAGTCACTCCAGAAAGGAGAACATAAATGAAGGTAAAAAAGCGCTGGCTTTTAATCTTGACGTTTTTTATGGTTTTGGGCGGGAATGCCCTTATGGGTCAAACCGCTGAAACCCAAAAAATGGAGTTAACTCTAAATGATTGCCTGCGCCTGGCGCTGGAAAAAAATCCTTTCTATCTTTCAGCTCAAGAAAAAGAAAACGAAGCCAGAGCCCAGGTTCATCAAGCAGTTTCCGGATTTTTACCATCTTTAAATGCTCAGGGAACCGACATCCTCGATAAAAAAGTTTTCACCATAGAAATTCCCCCGATGTATCCTGGCCAGCAACCGCAAAGGGTCAAGTTCGATTTTACCAGGACTTATCAGATGAGCTTATCCTTTTCTGTGCCGATATTTACCAGTGGAAGGCTGATGTCCGGTTATAAGCAGGCCAACTATAATTTATTGTCCACGCAGGAATCTATAAGACAAAACCGCCAGGAAACTATTCTGAACGTCAAGAAGGCCTTTTACGGTTACCTTCTGGCCCGAAAGCTCCAGGAAGTCGCTCAAGAGTCTGTCGATCTGGCTGAAAAGCATCTGACCAATGCCAAAAACCTCTTTGAAGTGGGAATGGCCACGAAATTCGATTTGTTGAGAGCGGAAGTCCAATTGGCCAATCTCCAGCCGCAGCTTATTCGGGCAAAAAATAGCTTACAGGTGGCCGAACTGGCTTTAAAAAATCTTCTTGGACTGGACCTAAATCAACCAGTGGAAATAAAAGGGGAACTGGCTTTTCAGGATGTCCAGCCCAACCTGGATGAAGCCATCCAGAAAGCTTTAATTAACCGGCCCGAGCTCCACCAGCTCAGTTATCAGCGGCAGATGGCGGGTGAAATGTTCAAGCTGGCTCGGGCTAATAATCTACCTTCTGTGGGCCTCGGTGGGAGCCTTAATTATTGGTCTAATAGCCTTAGTTTCAAAAAGAATAACTGGGAAAATTATTACACCATCAGCCTGGTTCTAAATATTCCGATATTTAATGGATTTGCCAACCAGGCGCAGGCGGCCCAGGCCCAAGCCATAGCCAGAGAGCTGGACTATAGCCTTAGAGGAATAACTGAGTCGATTAAATTGGAAGTTCGGCAGGCTATTCTCAACTACCAACAGGCGAAGGAAGCATTGCTTTCGCAGGGTAAAAATGTGGAAGAAGCCCAGGAAGCTGTCAGGCTGGCCGAGCTTAATTTTTCTGAAGGATTGGCTACCACGCTCGATGTCACCTCGGCTCAGGTGGCTTTAAGCCAAGCTCGTACCAACTATGCTCAGGCTTTATACGATTGTTTGATAGCTTTAGCTGAGCTCGAAAAAGCGACCGGGGAATCAAGCTTCGGTGAGTAGAGAAATTAAAAAAATTAACAAGGGATTATTCCGACGGCAGTTTCAAAGGAGGATAAAATGTCGAGAAGAAAAGAAACCATAATAACAGGCCTTTTCTTAGCCGGACTGATTTTATTTGGTTTTATTTCCTGTCAGAAGACGGCCGATAAAAAAGAGACCAACAGTTCTGAGCCACTAAGGCCGACCCCAGTAAAAGTCTATAAAGTAAAGAAACAAAAAATTTCTGAAAAGTTGATTTATACCGCTACCTTAGAAGCATGGAAAAAACAGGCTATCACTCCAGACATTTCGGGGAAAATAGCCCGGATTTACGTAGCTGAGGGAGACAAAGTTTCTAAGGGGCAGCTTTTGGCTGAACTGGATACTCAGTCAATCAGATTACAGCTGCAGCAGGCCCAAGCAGCTCTATCTGCGGCTAAAGCTAATTTGGAAGATGCTCAAAGAAATTTTGAACGGATGGAACGTTTATTCAAAGAAAAAGCCGTTTCGGAACAGCAATATGAAAAGGCTCGCTTGGCTCTGGAAGCCGCCCAAGCTCAAAGAGATCAGGCTGAAGCCACTGTCAAACTGGCCCAACATACTCTTGATGTCTCAATTATGAAAGCTCCGTTCGATGGAGTTATTGCTTCTAAGAATGCTGAAGAAGGAGATGTTATTAACCCGATGATGGGCGGATTAACCGCCACTTCTGGTGTGGTCATGCTGGTCGATTATTCCAAAATTAAAGTTAAGTTCGATGTTGCTCCTGAAGATATTCAGAAAATTAAAAAAGGCCAGAGGGTTTTTGTTCAGGGTTACGATAATTTTTCTAATGAAAAGCTGGAAGGGGAGATAACCGTAGTTAATAGTAGCGCCGATCCTCAAACCAAAAAATTCCGGGTGGAAGCTCTGGTTAATAACCAGGACCTTATACTAAAGCCCGGGACTTTCGGCCAGGTTGTAGTAGAAGTAGATTCCAGAGATAATGCCCTGGCTGTGCCTCAAAGCGCCCTGCTAAATAATTCTTATGTCCTGGTAGTTGAAGGAAATAAAGCGGCAAAAAAGAATGTGACAACTGGTTTAAAAAATACTGAGATGATCGAAATTACCTCTGGCTTAAAGGAAGGCGACCTGGTAATTGTCGAAGGAAATTTTGGCCTGGCTGAAGGAAGCCCAGTAGAAGTTGAAGGAGAGGTGGAAAAATGAAACTGCCTGAATTTTCGGTCAAGCGAAAAGTTACAACCTCAATGATCACTATGATCTTGGTGGTCGTGGGGCTTATTTCTATTACCAAGTTGGGATTGGATTTTCTACCAGATTTGGAATATCCGACAGTCTCTGTGGTCACTACTTATCAAGGGGCATCGTCGGAAGATATCGAACTTACCATTACCAAAAATATAGAACAGTGGGTAAGTTCAATTAAAGGAGTTAAAAAGATCACTTCGGTTAGCTCTGAAGGAGCTTCCATCGTCAGTGTTGAGTTTGAGTGGGGGACGAATCTTGATTTTGCGGCTCAGGATATTAGAGATCAGATCGGCCTTTATAAGCAGTATCTTCCAGAAAATGCTTCCAATCCCCTCGTCGTTAAATTTAATCTTTCTCAACTTCCAGTGATTTATTATGGAGTAACAGCTAATGGCCAGATGTCAACCTATCGGTTGAAACAACTAATAGAAGATGAGGTCAAGCCTCGACTGGAGAGGCTTGATGGCGTGGCTTCAGCTCAGGTCTTTTCCAGCGAAGAAAGAGAAATCCGGGTAGAAGTGGATAAGAATGCTCTCATTGCTTATAACCTTCCTATGAATCAGGTACTTATGGCCCTGGCGGCCGAAAATGTAAATACACCAGCCGGGGATGTGGTTGAGCGACATGAGGATTTGATCGTCAGGACAATTGGTGAATTTAAAAGCGTTGATGATATCAACAAGGTAGTAGTCGGCTTGTCCCAGAAAGGAGAGCCGATTTATATCAAAGATATTGCCGAAGTTAAAGACGCTTTGAAGGAAACCAGAACCTTGAGTCGAGTCCAGGGGGAAAAGGGCGTATTTTTAATCATAAATAAGAGATCTGGGGCCAATACGGCTACTGTTGGTAAAGAAGTAAAAAATGAATTGCTGAAGATCCAGGCCAACCTGCCGCCCGAAATTAAATTTACTCCGATAATGGATCAGCAGGATATGATAAGTCGAGTAACCAGCCGGACAGCCAACACGGCCTGGCAGGGCGGTCTCTTAGCCATGCTCCTTATATTCCTCTTTCTCCAGAACTGGCGCCCGACTTTCATTATTTCCTTGGCCATTCCTCTTTCTGTGGTTACCACTTTTATAGGTTTATATTTTGCTGGCTACACTTTTAACATCATGACCCTGGCCGGTCTAGCTTTGGGGGTAGGCATGCTGGTGGACAATGCCATCGTGGTCATTGAAAATACTTTCCGGCATATAGAACTGGGAGAGCCAGTCGATGAGGCTTCGATAGTGGGGGCATCAGAAGTGGGTATGGCCATCACCGCTTCCACTCTGACTACAGTAATTGTTTTCTTACCAATCTTATTTGCCAGTGGAATTGTCGCTAAGATGACTACAGCCATGGCTCTGACTGTGACCTTAGCTTTACTTTCTTCCCTTTTTGTGGCTCTGACGGTAGTGCCCCTTTTCTCTTCGCTTCTCTATAAAGCTAAGGGCAGCGAATCGGCTGACAAACGGGCCATGAGAGAACCACGGTTTGAGGGTGGCCGAAGAATCTATCGAAATATGCTGACCACGGCTTTGAAAAGAAGAAAGATGATATTGGCCATAACCTTTGGAACTTTTTTAATATCTCTGGCTATTATTCCATTTATGCATATGGAATTTATGCCCGAATCTGACCAACAACAAATAATACTAAAGATTACACTTCCAGTCGGCACCGCTCTGGATGAAACAAATCGGGTTCTCACTCAAGTTGAAAGATTGTTTTTAAAGCAGCCCGAGGTTCTGGCTGTTTCTGTCCAGGCTGGTTCTTCAGCCGAGCAGAATGCTATGAGTGCTGCTGGGCCGATGAGCTTGAGCGGTCCAAATGAAGCTATGTTAATGGCCAGATTAGTGCCCAAAGAAAAAAGAAAATACTCGGATAAGGAAATACTTGAAAGAGTAAGAAAACTACTTCCAAAGCTGGAGAATGTTAAGTTTGAGCAAATTAATATGCAATCGGCCATGCTCAGTGGAGCGACTGCTCCGGTAGAGATCAAAATATTTGGCAAGGACCTGGGTGTGTTGAAGCAGCTGGCTGATAATGTGGTTAACCGGGTTAAAGATGTAAAGGGCTTGAGAGATGTTACCCATGGGCTGGCCGAAGGCAACCCAGAATATCAATTTATCTTGGATCGAGAAAGAGCTGCCCGACTTGGTTTATCTATTGGGCAGATTTCTGATCTGGTGCTCACGGCTACCCAGGGAAAAGTGGTTAATCGTTACCGCGATGGTAAGGATGAGATAGATATAAGGCTTGTCCTTGGGAAAAAATACAGAGACAACCTGGCTGAAATTAGAACTATCCCCTTAATGAATCAAGCGGGGAAAACCATCTATCTGGATGAAGTTTCTGATTGGAAGCGTGGAGAAGGCCCTCTTAAGATTACACGGGAGAACCAGCTACGAGAGGTTTCGGTCACGGCCAATATCCTCGGCCGAGACCTGGGGAGTGTGGTCAA
Source organism: Candidatus Aminicenantota bacterium (assembly GCA_002877915.1). Classification (GTDB taxonomy): domain Bacteria; phylum Acidobacteriota; class Aminicenantia; order Aminicenantales; family Saccharicenantaceae; genus Saccharicenans. Next base: position 17,798 of record PNJE01000037.1, read on the forward strand.
AGACGTCAGGGCTAAGTTAGCTGATTTTCAGAAACAGCTGCCTGAAGGTTATTTTATTGAATACGGTGGCGATTATGACCAGATGGTTGATACCTTTAAAGTACTGATTGCTGCCATGGCCTTAGCAATTCTTTTGATTTATATGGTTATGGCTTCTCAGTTTGAGCATTTTCTCCATCCTTTTGTGGTTATGTTTACTTTGCCCCTGTCCCTGATTGGTGTAGTCTTAGGGTTGGTGGTGGCTGGACAATCAATCAGCCTGATTTCTTTGGTTGGGGTAATTATCCTGGCAGGGGTGGCAGTAAACAATGGAATTGTTATGATTGATTATATTAACCAATTAATCAGGAAAGGTATGGACAGAAGGAAAGCAGTTATTGAGGGTGCGGTGACCAGGCTGAGGCCAGTACTGCTGACAGCTCTGACTACTATCATTGGCACAATCCCCATGGCTGTTTCCAGGTCTTCTGGTTCTGAAATGAGATCTCCTATCGGAGTAGTTATGGTTGGAGGTCTGACCGTTTGTACCTTTCTAACGCTTTTCATCATTCCTATTATTTATAGTCTGATTAACAAAATTTCCTTTAAAGATTACCAGCTAGAAAGTTCTGAACAGGAAACCAATTAATATAGATTGGTGGTGAAAAAGGGCAGCCCTTTTCTATTTTACTCGTTTTCTCCTATTTGAACTTTAAACCCGCAGAGAATCTGCCGTTAAATAAAAATCAACTCCCAAGTCATTTTAATAGAATTATTTTAATAAAGAAAATTTCTTCCTGGCTGGAGTAAAAAATTTATTCAGAGTGGAAAATGGGCGGACCAAGTATTTAAATCCAATTGGCCGATTTGCCAGCCGATAAAAATTTTATTATTCTATCCTATATGAAAACCGCCCTTAAGGAGGCTGGGGTGAAGCAAAAAATTTTTTTTCTTTCTTTTGTTCTCCTGATTATTTTAATTTCTGAATCCTGGCTTGCCGGTGGTCCCAGGAAATTGATATACCTGGATGCAGCTATTTTACCTGAAGGGCAATTAAGAAGCTGGAGAAATCTTGGTACTCTTGGTGGGGATTTCAGCCCGGTATTCCGCAGCCGGCCTTCAGTAGAAAATATAAAAGGGCAAAAAGCGGTAAATCTTTCGGGAGTCGACCTGCTATTACGTTCCAATTTTGTTCCGACTTCGGCGCTAAATGGGAGGCAGCCTTTTACTATCATCGCCAAAATCTATGTTCCCGAGCTGGCTCAAAGGCAGATTATTCTGAACTGGTCTCAGGAGCCTGGGAAATCGGCTATTTTCGGAGTGGGGAAACGCATGGGAGCTGCTTTTTATAATTCTGATCAATATAAGCTTGGCTTCAGCGGGGGCTATCCTGAGCCCAAACAATGGCATCTGATTGCCCTGACTTATGACCGGCAGGCGTCCAGACTTTATGTAGATGGATGGCTGAAGGCCGAAATTCAGGGGCCGTTAAATATCAAGCCAGGTTCCGTTTTCTATCTCGGCGGCCAGACAGTAACTGGCTTTCCGCTGCCTTTTGATCCATTAAATGGTTGTATTGCCTCTCTTGAAGTAATTGATACCGCTTATAGCCCGGTAGAAATCTGGAATGCTTCCGGGCACCACGAAGCTATTCCGGTTTATCCAGCTGATGGTCAACTGCTGGAAACACTGAATGTCTCCCTTAAGTGGGAAAAGGGTGATGAGCGGGCCACTTCTTTTTCAGTGTATTTTTCCAGCAGCCGAGAGGAGGTGGAAAAAGGTCAAGCTAAGGCTAAAAAAGGCAATTTGGCTGGAGACCAAAACAACTTTGAAATTTCTAATTTAGAACCGGGTAAAACTTATTTTTGGCGGGTTGATGAAATAGATTCTAATGGAAAAATCTGGCAGCCAGGAATTATTAGAAGTTTTAAGATTGATGATGGCTCAGCTAAAAATCCTATTCCCCACAATCTTCACGGGAGCGTCAGCCTGGATTTAAAGCGGTTGTCCTGGACTCCTGGCCCGTGGGCAGTTACTCAGGATGTTTATTTGGCTAATAATCCTGAGAAAGTAATCAAAGGCCGGCCGCTGGTTCAAGGGTTAAAGCCTGAGCAGAGCTATTTCTTCATTTCCCCCAAAAATCTGAAAAGCGGCGAAACTTATTACTGGAGGGTAAAGACTAAGAATGGTCAGCTGCCTGAATCTCCTGGCGAGGTTTGGTCTTTTCGAATTCAGGACCCAGTAAATGATGACGATCTGACTTTCTTTGTAGTTTCTGACCTTCATTATGGGGGGACAATGAATGCCAGAAAAATAAACCGGCAGATGGTCGAAGCAATGAATGCTCTGCCGGGCGAGCCTTACCCTAAGGAGTTCGGGATTAAGGGAAAAGTTCACACTCCCAAGGGAGTGGTGATTCTGGGAGATATTGTTGATGATGGAGCTTCAACCGAGGTAGAAAAATTCTGGCAGGAATATGTTGAAGATTATGGCTTTAAAGGGGATCGGCTTCTGGCCTTCCCTGTTTATGAGGGATTCGGAGAAAGCGACGGGCCTTCGAATGGTCTGGTCAGGACTAATTTGAAAAATAGAAACCGCTTGAGAACTGGTCTCAAGAGCCTCTCCTCTGATGGACTCCATTATTCCTGGGATTGGGGCAAAGTTCATTTCATTCAGCTCAATCTTTATCCTGGGAGCGTGGGCGAAGAATATCTTAATTATTGGGGAAGGCGCCTTTCTGGTGATGCTCGATATCCGAAACACAGCCTGGAATTTTTGATCGAGGATTTGAGAAAAAATGTTGGAGGAAGCGGCCAACCAGTGGTAATTTTCCAGCATTATGGATTTGATTCCTGGGGCGAAACCTGGTGGACAGAAAAAGAACGCCAGGCTTTTTTCCAGGCAATTCAGCCATATAATGTCATTGCCATCTTCTGGGGCCATTCTCATATAGCTCAAGGTTTCAGCTGGAACGGGATTAAAACCTGGTGTGATGGTACTCCCAATAAGGATCCAGATACAGGCGATTTTCTGGTGGTAAACATCAAAATGGG
>PNJE01000176.1 GCA_002877915.1 Candidatus Aminicenantota bacterium
GCGCTTTAAAAAATAAGGTCCGCCAGGTCCTGCTGATTGGTGAAGCCAAAGAAAAAATCAGAAAGGCCATAGAAGGAGTTTGCCCAATAGAAGAAGCCAGTTCATTCCGAGAGTTAGTGGAAAAAGGCTATCAGGCCGCCAGACCAGGAGAGGTAGTTCTCCTCGCTCCAGCCTGCACTTCCTGGGATATGTTTAAAAATTTTGAAGAAAGGGGCCGGTTATTTAAAAAAGAAATTAATCTTCTGGCCAGAAGAATTCGGGATAAAAAATGATGGAAGTTTTCAAGAAATATTCTTTTGATAAGCTTTTATTCGTCGCCACTATTGGCCTTTTCATTTACGGAATTATTATGGTCTTTAGCTCTTCGGCTATTCTGGCTGGAGAAAAATATAGGCAGAGTTTTTATTTTCTGACCCAGCAGATGATCGCGGGGATTTTTGGCTTAATCCTCATGCTGGTAATTGCTTCTGTTCGCCAGCCATTTTTTACCTTGAGCAAATTAATTTACCTGTTTACCGGTTTAACTCTGGTCCTTTTATTCTTATGTTTTCTTATGCCCCCAGCAGCCAATGCCCATCGCTGGGTCCAACTTTTCGGAATTAGATTCCAGCCTTCAGAACTGGCTAAAATTTCTATCATCTTATTCTTGGCAAATTACTGCTCGAAAAAATCAGATCAGATCAATCAATGGAAAATACTCTTAGCTCCGATTGGAATCATCCTCGCTTTTGTCTTGGCCATTTTATTAGAGCCAGATTACAGCACAGCTGCTTTTATCTTCTTAATTTCGGCCCTCATGCTCTACTTGGGTGGAGTAAAGTTTAAATATTTTATCGTCCCGGGATTAATAGCCGTTGTGATTTTCACCCTGTTTATTTTTTCAGCCAATTACCGTCTCCAGCGAGTTAATGGTTTCCTTTCGCCCAACCAAGACCCCCTGGGTAAGGCTTTCCAAATCAGGCAATCAAAGCTGGCGGTCGGAGCTGGCGGGCTTTTTGGAGTTAGCTTAGGGTCTTCCACCCAGAAGCTCTATTTCTTACCTTGCGCTCATACCGACTTTATTTTTGCTATTATCGGAGAAGAAATCGGCCTGTTGGGAACCTTACTAACGGTAGCCCTTTTCCTAATATTTTTATTTCGAGGCCTGAAAATTGCTGATAGAGCTTCCGATCTTAATTATCAACTTATTGCCTATGGATTAACTTTCAGTATCATTATCCAGGCTCTTCTTAATATCAGCGTAGTACTGGGTCTCGGACCGGTAACCGGTATTCCTTTGCCCTTTATCTCTTTCGGGCGCTCTGCCCTGGTTTGTAATTTAATAGCCGTAGGTTTGCTCCTGAATATATCTCAGAGAAAGCTGGAGGTTATTTGAATTCTATGAAGAATCTTAAGGTCATCATTAGCGGCGGCGGTACCGGTGGACATCTCTATCCAGCTCTGGTTCTGGGCGAGACTTTGAAACAGCTCCGACCTGATTTACAACTGGTTTATCTCGGCAGTTCCAGGAAGGTGGAAAAGAAAATTATGGCCGAGCAGTCTACCACTTTTTTGACCCTGCCGGTTGAAGGCCTAAAAGGGCGAGGCTGGAAAATTATCCCGGCGATGGCTCTTCTGCCTCTGGCTTTTCTCAAATCCTTTTTCATATTGATAAAATATCGGCCAGCTCTAATTATCGGAGCGGGTGGCTTCAGTTCCGGGCCGATTGTCATTTTAGCTTCCTGGTTGGGAAAACCTACCCTCATCCTGGAACAAAATGCTCTGCCCGGCTTTACCAACCGGAAGCTCAGTCGGTTTGTGGATAAAGCAGTGGTTGCTTTCCCGAGCTCCCTTCCCTATTTTGGAGATAAGGGAATTTGCTTAGGGAACCCCGTTCGCCCTGAATTTTATCGAATCCCCAAGAAACAAAGAGGAGAAACCCTAACCTTGCTAATATTCGGCGGAAGCCAGGGGTCTAAATTTTTAAATGATCGACTGTTAGAATGCTTGCCTCGGCTGGCTGAACTCAAAAATCATTTAATTATCTTTCACCAAACTGGAGAAAAGGACTATGAGCGGGTAGTGACGGCTTACCGGCAAGCCGGTTTTGATCGGGCAACGGTCCAGGCCTACTTCTCCCCAATGGCCGATTATTTCGCCCAAGCGGATCTAATAATCTCCCGGGCGGGAGCAACCACTTGCGCTGAACTGATTGCCGCTCTTAAACCGGCCTTGCTTGTTCCGTTTGCCCAAGCGGCTGACAATCATCAGGAATATAATGCTCGGGAACTGGAAAAGGTGGGCGGAGCTGAGGTAATTCTGGAGAAAGACTTTACCCCCCAGGTTTTTATAGAAAAAATAAGATTTTATTTAAATCATAAAGATATCTTGGACAAAATGGAAGAGAATCTGAAAAAAATCAGGCTGGAAAAGGCCGCGGAAAATATAGCTCGATTATGCCTGAAGATGATTGATTCATCATCAAGGAGGTTATAGTGGTCAGAAGAGGTTATCGCAAGCTCCGGCATATTCACTTAGTAGGAATTGGGGGCACAGGTATGTGCGGAATAGCTGAAGTGCTGCTCAACCTCGGCTATCAGGTGACCGGCTCAGACCTTCAAGAGAATGAAGCTACCGTTAGACTCAGCCGGGCAGGAGCTGTTATTCATATTGGGCATTCAGCCAATAATGTCGGTCAAGCTGATGTGGTGGTTATTTCTTCAGCGATAAAGGAAGACAACGTTGAAGTAGTCCAAGCCAAGGCTTTAAATATTCCAGTTATCCCCCGGGCCGAAATGCTGGCCGAGCTTATGAGAATGAAATATGGTATTGCCGTGGCCGGCGCCCATGGGAAAACAACCACCACCTC
>PNJE01000036.1 GCA_002877915.1 Candidatus Aminicenantota bacterium
GGCCGGGAACCTCAGGGTTATCCGACTCATGAAGGTTATGTTAATTTTCCAGATAGGACCACGATAATTGGTGCCTTTAAACTCAGTGGCCGAATTGGGTCGGGCTGGAATATTGGCTTTATCAATGCTGTTACTGGCCAGGAATATGCTGAAGTGGACGACCAGGGCACTCGTTATAAAGATGAGGTTGAGCCGCTGACTTATTATGGTATTCTGCGGGTTCAAAAAGACATTAATGATGGTCAGCAGGGAATTGGCTTTATGGCTACCGAGGTGGCCCGCGATTTAAATAGCGAAACGCTATCTGATATCTTGAATAGAAACGCTTTTAGCCTGGCGGCCGATGGCTGGGCTTTCCTGGATAAAAAGAGAACCTGGGTAGTTGGAGGGTGGTTGGGCGGTACTTTTATTGAGGGGAGCCAGAATGATATTTATCAATTGCAGCAGTCCCCAATTCATTATTTCCAGAGGCCTGACGCTACTCATCTGAGCTTGAATCCAGAAGCCACCAGCTTAAATGGCTGGGGTGGACAATTCAAATTGGCCAGGCAGCAAGGGAACCACCTAATTCTGATTAGTGCCGGAGCCCTTTCTCCTGGTTTTGATCCCAATGATGCTGGCTTCCAGAGTTCAAGTTCCGATGTCCTGGATTTTCTTGGCATGTATGGCTATCAGTGGACAAAACCAGGAAAAATCTTTCGGCAGGGATTAGTAATAGGAGGCTATTCCCGGCAATATGACTTTGGCGGAAACAAAATTTTCGAATGCTATGCCGGAGGCCTCCAGGGGGTCTTGACTAACTGGTGGCAATTTGAAGATACCTTTATTTATATGCCCGGCAATCTTAATAATCACTTGACTCGCGGTGGTCCACTGGCTTATATGCCTTGGGGGTTAATGAACGAATTGCGCCTGAATAGCGACAGCCGAAAGCCAGTGGTGTTCGAAGGCGGTTTTTCTTATCAAAAAATTCATGATAATTCCTATGACTTGCGGGCAAATTTTTCTGTGCGCTGGAAACCGAGGACTAACCTGAGCTTGTCGATTGGGCCAATGATTGAGTGGGAAAAAAGTGACACCCAATGGGTTACCAGAGTAAGCGATCCCCTGATGGCTGAAACTTATGGAGTAAGATATATTTTCGGACGAATTAATGAGAAAGTGGTCGCCAGTGAAATCAGGGTCAACTGGATTTTCACTCCCCGACTGAGCCTGCAGGTCTATCTGCAACCTTTTATTGCCGTGGGAAAATATGACCGATTCAAGCAGCTCAATCGGCCTCGCACTTATGATTATTTAGTATTTGGTGAAGGTGGATCCACGATTGAAAAAGCTGGAGAAAATTATATTATTGACCCTGATGGTCCCAATGGGCCAGCAGCTTCTTTTGTCATCAGCAATCCTGACTTTAATTATAAATCAATGCGTGGGACAATCGTCCTTAGATGGGAATACCGACCTGGCTCGCTGCTCTATTTAGTCTGGACCCAAAACCGGGCTGATTACAGTTATCCGGGAGATTTATCACTCTGGCGTGATCTAGGGAATTTATTCACCGCGCCCGGAGAGAATATTTTCTTGGTTAAGTTTTCCTATCGTTTCGACTTGTAAAAGCAGCCATTAGCCCTTCGTTATATTTAATGGAAGAAAAGGGGAGTATAATCGTCTTATATAAAGATGGAGATTTTATTATTTTTTAAAAAGGCGAAAAAAGACCTACTTTCTTCTCCTTTTTCTCAAATTTATATCCCCACAAGTTTCAAAAATTTTTTTATCATTCTTCTATTCCCGTTATCAAACATAAATTTTAAACGGAGGTTTTTATGAAAAAGCGCTTGTTACCGGTCTTGATCGTGGTGCTGGTTTTGTTGGCTTTTTCCTTCTCCCTGGCTCAGATGCCCCAGCAGCAAATGAAGCCAGAAGAAGTGAAAAGAGCCCTCAGCCTGGTTTCCAAAACAGAACCGGTGCCGGAAAAGTATAAGGTTGGGTTTGACTCCATTACCCCCAAGGACACCCTGGCGATGCTCAGTTACATCGCTTCTGACTGGATGGAGGGACGCGATACTGGCAGTCGTGGCTTTGATGTGGCCGCCGATTATGTGGTTTCTCTGTTCAAGATGTGGGGAATAAAACCTGGTGGAGACCAGCCCAGAATGAGCTTTAATATGATGAGAGCTATGGCTGGTCAGGAAGGACGTCCCCAGGCTCAGCCAGAACGAAGCTACTTCCAGGAATTTACCCTGAAAGAAATTTCTGACCCTAAGACCAGTCTGACCGTGGAAGTGGCCAGAGGCGCCGCCACCAAAGCCCGCACCTTTGAAAGCGGGATTGATTTTATGAGCCTGCTTTCTTCTCAGGAAGATATCAGCGGCCCAGTAGTTTTTGTCGGCTATGGGATTAAAGAACCTTCCATCGGCTGGGATGAATTGAAGGGCCTAAACCTGAAGGATAAAATCGTCGTTGTTCTGAGCGAAGCTCCTGGCAAGGATGATCCCAAGTCACCTTTTAACCAGAAAAAAGAATTAAAGGAGAAGTATTTCTCTCAGGCTCAAGCGATGCAAATGATGTTTATGATGAGAGGGCGCGGGCGTGGCTTCAATAAGCTGGAAGAAATTTACAAGCAGGAACCAGCTGCGGTCCTCGTGGTTCAGAATACCGGTCGAGATTCTGATATTTACAACGCTTTGAGCACCGACCCCAACGTGTTGCCGCCTGATGATAAGCCGATTATAAAAAGACCCAGAACCAGGATGGTAATACCTGGGGGTGGCGATTATATGGCCGCGATGATGGGTGGAGGAAGGGTTCCCACCATCAACATCACTCGGGAAATGGCTAATCTCATATTGGAAAATACCGGCAAGACCATTGATGAGCTGAAAAAAGTTATTGAGACTACCTATAAGCCAGCCTCTCGAGATATCCCTGGAGCCAAGGTGTCCATCAATTCCACAGCCAAGGTCCAGTTAATCAGGGCCAAGAACATTATTGGCTATATTGAAGGTTCCGACCCGAAGCTCAAGGATGAGTATTTTGTAGTCGGGGGCCATTTTGATCATCTCGGACGTTGGGAAGATTATATTTTTAACGGCTCAGATGATAACGGCTCTGGCTCGGTAGGCGTTATGACCATTGCCCGGGCTATCGCTCTCAATCCAATAAAGCCAAAGCGGACAATCGTTTTCTGCCTCTGGACAGGAGAGGAGAAAGGACTTCTCGGCAGCCGTTATTATGTCCAGAATCCAACTTTTCCGTTGGAAAAGACCGTTGGCTACCTGAACTACGATATGATCAGCCGCCCATTTGATGAGCAGACCATCAGCCGATATGCCAGGATGCTGAATGTCCAAGGAGTGGAAGATCTGGTCAAGCAGATTCGGCCGGCTTATTTTGTCACAGTTAATGCGACTAAGGATTCTGGCTTTTATGACCTCCAGACCGAAATGAACAAGTATGTTGGTTTAGACCTGTTTATCCGGGAGCCAGAACTGGGGGAGGGCGGCGGAGGTTCCGATCATTCATCTTTTGCTTCTGTTAAGAAGCCGTATGTCTATTACATGACGGCGATGCATCCTGATTATCACCAGACGAGCGACAGTCCGGATAAAGCTTCAGGAGATTTACTGTCAAGGGTTATCAAGCTCGGTTATCTAACTGTTTTTGCTTACGCTGATAAATAAAATTACTCGAGCAGGGTTTTTATTTTTTAGAAGGGGAGACGGCGTCGGGCTGTCTCCCTTTTTTTATTCTTCAGGCTGTATAGATATTTATTGTCTGCGCTGGTTATTGGGTGTGGTTTTTTCGAATAAATAGGATAGATGTCCCGGAAGCTCTTGATTGGGTATCTGAATAAATCCCTTGGAGGCTAAAGGCAAAATATTTCGATACAGGCTAAGCCTTTAGACGATGGTTGGAAATAACTGGAAGATAAATGAAATAAAAATTGGCCCATCCAGAATTTCAACTGGTACTGATGGAAAAACCTGCGGGCGCTGAGGCCTGGGGCTAACCGATTAAATTAACATCTGCTTAATTGAAATAAGTTAATTGAAAGAAGTTCAGCTGCCTTTACCAGATATTGTCCAGCCAGCTGTATCTAACAGCCATCAGAAAGATGAGGTCTGTTTTTTGAGAGTATTATTTTCTTGCCTACAAAAAAAGAAAAGACTCTAAAAGCCTGGCATAAAAATTAACCTATGACCTTAACTTTTAACTTTATAAAGGAAAGGTTATCTTAAATTCGGTGCCGCCGTCAGGAATTAGCTCGATTTTTCCGTCTATCTGCTCCACCAGGGTGTTTATGATAGTTAGGCCGAGGGATTCGGCTTTCTTCCAGTCAAGCCCTTTCGGGAAGCCCAGGCCATCATCTTTAACGGTCAACTCAACTGTTTTCTCGTCAGTTTTTTTCAGGCTAATCCAGAGGTTTCCCTTTCTTCCTCCCCGAAAGGCGTGTTTAAAAGCGTTGGTGATGAGTTCATTGATAATAAGTCCGAGGGGAACAGCTTTGTTGATATTGAGGTTGATTGGTTCAACATCCAGATGTAGCTGAACTTGGTCTGGTTTAATCAGTTGCTCAGAAAAAATATTATGAGATAGAGTGTTTAGATAGTCAGCAAAATCTATGTTGCTCAGATCCTTTGACCGATAGAGCTTCTCATGAACCATAGCCATGGATTTAATCCGATGCTGGCATTCTTTGAAGGCTGCTTTAGCTCGCTGGTCATCCAGCAGGGCTGATTGCAGGTTCAGGATACTCGAGATGACCTGCATGTTGTTCTTCACGCGGTGATGAATTTCCCTGATAAGAATTTCTTTTTCTTTAAGCGACTGCTTCAGTCCTTGTTCGGCCAGTTTCCTTTCAGTAATTTCTGAGGTCACTTCAATCATGCCAATAACTTCGCCTCTTTCATCTTTGAGGGTGTAGCCGCTTATGGCCCACCAACGGCCGTCTGGGGTAACCACCTCTTTTTTGCTGGGCTGGCCGCTGTCGTGGGCTTCAGCCACCGGGCAGATATCGCAGGGTCTGGTTCGGCGGTGCCAGAGCTCGTAGCATTTTTTTCCTATTAATTCTTCAGGTTTTAATCCCAGGGAATCAGCCACCGCCCGATTAGCCCAAATAATAGTATGATCAGGCTTCTGGTAGATGACGTGCTCATCTATAGCTGCAAAGATGGCTGATTTTTCTTTCTCGCTCTTGGCCAATTCTTCTTGGGCTTTTTTCTTTTCGGTGACATCGGTGATGAAGCCTTCGAGACAGATTAAATTTCCCTGCGCATCATAAACGCCACGACCGCGCTCCCAGACCCATTTTATTTTTCCGTCAGCCGTAATTATTGGGTATTCATCTTCAAATATCTCATGAGCCTTGAGCACCCTTTGGTATTTCTCCCAGATGTAATCGCGATATTCGGGAACTATAAGGTCATTATATGAAAGCCTACGGTTCTCGATTAAATCTTCAGACTCATAGCCAGTGATTTCCCAGCATTGACCGGCAATATATTCCATCGTCCAATTACGGTCATTCTTACACCGGTAGACCATTCCTGGCAGGTTTTGAATCAAGGTTTCAAGAAATCGATTCTTTTCCCGCAATTCTTCTCGGGCTTCAATGATTTGCCTCTGAGCTTCTCTCTCTTTTGTCTGGTCTCGGAAAACCAAGATTACCCCGAGGATGTTTCCTTCTTCATCAAATATTGGAGCGCCGCTATCGGCAATGGGATATTCCGTGCCGTCTCTGGAAATAAGGACAGTGTGGTTGGCCAGCCCGACCACTATCCCTTCTTTTATCACCCTTTCTACGGGATTAGCCACCGGTTCTCTGGAGAATTCATTTATTATATGGAAGATTTCCTCAATTGGTTTTTCCACGGCTTCATCTTCCCTCCAGCCAGTAAGTTTTTCCGCCACTGGGTTCATCAGCCGAACCCGCCCGTGGACATCAGTTGAAATGACGGCATCTGCGATGCTGTATAAAGAAGCTCGCATTTCTGCTTCCCCGGTCATAATTTCCTGCAAAAGGTTAATCCTTTCGGTTATATCAATAAGAGAACCGATGATGGCCGGCTTGCCCTGATAATCAATGACGCTGCCGTAAGCCTCAGCAAAAAAGAAACTGCCATCCTTTCTCAGAGCCTTAAAATCAAATCTGATTCTCTGAAGCTTTTTTTCGAGGCGCCGGCGATTATAATCTGCCACCATCGCCCGGTCATCTGGGTGAGTCAAATCAATATTTCCTAACCGACCGATTAATTCTTCTGGCTGATAGCCAAACCACTGGCTCAAGGTTTTATTGACATACTGGAAAACTCCGTCCTGAATGAGATAGACCCCGATTAGCGACGATTCCGTCAAAACCCGGAATAATTCCCGGCTTTCTCTCACCTGAGCTTCAGCTAAGTATAATCTGGCCAAGTTAGCTTTTTCTCTTTTCTGCCAGATAAGCTCAGCCAGGATAAACCCAGCGGCCGTTAGAATTATGATGAAAAGGATGATAAGTGCAGAGCGACTTTTCCAGCTTGATAAGGCTTCCTTTTCATCTATTTTGGATACAATTGACCAGGAGGTCCCAGGAACCGGTGTCAGATGGGCCAGCACCTTTTCTCCTCGATAATCATAACCTTCAAAATAACCATATTCACCGGAGGCAGCCCTGACTGCTGCCTGTTCCCTCCTGGTAAGTGGGAAACGCAATTTCAATGCTGTGTCTTTTCGATGTCGCTGTTCATTCAGGTAAAGGACATCATCGCCATCCCTTTTAACCAGTTGCGTCTCGGCGGTGCTGGAGGGAATGGGCCAGGTTTGAATGAGAGGAAATAAGAATCTGTTGGCATTGACGGTAAGAATAAGAAAAGCTCCGGGTTTAGTCGTTTTCTCTTTTTCGCCAGCTTTTTCAGAATAAAAAATAGGGGCTACTACATCCATGTGAATCTCACTTTGAGGTCGTGGCTTGTGGAGATCGGTTAGAATTACTTCGCCAGTTTTTTCAGCCAGGCTTAAGGCTTCTTTTAATTCCGGGCCAAAAGAATCAGGAGCGCCAGCCGGAGCTTCTTCTCCAATTGAAATAAAAGGTTTTCTCTCCTGGTCCAGAATCATTATCCGGTCGTAGCTATAAGCTTGAGAAGTTATTTCCAGCCGTTCTTTAATTTTATTAAAAAGGTCCGAATCCGGCTTTTTTAGCCAATTAATAACGGAGGAAGCCAAAAAAGGACTTTTACTCATAACCTCAGCATCAGCTTTTCTCTGGTTAAGCCACTGCTTTATCTCATGGGCTTTAAGCTGGGCAATACCGGAAAGCTCTTCTTGGATGATATTTTTCATCTTTTGGGCTTGGGCTTGATAATAATTAAAGCCGACAACAAGGATTATTAAAATTAGAACCAGCGAGATTAAATAAATCGGGCTGGTTAAGCGTTTTTCCCATTTAGGCCAGAGAGTTTTAAAGCTCCTCATATTCTCTCCCTCCTTTTGACTACCCGAGTTAAATCTCCGCCTCCTTAAAAGCCAAAGCTATAATATATTGTCCTGTTTTATGGCTATTCATAAAGCCCTTCTTTCATTATGAAAAAAATCGCTAACTAATCCGAAGATTTTTCAGCAATCACTAATTGGTTCCGGCCCTTATTTTTTGCCCTTAGGAGGGCGATATCAGCGGCTTGAAGAACAGCCGAAGGGGTGTGACCGTGCTCAGGATAGGTGGCTATCCCGGCAGAAAGAGTTATTTTCTCCAGGATTAATCCACTATAGCTTAATTGAAGATGCCTGATTGAGTCGAGGATTAATTCGGCTCGCTCGACCGCTTTTTCCAGTGATAACCCCGGGAGAACTACAGTAAATTCTTCCCCGCCAAAACGACAGACAATGTCTTCTGCCCGAACTGCTTTTTGCAATTCACGGGAGATAACCTGAAGAGCATAATCACCGGCCTCGTGTCCGTAGAGATCGTTTATCTTTTTAAAATGGTCGATATCAAGCATTATTATAGAAATTGGCTGGTTGGCCCTTTTGGCCCGGGCAAATTCCCGGTCAAGGGTTTCGTCAAGATAGCGCCGATTGTAGAGCTCAGTAAGCGGATCGCGAATCGATTGCTGGCGAAGGGACTCTTTTAATCTGATATTAAAAACTGACAGGGCAACTCTCTGGGCGAAGTTTAAGAGCAGTTGTTTTCTGGATTCCATTTCTGGCAATAGCTCCTGAGGGGATTTCCCCGTTGGTTCTTTTGCCTGACAGCAGAGAACAACAATTAGTCCAATGGTCTCTCCGGCTGAGCTCAGCGGCAAACAGGCGGTAATTTCCTCAGGTCTGGCATAACTCTGGAGATGTGGGCAGATAAAACCTTCACCCTGGTTATGAACAAAATAGGGAGCTGATTTTCTCAAGGCCCAGCAGTCATCAAGGTTAATAATTTCTTCCGCCGGTCTTTTATTATTCCAGGAAGAGACCAGCTCCAGATAATTGGCTTTGCCCATCCTTAGGTAGAAAAGTCCAACATCTTCCGGAAAGAGTTTCTGAGCATAGGAAGTGATTATCTCGATAGCTTCTTTCTCGGATTTAGCCAGAGCAATGGACTCTCCCATTTCCACCAGCTCAATTGTCTCTTTATTTCTTTGTTCAAGATTGGAGAGTACCGTTTCCAATTCTTTCTTAGCTTTAGCCAGGTCCTCAGTTTCTTTTTTTCTTTCCGTAATTTCAGTCATCACCGCCAGTGCTCCAATAAAATTCCCCTGGCGATCGAATCGAGGGGCGGCATTAACAATGACTGTCTTCTTATTACCGTTAGAAAGAGTAAGTTCCAGGTCATAGATATCTCTAAAACCCTGTCTTCTACGCAGGGTTTGCCGGCGTAGCAGCTCGAATTGATCTGGTGCGGTAAATTCTCTCAGGTTACGACCTTCGAGCTTTTCTTCGGTAACATTAAAAATTCTCTTCGCGGCCGGATTAGCGAATAAGAAATTTTCCTGGTCATCGGCAATCACTACTGCTTCCCCCATTGTCTCGACTATGTCCCGGAAAAGCTCCTCGCTTTCCTTTAATTTTTGGGCGAGAGCTTCTTTTTCTTCTACCTGCTGCTTTAATTCGGCAGTTCTTTCTTCTACTCTTTTCTCTAAGTTATCTTTGGCTTCTTGAAGGTGACGCATAACTTTTTGGAGTTCATCCAAAGTCGAATTAAACATGCGAGCCAGCTGCCCAACTTCATCGTGAGTCTTGATTTCAATCCGCTGGTCAAGATTCCCGCGGGAGATATCCTCTACGGTCCTGGCCATTTTTCGGAGAGGGCGGGTGATGAGGAGACTTAGAGCATATAAAGTTAGAATTCCGAGGAGAAAGATGATGCCGGAAGTGATCAGAATAAGACGATTTATCAGGCTAACCTGTGCTTCCATGTGCCTCAGGGAAAAGCCCAAGGCTAAATAACCGACTGTTTCCTCGCGGTGCCTAATCTCCGTGTATAAATTCCAGATCTGACCATCGGAGCTCAAGCCGGTCAATTTCATCTGCTGTTTTGTTGGCCTGACTGATGGGGATTTAAAATATTGATAAAGCTCCCGGCCTTTGGCATCAAAAACTAAGATATATTCTATTTCCCGGCTCTGAGAAATATTGGTGATAATTTCCTTGATATTTTTTATGTCCTCAAAGACAATAGCCGGAGCCAGGCTATAAGCTGCAATTTCACCCATTGACTCAGCTTTATCTTCCAAGTGTTTGAGAGCTAAGTTTCGATACCAACGAGGGGCAAAAGTCAGCCAAGTAAAACTAATTACGATAAAAAAAGGAAGGGCTAACAATAGAAATTTGGTAACGATTCTGGTTTTCCAGCGAGGAAGCCTGGAATCATTCAGTGGTTCAGTGGTTAGCGTCATGGCCCTTCCTTAAATTTACCAGATGTAAAAAATTGGCTGAAAAATCAAGACCCTGGGACCTGGCAGCCGGGAGGTTAAGAATAATCTGCAGCTTGTTTTCCTGAAAGCTGAAAGCTATAGCCACTCCATAATCCAAATATTCTGGCAAATCGGTAAAAGTCCCAATTTTAAGCTTTTCAGCCAGCCGGCAGATTTTCTTAATAATAGTTGGACCAGTTTTAACCTCGAGCGGCGGAAAATAGATAAAATCGACTGATTCCTGCTTAAGTTTATCCTCGAGGACAGGCAGGGGTAAATCCGAGTCAATTTCAATTATTACTATTGGTAGGCCTTCAATTTTGATCTGCTGTGCGGAAATCTTTTGGTTTAGAGCTAACCAATCAGCAGCTGTCCAGGAAGACAGGGAATAAGATTTTTGATTGACTACACCGATAGCAAATATATCACCCGCTCTGGATTTCAGGGTGCGCTCAAATTTCAAAACTTTGATGAGTAGCTGAAGCTCCTGCTCTGGTTGAATAGTATAATGCTGAGCGGTAACCTGGGCTGATAGAGCCTGGGATAAAACCGCCGACCAGCAAAAGATGAAGAAAATAAAAATTAGAAAACCATAGATTAGGAAATAAAATAAAAGATTATTTAATCTACCCAGCTTCATTTTCCAATCTCAAGTTAACATCCTAATAACCTACTGTCAATAAAAATGTTCTTACAGCCTGAGGGATGGTATCAAGGGGGAAGGGAATATTTGGGGTCGGCGAAGGGACTGAAAAATGTATCCCTATTTCTATTATTCTCTACTTATTTAAATGATTACTTCTAAGAGATTCTCATCGGTAAA
Organism: Candidatus Aminicenantota bacterium; assembly: GCA_002877915.1. Taxonomy (GTDB): domain Bacteria; phylum Acidobacteriota; class Aminicenantia; order Aminicenantales; family Saccharicenantaceae; genus Saccharicenans. The sequence continues at coordinate 10,705 of PNJE01000036.1, forward strand.
TTAATCGAAGGTTCAAATTTATTTTGTGATTCCAGACCGATAATTATATGATAGATTTAATTGAAAGTAGAAAGGAGGGCAGAAATGCTAAAAGGCTTCCGGGCTTTTATTATCCGAGGCAATGTAGTTGATTTGGCCGTAGCGGTAATCATTGGGGCGGCTTTTAACCAGATGGTCAACTCGATAGTTGGGGATGTGCTGACGCCGCTGATTGGGGCTATTTTTGGACGGCCTGATTTTTCTGGATTTTTTGTCGGACCAGTAGCTATCGGGAAATTCATCAATGCCTTAGTAAATTTCCTGATTGTCGCCGCAACTATCTATTTTGCCATTGTGGTGCCGATGAAAAAAATCCAGGAAAAGCTTGATCGGAAAAAGGCGCAGGCGACCACAGCACCAGCTCCATCTGCTTCTGATGAGGTGAAGTTACTTTCGGAGATTTTGAAAACATTGAAGGAAAGGAGCTGAGGGCTGGGCAGCAGAAGATCATGAATATTTATTCAAGATTGTGGTTAGGTTACGGCTGAGCGGTAAAAATGAATTGCCACTTGAGTTAATTAATCAGCATCTCTGGGTGATTGCTTGCCGGCGATCAATTAGAAGAATTTTTTATCAGAAGAATTTTTTTATCTTTATAGATGGACTCTAGCCAATATCAAAAATTATTTTTTAGCTGCTGCCAGGCGCCGTTAGAGGGTTTAGAGGATAAACTTTCTTCAGATTTAAGAGAGCCAAAAAATTTTAGTCTATCCATTCAGTGGGAAATTAGGCAATTTCAGGGCACAGCCCAGTCAGGGCGTACCCAGAAGAAGAAAGATGATTTTAGATTTTTGGTAAGACTTAAGTTTTAAAATCCTTTCTGGTATCTTATTTAGAAAGAGAAATTAAAATAGATTACTTGATTTTTCTATTCGGAAATAAGGAGAGAGGATGAGACAGCCAATTTTCCATAAGGCTCTAATTACCGGGGCTTCGGCCGGGCTGGGCGAGGAATATGCCAAGCAACTGGCCGTCTTGGGCACGGATCTAATTCTGGTGGCTCGCCGCTTAGAAAGGCTTCAGGAGCTGGCTGCGGAGTTAACGCGGGAGTACGGCGTCCAAACTGAAGTGTTGGCGGCTGATTTGAGCCGAGAAGAAGACATTCAAAAAGTAGTCCAGAAAATTATCGACACCCCTGACCTGGACCTTTTGATAAACAATGCCGGCTTTGGTGGCAAAGGCAAATTCATAGAAGACCGGGAAGGTGAGGCAGAACAGATGATAAAAGTACACGTGCTGGCGCCAGTGGTTTTAACCCGAGCCGCCTTGCCGGCGATGCAGAAAAACAAGCGCGGAGCAGTGGTCAATGTGGCTTCGGTCGCGGCTTTCTCCCCATTTTCCGGAGCGATGTACAGTTCGACCAAGGCTTTTCTCGTAATGTTTTCTGAAAACCTGCAGTCCGAGCTCTTAGGAACCGGAATCAAAATTCAGGCACTTTGCCCCGGGTTGACCCATACAGAATTTCATCAGGTAGCTGGGATGAAGGTTGAAGCTATCCCTGAAATCCTCTGGATGGCGGCTGAGCAGGTAGTGAGGATTTCACTTAAAGCCCTTGGCCAGAATAAAGTTATTATCATCCCTGGCTGGCAGAACAAAATTATAACCTTTTTTATGCGCTGCCCTTTAACTTACAGGCTGGTGCGCTGGGCCACTAAGCAGAAATGGCTGAGGGAAAGGGCTAACCTTTAAGGTAGTCAGCCCTATTTATTGGGCGGGAAGAGCTCTTTATCCAGAAGCTTTGGAGAAGAAGAAAATTACCAGATAGGAAGTTAAAGTTTTTAGCCGCATTTTTTGCTCGAGAGATAAATAAATACATAATTTTATCTAACCTAAATTCGTTTTAAGCCATCCTTTAAAGAGAAATATTCCGGGCGGGTAATTTTTATATTTTAATTTTGCAGCCTGAAAAAAAAGAAAAATGGCCAAAAATTTTTATAAATTTAAAGATATATAGCTTTGACTGGTCTATTAATCTGAATTTGATATTCTGTTATCATTGGAAATAAAGTGGGTGAGCCCCCTTAATTTATACTAAAATAGTAGGATTTAAAATATGCGCTGGAAAGAAATCAAGCCACCAGGAGAAAAAAAAGCCCGGGTTCGGGCAATCTTGCTTCTGTCGGGCGGGCTGGATAGCGTTCTGGCCGGAAAAATTCTGGAAGAGCAGGGAATAGAAATTGTCGGGTTGACCTTTACCAGCCTTTTTTTCGGGTCACGGGAAGCCAGGAAAGCTTCAGAGGAACAGGGCTGGCCACTTGTTCTGGTGGACATAACCGAAGAGGAAATACAAATACTGGAGAAGCCCAAGTATGGTTATGGACGAAATATGAACCCCTGCTTAGATTGCCATGGTCAAATGGTGAGGATTGCCGGCCAGCTGCTTGAACGCTACCAGGCTGACTTTGTGGCCACTGGTGAAGTCCTGGGCGAAAGGCCAAAGTCTCAATCTAGGCCGGGCCTTAATATCGTAGAAAAATTGGGTGAATTAAGGGGTTTGGTGCTTCGGCCCCTGTCGGCTAAGCTTTTGCCGGCCACGAGGGTTGAGGAAAATGGACTGGTTGACCGGGAAAAACTGCTCGATATTTCTGGAAGGTCGAGGAAGCGCCAGTTGGAACTGGCCGCTAAGTACGGCCTCAAGGAATATCCCACTCCAGCTGGGGGCTGCCTGCTGACCGACCCAGGATTTTCGGAGCGTCTGAAAAATCTTCTGAAGTGGAGAGGAAGATTGCTGGCCGAAGATATCTCGCTTATAAAAATCGGGAGGGTTTCCTTCGAACAAGAGGCTCTTTTGGTCATTGGCCGCAATGAGCTGGAAAATGAAAAATTGAAAAGGCAAGCTCTCCCTGATGATGTAATTATCGCCAATGCCGAGGTTGTCGGACCGCTAACGGTAGTAAGATTGAAGATGACTGGGCCTCGGGATAAAACTGCAGAAAGGAAAGCTCTTTCAGAAGATTTTGAAATGTTTATAGATGAATTATATGGCGCCGATAGCCGTCAGAAAAAAGACGAAGGCAGTAAATCGCCCGGGGACGAAAATCCCGAGAAAACTGGACTGAGTCAGAAAGGGGCTGGAGAAGAAGGGAATTTAAGAGAAGGTAGTGACGGTGAGGGAAAGGAAAATCAATTGGATTCTATTTTAGAAAAACCGGCCATAAGAAAAGCCGCCCTATTAACTATAAGATATAGTAAAGCCAGGACGGCTGAAAAAGCCAGAATAATTTTTTCTTGGCTGGGGCAGAAAAGGGTAATGGAGTTTAGAAAAGAAGAGTGGGAAGGATATTTGTAAAAAGAATTCCTTAGTCGGTGATGAATTAAAGTTTTAAGGCCGGGTGAAATCTGATGGTTTTAACAGGGGGCTGGAAATTAAGTTGTGGTGATTTACCAGGGAAGGAAATTATTATCGGCTGGAGTACGAGATTGAAAACTCTGTAGGAATCCAATAAATTTTGAGTGATTTAAAAAAGGGTCCCCGCTTTAAAATGTCCCGGCTTTAATTTTTTGCTTGACTGAGTCTTCCTGCGTATCCTGGTTCAGGAGTTTTTGTTCCTTTGTTTTTATTTTTTATGACCTTTGCCCTTTTTGGGCTTAGCCTTAGGACCTTCTTCCGGGCCCTTGGCTTTCCGCTTTTCCTGGACAATAGTTTCGTTTATATCCACAAAGTGGTGTCCCTTGGCCCTCATTTCGATTACTCTTTCTGGAGAAATCTTTTGGTATTCGGAGATAAATTTAAGGTTGACCAGGTTAATTATATCAGCATCAGCCAGGACGACCGGTCCCCAGGTTTTTCTTTCTCGATATTGCCGATAAAATCCAAAAGCTTTACCATAAGGCGGACCGATTTTAACTACATTCACCGGGACAAAGAAAATTTCGGGGTTGAGTCCAAAATGGAGGGTGATGTCCCACCAGCTCAGACCCCTGAGCCGCAGTTCTATGATGGCTGCGGGTTCAACCCGGGCTTGGGTGGCCAGGAAAAAAACTACCGGAAGTTCATCATCGGCTAAGCGATAGCGCTCTCTAATTTCAACTACTCTCGGCTCGGGAACGTTGAAATAGCTGGAAATTGAAAAATAAAAGTTTCTGATTTTACCATCAGTTAATGAAAGCCCCAGGTTGATGTTTTGGGCTTGAAGACAGGGAGTAACCAGGGTAATAAATAAAATAAGAAAGGCGACTGACGTGAAAACGCCGTTGGCTCTAATAGCTCTATTTCTTTTCATTCTATCCTCCTTGCCAGATTGAAAGCTTTTTAAACATCATTTTAATATTATCTTATTAAAATTTTGGATTAAATTCCATCAGAATAAGTTGATAGTTTTCTGGCATAATTAATGAGATATTTGCGAAGGAAAATAAAAGTTTGAGTAATAAGATAGGCGCTGGCCAGTTATCTGGGCAATTGAGCTAATCAGGCAGAGGCGGGGAAAGAGATAATATTTTAGGGTAAGAATATTATTCACCGGGGATTAGGAACGCGGTCGAATTATATTTTTGGGTTATTGGGTTATATATTTGAATTTATAGAGGTCAGGTTATCCGCCCAGTCTGGCAGGTTTAAGAATTTTGGTTATTTAGATCGAATCTTCAATAATCTATTTTTAATAATCGGACTTTAATAATCAAAATGATAGATGAAAGGCAATGGAATTAAATTAAATGTATTAATTTCTGATTCTGAGAGGGGGGCACAGGCGAAGATTTTTGGTGGGCCCACCGCACCGCCTTCATTTATTCCCTTATCCTGGATACCATGTCTTGACCTGAAAGAAATTTTAGATTGACATAGGGTAAAGGGATAAATATATTAAAGAAAAATCATACTTTTGATGCGGATTAATAAGGAGTAATTATGCCGACTAAACCAAAAAGTCCCTATTTACCTTTTGGTGACCAGCAAACCGCACCCTGGTATGGTAAAGATATTCTGTCGGTAAGGCAGTTCAGCCGGGCTGACCTGGAATATATTTTCAGTGTGGCTCACGAGATGCGGGTGATGGTCGAGAGAATCGGAACTTTTGATTTGCTCAAAGGGAAAATCTTGGCCAACCTGTTCTATGAGCCCTCAACTAGGACATTTTCTTCTTTCATGGCGGCGATGCAGCGGTTGGGTGGAGCGGTTATACCAATCAGTGAGGTCCGGTATTCATCGGTAGCTAAGGGAGAAAGCCTGCCAGATACTGTCAGGACGTTGGCGGCTTATGCTGATGTGATTGTTATTAGACATCCCATGGTGGGCTCAGCTGCCCTGGCCGCCCAATATGCCGGGAAACCGGTAATAAATGCGGGCGATGGGGTGGGGGAGCATCCCACTCAAGCCTTACTGGATGTTTTTACCATTAGGGAAGAGCTCGGGCGGTTGGACGGCCTAACAGTAACCATGCTGGGTGATTTAAAATACGGCCGGACTGTCCATTCCCTCGCCCGGTTGTTAACCAGGTTTGAAAATATTAAATTGCATTATGTTTCACCAGATGTTCTGAGGATGCCGCGCGAAGTTATTGATGAAGTAGCTGAAAAGGGGCTGCCGCAGGAGGAACATGAAACCCTGGACGAAGTTTTGAAAGAAACAGATGTGCTTTATGTGACTAGGGTACAGAGGGAAAGGTTTGATAATCTCGAAGAGTATGAAAAAGTCAAAGATGCTTATGTGATTACCGGAAAGACCCTGGAGAAAGCTAAGGATCGAATGATCGTCATGCACCCTCTGCCCCGGGTAAATGAAATTTCTATGGAAGTAGATAAAGACCCGCGGGCGGCTTACTTTCGGCAGATGGAATACGGACTTTATGTCCGGATGGCCCTGCTGGCTATGGTGCTGGGCAAGGCCTAAAAATCGGGACACCCTAGATTTTTCCTATTTTTTTCCTACGATTTTCCCCTAAAATCCTAAAATCGGGACATCCTATAATTTTCCAATTTTTTCTTATTTTCTGATATATTGGACTATCGACTCAAGGATATCGCGGCCAAAGGGAACTTCTGATTTTCATCAGGGATAATAAGGCTAAATAAGGCTAATCTTCAGCAAATCAAGAAGGCAGAAAAATCAGCCCAACGGTAAAGTCAGGATAACTTATGGCCTTCCTATTTTTTTCGTTAAATCGGCCATTAGTCAAAAGCGGAGGTGGTTATAAGGAACCCTCTGTTTTCATCTAGAACGTTCAGAACAATCTTTCTTTTCCCCTGGAACCAACTAAAATGTATGATAAGCCTTAATTAGCAGGAAGCTCCGGCCTCGAAAGATTGAATTAAATTTAATCGATGAAAAAATAGGAAATATGTAGGGTTTCCTGATTTTTGCTACCTTTAAGAAGGCGATTTTAAGATAAAAGAAAATTCGGAAAAATGTAGGGTGTCCCGATTTTAATGTAGGTAATAACCGATAGCGGCGTAACTCACCCAGTGGCGCAGCGAGAAGGGTGCGGTCGTCCCTAACCCGATTTTCCGGAGAGGCAGCACTCCTTCGCTATAGCTATCTGAATAACCGAATAATTGCCCCTTAATTTCTTTATTCAGGTTCTTCTTTATTACTTTTTCAATGGTCAAAAGGCCGAAAGGAATTGAATATTTGCCACACCAGTAAGAATTTTTATAATCAAGATAAGTTTTCCCCCAGAACTCGGTGGTCAGCCCGGCTATTTTTTTATCGTCTATTATCCCGGTCATATAATTGGCAATAAGCTGGCGGTCAAAGGCCCTGGCCTTTTCCCAGGCTTCCTGACCTTCGCCAAAAGCCAGGTTGTTAAAATCTTTCCCGTAATGGTTGCCATCAGCCGAAATCAGGAAGAAAATATCCTTTCCGGCGGTTAAATTGTGCTCTTTCATATAAGTTGAAATCACCTCAGCCAGTCGCTCTGATATTTCCTCCATCTTATCAAGAGGCATCGGCGTAACCATGATAGGCGTTATTTTAACCTCGGGGTTAAAGTACTGGAGGAAAGGGAGAAGGGCTTCAATTGAATGCTCAATTTCCTGGGCGCGGTCGTTCACTATATAATAATTGGAATTAAGATGGGATTTAATATATTCACGAAGGGTCGAGGCAGCGATCGGTTTAAGCACGCCAGGCCACAACTCAAAATCATCCAGGATTAAAATGCTATCCAATCCTTTGATTTCACTGCGGACAGTTCCATGAGTAACCCCAAATATCACCGCTTCCTTTGTTTTTATCGTACTGAATAAAGGATAATAAAGGCGCCCGGCATAAAGATAATCATCATGAGGTGATATAGCCGCCACCAATCCCGTAGGACTGAACTTCTCTTTTTCCTCGGAAGCTAAATAATCTACCAGGATTTTCATGCTGTCGGCTTTCCAGCAGAAACCGACGTCATCGCGAATCGGCCTGATTTTCTGCTTGTCTACCGGGGTTCGGGCGGCCATGGCCAGCAGGAGCCCAGAGGCGGCTATCAGGAAAATAAATAATAATAAGCCCATAATTGACCGGCGGATGGAGCTATTAATTTTTCTTGGCCTACCTATAATCATGATGGCCTCCTTAAAGACTCAATCTGAGGGCTAATTTAAACCCTCTTCCATTAGATTAATCATTTTTGACTTTAAAGGCAAACTTCAAAGTAGAACGAGTGAAACAGAAAAATTTTAAGTGTGGCCTGGTTTTAATTTATGGGGGGAAAAACGGCTCAGAAGAATATAAAAATAATTTTTGGGAAAATTGAGATTTTTTCAAAATTATATGCTATAATTCATCCTCGATTATAAAGGAAGAGGGCACGGGCCCTTATCGGTCATACTCCTCTCCTTTATAACGGAAATTTAAAAGGAGAGATGAGTATGAACATCTACGTAGGAAACCTTTCTCGAGACTTGACTGAAAGCGAATTGAAGGAAGCCTTCGAAGCTTTCGGGACAGTCAACAGCGCATCCATTATTAAGGATCGCTACACCGGTGAATCACGAGGCTTCGGCTTCGTGGAAATGCCCAATCAGGAAGAAGCCCAGGCCGCTATTAATGGCCTGAACGGCAAGAACCTGAAGGGCCGCACCGCTACCGTCAATGAGGCCAGACCACGGCAAGATAAACCCCGCAGTGGTTTTGGTGGAGGACGGGGACGCAGTTCATCTGGTGGCCGCCGCTATTAATCAAGTCTAAAAGATAAGTTAGTAGCTTAGCCCAACAGCAAGAGCCAGGTATTAAGCTGGATTTCTGAGCTTCGAAGGCCAGACCTTCGCGGTAAGAAAAAAGTGAAGTACCTGGCTTTTTTTATGGGGACGTGTCCCCGTGGCCCTTTTTCTAGCTGTTCCCTTTTTCTATCCATCTGTATCTTCTGGCTTGCTATCTGTATTAGCAAAAAAATATGGTCAATATATAGTGTGCCCCTCTTTTTTCTATTGAAAAAATTTAGAGCAGTGACATCATGATAACAGAAAAGCTAACAGTCAGGGATTTTTGAAGAATAACATTAACTGAATCTCTGGGGGAGGAGCTTTTTTATGAAAAGTCTTTCGTCTCGCGAAAGCGAAAGAAAAGAGATAATCCGTCAGCAGAAAATCATAACTAAGCATGAAAAGACTATCGAGAAACAAAAGCAGATAAATGCCAGACAGCTACAGGCCTTAGCCGCCAGTGAGAATGCTATTAAATTAAAAGATCAACTTTATCTGGAAGCCACCAAGGTAATTGATGGCTTGCTTAAACTCCTAACAACTCTTATTGAGCTAAGGGATCCATATACCAAAGGCCACTCAGTCAGGGTGATGGAGATAAGCTTGCTGCTGGCCAGACATCCAAACCTGGAATCTCACCTTAGATAAAACTTAGTTGTTTTTGGCTATGGTTGTCTCCTGCATGATATTGGTAAAATAGTTATCCCTGACTATGTCCTGAACAAACCTGTAATACTGACAGAAGCAGAGAGGCTGATGATCCAACAGCATCCTGAGCTGGGATTTAAGCTGGTTGAAGCCCTGGACTTAAACCCGATCATTGGGGAAGTAATCCTTAACCATCACGAAAATTTCGATGGCACAGGTTACCCGGCTCAGCTCAAAGGGAAAGAAATTCCTTTTACGGCTCGCATTGTTCGGATCGCCGATGTTTTTGATGCTCTTACTTCTGATCGTCCCTACCGAAAGGCTTATTCATTGGAACAGGCTTTAAGCATAATGGAAAAACAGAAATCTCAGTTTGACCCGGAGCTTTATAAAATCTTTCTGACTCTGGTCAGAGAAAATAAAATCTTGCCCCCGTCCCCAGCCTGATTTCAGAAGTAGAATTATTTTCATCAAAAATTCCATTTTCTGAATAAAATTGGGGACGTGATACTCTGTCCCTCTTCAACGTGGACGATCAATGGGGACGTGAACCTCGTTTCCTTTTTTAAAATTCTATCTGGTTGAAATACCATAAGATAGAGAGGGGACAGGAGAATCTGTCCCCATATGGCAAGGATGAGCAGAGTGAAAGAAGCGTTGGCAGCGAAAAAATTGATAAGGGTGAGCTGAGGTCGGGAGTGGGGACAGAGGAACACGTCCCCGATTTTAGAAAGTGGGGACAGGGTATCACGTCCCTATTCCATAGATTTTCATCTTATAGCTGAGCATGCGCTCGGTGATACCCAGCAGCTTAGCTGCCCGGCTTTTAACTCCGCCAGCTTTTTCCAGCGCCCGCCGGATTTCTCTAATTTCCAGGTCTCTAACCTTGTCAGTTAAGGGCTTAGAAAAATCCGGCCCGCTCTCAGTCACCTCTTTTTCTGACCTTATTTCCAGGAAAACAGGGAGGTCGCCTCTGGTAATTATTTCACCCTCGGCAAAGATGACCGCCCGCTCAATGGCATTTTCCAGTTCGCGAACATTTCCGGGAAAATCGTGGTTTATCAGGACATTCAGAGCTTCGGCCGAAATCCCCTTGATAGTTTTCCCTTCTCTTTGGCTGTATTGCCTTATAAAATGGTCAACCAGGAGAGGGATATCTTCTCTTCTGTCCCTTAAAGGCGGGACCTCAATTCTAATTACATTCAAGCGGTAATATAAATCTGATCTGAATTTTTCTTCAGCCACTAATTTTTCCAGGTTTTTGTTGGTGGCGGCCAGAACCCGGACATCGGCTTTTA
>PNJE01000004.1 GCA_002877915.1 Candidatus Aminicenantota bacterium
CCCGATAAAAAGCGGCAAAGTGTTGGCCGTCTGGCTGCCGCCAGCATAGTTGCGGGTGGTTGGGTCAAGAAACTCACGGTTAAAGGCATCTTTGATCTGGGCGGCTAACTTGAGGTAAAGGTCAGCTTCTGGCTGCTTCCCAAGAACTCTGGCCGCCTCTGCCAGTATCTTCACATCATAATAATAGTAAAACGCCGAGACCAAGCTTCCGGGGCACTTATCAATAGCTACCCAGTCGCCATAGTAGCTATACTTAACCAGGCCATTTTCTGCCTTGCGGCGCAAAAACTCAACATATTTTTTGAGAGAATCGTAGTGTTCTTCAAGAACCCTTTTATCCCCGTAATATTGGAACATATACCAGGCAATTAACGGGTAGGCTGTACCCCAGGCCGGGTCAGCCGGGCGTGAACCCCAAATGTGGGGAACAGTATCGGTAATCGAGCCGTCTTCACCTTGCACATCTCTGATGTCGCGCAGAAAATTGGTGTAAAAAGCAGCCATATCATAGTTCATAATTGCTTCTTCCGCCGTTACCTGGGCATCGCCCATCCAGCCCATACGTTCGTCGCGCTGGTCGCAGTCAGTGGGGATGCTGTGCAGGTTAGTTTTCTGGCCCCAAAGGATAATGCGCTGGATGTCGTTTAAAATTTGCTTCGAGCAGGAAAAATTGCCAACCGGGGAAACAGCCGTGTGCACCACCCGGCCGCGGACTGAATCTATTTTTGGCGTGCCAGGAAAGCCAGTTACTTCGAGGTAGCGGAAGCCGTGGTAGGTGAACCTTGGTTCCCAAACCTCTTCCCCTTCGCCTTTGAGGATATAATGGTCTTCAGCTCGAGAAGAGCGCAGGTTTTCCTGGTTAATCATCCCATTTTCATAGAGAAGCTCAGCGAAGCGCAAGCGAACATCAGTGCCGCGTGGACCGCGAACTCTAAGCTGCGCCCAGCCGCTGATGTTCTGACCCAGGTCAAAGACATAAACTCCGGGAGCTGGGTTGGTCATGGTCAGCGGCACGATGGTGTCAACCACTTTTATGGCCGGCATCAACTGGGCAGAAAGGACACCTCCGGGCGCTTTGACTTTTTGGGCGGGTTTCCAATTTTTTTCTTCAAAGTCAGGCCTTTCCCAGCCGGGCTGTTCCAGCCGGGCGTCATAAGTTTCACCATTGTAAACATTGTCCTCAAGAATGGGTCCCGGAGCTGTTTTCCAGGTGCCGTCGGAATGGATTTCTACTAAGTTCCCATCTTCTCCTTCGACATAAAGTTGAAACATCAACGCTCGGTCGTTGTATTTCCCATGGCCGAGCATTACACCGATGGCATTCCGACCCGGGCGAAGTGCTCTGGTGACATCATAGGTGACATAAAGAACCCGCTTAGAAAAAGTTGTCCAGCCTGGGTCCAGAACATGGTCGCCAACCTTGCGCCCGTTTATCCTGAGCTCGTAATAACCGAGGCCAGAAATAAAAACTCTCGCTCGTCGTGGGGCAGCGGGCAGGTCAAATTCTTTGCGGAGCAGGTTTTCCCCGCCTATCCATTCGCCTTTCCAGTCAGAAGCAGAAAAAAGCCCAGTCTCAAACCGAGCTACCTGGCTCCAGGGGCTGACCCGGCCCTGAGCGTCCCAAACTCGAACTTTCCAGTAGTAAGTCCGGTTACTTTCAAGCGGTTTGCCTTCATAGACCACCTGGATAGATGAATCGGAGTTAACTTTACCCGAATTCCACATATCAGCTGACTGGGCATCTGGTGAGCTGGAAACAATTAGTTCATAAGCGCTTTGCACCTGGCCACGTTCCGGATGAGCATTTTTCCAGAAGAAGCGTGGCTTTGATACATCAACGCCCAGCGGGTTGGTCAGGTATTCAACCCTGAGGTCATAAGGCGCCCCCGGCCCGGAAATACTGACAGCCTGACCAGCTGTTGATGGCCTCGGCAGGGAAATTTCTGTAAGCATAAAGAAAATCAAGAAAAATGAAAATATGGCGATGGAAGCCAGGCGATTAAAACGGAAAAAGCTAAATTTTCGATTTTTCCCATGACCAGAAGATATTTTTTTTGTTTTTGGGATTTGAGAATTTCTATTCTGGGAATAACACTCAAGATGATTATTTTTTTTATTTTTTAAGTTTAAAGACAAAATCATTTTTGCCCTCCGGTGGTAAAATATCTTGTCTGAAAAAATCATTAAAATTTTTTCTCCAGCTTTATTTTTATCAAATTCCGAGCTATGAATAAATAAAATTTTTTCACTTAAGTTTTTATTTTTTGCCGGCTATACCGAAAGAGAGCAAATAGCTGAATATTTTTCCTTGAGCTTGCTTTTGATTAGTTTATCTCCTGTTTAATAATATTTTAATTGTGGGTATTCTTAATCTCTTCTGAGTAGCTCAATGGTCTTAATAAATTTGGCTAATCCGAAAGTTCCAGGTGCGTTGACAGGGGAGATAAAGAGATGGGGACAAGTCTTGGACTAAATGGCTGATTATCAAGATGTTCAATCATGAAGAGTTCAAGTAGATACAGAATGTATTGATTTGCTTCCCTATCTAAGATTAGTGCGTAGGGCAGAAAAGCTTAAAAACCATAAAATTTTCTTAGAATCATAAGCTAAGGAATTTTCTTGGTATATTTCGGGCTATGGTCAACTTATTGAAAATATTTCATTTATTTTCTTTTCTGTAAAATTCTCATTCCATTTTAAAAGAAGGTTGAAGATTTTATTTTCTCCGCTAAATATTAAGTGCCCCCAAAGGATGCCTTGACGGAATTAAGGGTTTTTTGTATTATGATAAAGCTCGTGGGGCTGTAGCTCAGTTGGGAGAGTAC
>PNJE01000171.1 GCA_002877915.1 Candidatus Aminicenantota bacterium
ATGAGGTTAAAGGCAAGCCCGACCAGCTCCGGGACTGGGCTGTAGCCGAGATGAAACTCACCGCCCGGGCTGCCAGGAACCTCAGCTGCTACGTGGTCAACGGCTTCATGGGTTCGCCTATCTGGAGATTCTGGTATTCATTTCCTCCGACCAGCGAAGAGATGGTCGAACAGGGTTTCAAGAAAATCAAGGAGCTCTGGACGCCTATCTTGGATGAATTTGACCGCTGCGGTGTGAAATTTGCTCTTGAAGTTCATCCGACAGAGATTGCCTTTGACCTCTACACTGCTAAGAAATTGCTTGAAGTTTTTGACTACCGCCCAACCCTCGGTTTCAACTTTGACCCAAGCCATCTGCTTTGGCAGGGGATGGTGCCGCACCTTTTTATCCGGGAATTTCCCGACCGGATTTTCCACGTCCACATGAAAGACGTGGCGGTGACCCTTGACGGAAAAGCTTCGCTTCTTGGCTCGCATCTGCCATTCGGCCACCTGGGCCGCGGTTGGAATTTCCGCTCGCTTGGTCATGGCGATGTGGATTTTGAATCCATAATCCGCGAACTCAATGCTATTGGCTACAGGGGGCCGCTTTCAGTGGAGTGGGAAGATAATGGCATGGACCGGGAGTTTGGGGCCAAAGAAGCTCTGGATTTTGTTCGCAGCCATGATTTTCCGCCCTCCGCTGTGGCTTTTGACCGCCATATGAAAAAGTGAAGAAAGAAGGTTGTGTTTGGTAGAATTATTTAAAGAAAGATAGCGGGGCGAAATTATATTAAGCCAAGATGGCGGTCAAATATATAAGTTGTTGAATTTTCGATGGGGTAAGAAAAACGCAAATTTCAAAATCGCACTCAACATTAGAAAAAATAAGACAAGGGCGGCGAAAGAGCAGTCTAAAAGTTAGCTTTGATGTTTAACCGATAAGTGGCCTCTTAATTTCAAGCCCCGGTAAAACGTCCAGACTGATAAAAATCGGCTGGAATCTGAACGGAAAAAATGATAATAATACAATGATTGTAGAGATTACAAATGAGAGTTGGCGGCAGATTTTAAGAAAACGGATAGAACATAGGAAAATAAGATAAGGAAAGGAGTTTGGAGCTGTTTTAAAAGGTAGTCAGTAATAGAAAATCGGTAATTGAAAAAAAATTTAATGAATATAGAATAACCACAGAATAACCAAAGCGGAGACAGCTCGGAAATAGTAGATTAAATAGACGCAGAGAGGAGAGTGAAATTCAGCCGGTTTAATAAAGATGAACAAGAGTAAGGTCAAGAAGAAAAAATCGTAAGATGAGAAATTAAACGAATAAAATGAAATGATATGTGAGTAAAGAGATGAAAGAAAAAGAGAAAGTTGGAGAAAAAGTTAACCAGGCGGAAAAGAATTCTACCAGCGAAGCTGCTGGCGGGTCGCGCCGGGATTTTTTGAAGAGCACGGCCGCGGCTACGGGGTTAGTCATGGCCACGGGCAAGCTGTTTGGAATGCCGCTCATTCTTACTGATGAAGGCAAAGGGCGGGTGGTTATGCCTTCTGATAAGCTGCGAGTAGCTTTAATCGGTGCGGGAGAACAGGGCCGGGTGCTTCTGGACTGCTGCTTGAGGATTCCTGGGATTAAGATTGCAGCCATCTGCGACATCTGGCAATATAGCCGGGATTATGCCTCTGGTTATCTGCGCAAATATGGCCAGACGCCTAATCTCTATGAAGATTACCGGCAAATGCTCAACAGCGAAAAGGACCTTGATGCGGTCATTGTGGCTACGCCAGATTGGGTCCATGCCGAGCACACCAATGCTTGCCTTAACCACGGGCTTCATGTTTACTGCGAAAAGGAGATGTCCAACAGCCTGGAAAAAGCCCGTTCTATGGTCGAAACAGCCCGCCGGACAGGAAAGCTTCTGCAGATTGGCCATCAGCGCCGTTCCAACCCCCGCTACATTCATGCTATCGAAAAACTCATTCATGACAGGAAATTGCTCGGCCGGGTGATGATTGCCTATGCCCAGTGGAACCGGGCCAAAGCTGATATGCTGAGTTGGCCAAAAAAATTCACCATTGATTCTCAGACTTTGCACAAGTATGGTTACAATTCTATGGAAGAATTCCGCAACTGGCGCTGGTTTAAAAAATATGGCGGCGGGCCGATTGTTGACCTCGGTTCTCACCAGATAGACCTTTTTAGTTGGGTGTTCAGGAGTAACCCCAAAACAGCTGTGGCTTCAGGCGGAGTTGATTACTACAAAAACCGAGAATGGTATGACAATGTGATGGTCATCTATGAGTACGAGACAGAGGAAGGGGCGGCGCGGGCTTTTTATCAGGTCCAAACCATCACTTCCCACGGTGGCTTTTACGAAACGTTTATGGGTGATAACGGCTCATTGGTGATTTCCGAAGTGCCTCAGAAAGGCAACTGGGCTTACCGCGAAGCTTACGCGCCGGATTGGGAACCGCTGGTCAGAGAAGGCTTGCTATTATCTGAAGCTCCACCGATCCAAAAAATAGAAACGCGAAATGTGTTTGTGGATGTCAGGGTGACAGCTGAAGCTGGTCGCTGGCCTCTTCCCGTAGAACTGGCTAAACCAGCCCACCAGCCGCATCTGGAGAACTTTTTTGAGGCCATTCGCAAAGGTATTCCATTAAACTGCCCGGCTGAGTTGGCTTACGAGACGGCGGTAGCGGTACTTAAAGTAAATGAAGCAGTTAAAAACAAAACATTGCTCCGTTTTCACCCAGAAGAGTTTAAAGCGTGAATCTGAAAGAGCAGAGGACGGCCTTGAAGAGTATCGCGAAATAAATAGTTAAGAGTAAAAATTGAGAACAAAGAAGATATGAAGACAAAGAAAGAAAATGAAATAGAAATAAGAATTAAAAAAGCATCTTGGGTTTTAAGAATAAATGGCTGGTGCAAGGACAAATAAAAAAGGAGGAAAGCTTAAAAACCAAGAGGGAAAGGTGTTTAAGCCATCAAGAAATTAAAATGTTGAAAGGAAAAACGGGAGAAAAAGATATATTTAACATCGGAGAGAAAAACAAATCTAAAAAATAGATTGAAAATAATAATAAGAAGATAGCCGATGGCTAAAAAAGAAAAAAGCATCGCCAGGAAAATAAGCGGGAAGAAAATTTTATCGCTCGGAGCCTTGATTTTTAGCGTTGCTGTTTTCTTATTCGTAACACTGGAAATCTCGCGGCTGCTCGAAGCTCGAAGCTCCGGGAAAAAGGTCCAAGAAATTAAACTCAAAGTAGAACAAAAGAATACCTGGTCTCATAGCCAAATTTCGCCTCTTCATCGAATTCCGCTGATGGATGAGTTTAATCAGAAAATAATACCAGCTGTCCCTAATACTTTGCCCTTTTCCTCCCGAAACACCTGTGGGCCCTGCCATGATTATGACCAGATAAGCCATGGAACCCATTTTAATTTGAAGAACAGAGCCGCTTCTGACCGCCGGACTGAACCTTTTGTGCTTTTTGATGAAAAAGCCGGGCTGCAGCTTCCTATTTCATTCCAGGGTTATCCTGGGCTCTGGTCTCCGGAAGAACTTGGCTTGAACTCCTGGCAGTTTTTAAATTTATTTGGGCGGAACTTACCTGGCGGCGGCTTAGGTGAACCGACCGAAAAAGATATCACTCCAGATTCTCGTTGGAATGTTTCGGGCAAATTAGAAATAAATTGCCTTGGCTGCCATAATAAATCATACCTTCAGGATCATAGCGAGTGGGCCAAGCAGATCATGCGCCAGAATTTCCGTTGGGCGGCCACTGCCGCTTCCGGCTTGGGCGAAGTGCCGGGAATGGCTTCTCGTCTCCATTCTACCTGGAGCGTAATAGATGGTCCAAATCCTGATGATCATGAATGGGCCGTGGTCCCTGAGGTAAGATACGACCAGAATTTGTTCGACAGCAAGAACAATGCGGTGCTTAATCTGGGCCAGCCTGAAGATAGAAATTGCCTGGCCTGTCACACGGTAACTGCCCGAAAAGCGGCCTCGAGAGCCGAGGTCGAACAGGATGTCCATTCGGCTGCTGGCTTGAGATGTGTCGACTGCCACCGTAATGACCTGAGCCATGAAATGATCCGCGGTTATGAAGGCCAGAAGCTGGCTCACTCGAACCTCAAGGCTGAGGATTATACATGCGCTGGCTGCCATCTGGGCCAGAATCCTGAAAAAGGAGGATTCGGCTTTACTGGAAAACTTGGGGCTCCCCGCCCAGCCCATAAAGGCATCCCCAAAATTCATTTTGAGCGCCTATCCTGCACTGTCTGCCACTCAGGGCTATTGCCCAAAAAAGAACTGCAAGAAGTTTATACTTCCCGGTCAAACCGCTTGGGAATTTTTGGCAAAGCAGACTGGACTTCTGAATACCCGGTGATTGTTGAGCCAGTCTATGTTCGGGAAAAAGACGGGAAAATTTATCCGGAAAGAATGATGTGGCCAGCTTTTTGGGCCGAGAAAAAAGGTCAAGAACTTATCCCTCTTCAGGTGGAAGAAGTACTAAAGGCCGCTCCTGAAGTCTTCAACCTGAAAGAAAACGTTTCAGCTAAGCTTTCTGCTCTTGGGCCACTGGCCGAAGAAGGATTCTATCCGGCAGTGGTTATATCTGACTTTTTATTTGAACCCAATGCCGATGCCTCTTTAAACGCTAAACGGCTTGATCAATCACCGCTTTCGGGGAGGTCAGGAGAAAAGAAGTTTTTGTTGGTCCAGATTAAAGGGGAGAAAACAATGCCCCTTCTCCCGGTCTTTAATCCAGATGAAGCTCCTCCTGAAGTTGAAGATAAAATTTTGAATTCTCTCCAGGCACTAAAAGCATTGTCTAATGGTCAGGAACCAGTTTTTATAGTCGGGAAATATGTTTACAAAATAACGGAAGGATACATAAGTAAAGAGGAAAAGCCAGGCGAACCAGCAGCTGAGCCCGGAATTTTCTGGCTGGTTGATGGGAAATTTGAGCCCTGGCTTTCGGAATATGAAATAAGAACTCTGGCCGCTCTTGGCGATAGTCCTGAAATTTTGACCGAAGAGCAGGTCAAAATGGTTTTAAAGAAGATGGCAGAAATTCGGCCAGGGCATCAGGTTGTTTACGTGGCTTCTGGACTGGTCTTCAGCTTAAATAAAAATGGTCAGCTTGAGACTTCTAAGCATCCAGCCGCTGAACCTATTTACTGGCCTTTAGCCCATAACGTCCGTCCGGTCCAGGAAGCCCTCGGCAAGAACGGCTGCACCGATTGTCATAGCCCGGGCTCGAATATTTTCTTTGGCCAGGTAAAGGCTGTTTCCCCCCTGAAGAGTGAGCGCCGAGAAGAGAAACTTGGGGCTGATTTTATGGGTACCGGTCAACTTTTCCAGTTTTTATTCGGTCTCACTTTTCTTGTGCGTCCTTACTTCAAATTGCTACTGGCGGCCTGTGTTTTGTTGCTTGGTCTGGTTATAACTTTGGTTTTAATCAAGATAACCGGCCAGATCACCAAGCTTAATTCCAGGGACTCGGATCGGAGGATAGGAGAGAAATAATGTTCTTTGGGATTACCAGCTTCCTACTGATATTGTCGCTAAACCTGGTTCTGACTTTCGAACGTTTTTTAAGAAATCAGCCGGAACAAAAGAGGAATTTTACAATAGAAAATTTACGAGCTTATGTTCGTTGGATAGTTAGCTGGAAAAAATCCTTTCTAAAGTTAGAATGCTGGGATAAAAGTCTTGATTATGTGATCGCTTGGGGAAGGAAAAATTTTAAAGGCTGGACGGTTTGGGTTTTTTATGCTCTCGGCCTAAGTTATATTTATTTGGCTTTGAGTGGGTTTTTATTTGCCTGGTTTATTCCCCGAGGGCTCTTTGGTTTTCCTCTGTTGTTGCACGTAGCGGCCGGGGCCCTTTTTGCCGTTAGTTTGACTTTCATTCTTTTCCTCAAAGGTCGAGATTATTTCCTGGAAGAGAATTTGGCTTCAAGCCAAGGCGAAAGCCAAAGGCTTTTTTATTGCCCGGGTGTTGGCAAAAGTTTCCCTAAAATATATCTTCAGATTGCATCTTTCTGGTGCTTTATTCTGGCTGGATTTTTTTTGATTGCTTCCACCCTTGGTTCGATGTTGCCCTATTTTAATTATCCGGCTCAGATATTTTTCTTTAATGTTCACCGCTGGAGCGCCCTGGTCTCAGTGCTGGCTGCCTGCCTGGCTGTTGATGTGATAATTGTGGAATAAAAAATTGCAGTAGAAAATTAAATGCTGAAGCCCGAAGAAAAAAGTTTCCGCTTCAGGCATGAAGCTATGTCCACTTTTTTCGAAGTCATTATTAGCGGTCAGGACGAAGCTTATGCCAGGAGT
Organism: Candidatus Aminicenantota bacterium; assembly: GCA_002877915.1. Lineage (GTDB taxonomy): Bacteria > Acidobacteriota > Aminicenantia > Aminicenantales > Saccharicenantaceae > Saccharicenans. The sequence continues at coordinate 6,332 of PNJE01000171.1, forward strand.
GCCGCGGGGGAATTTTTCCGGGAGGTAGAAAGGCTGGAAGGCTTTTTCAGCCGGTTTGATGACCGCAGCGAAATTTCCAGGGTAAACAGGCTTAAACCCGGTGAAGTATTGCCGGTCGGCTTTGAGACCTACGAATGCCTGAAACTGAGTTTTAATCTGATGGTGGAAACGGGAGGAGCTTTTAACGTCAATTTCCGGGCCATAAAGAATCGGCGGTTGGGGAGGGACCTATGACGGGAAAAAAGATTATGAGCTTCAATCGGAGTTAGAGACTTCTGTAATAAAGGCGAGAAAATCCAAAGAGCAAAACGAAGTAGAAAAAGAAAAAAAAGAAGATAAAAAAAATAAAGCAGGAAAAGATGAGGTTAAGAGCAAAAAGAAAATTTTTGTTGCTCCAGCTTGGAATGTTCCGCTGAAATCAGGGCCTGAACCTTGGCTGGCCAAGACCTCGGGATTAATTGGGGCGAATGGAGTAACTGAGCTTGAAACCTACCTCGAGTTATTTCCGCTGGAACTTCTGGAGCAGGGCGGAGGCTATTTTCTGGTCAGGATGGATGTTCAAGGAGCAGGGCTCGACCTGGACCTCGGAGCAATCGGCAAGGGACTGGCTGTGGAAAAAGCAGCCGCCTTGTTTTTAGACTGGGAGATTGAAGATTTCCTGGTTAATGCCGGTGGCAGCACAGTCTATGGTTGCGGGCAGAAGCCCTGGCCGGTGGCCGTGGGCGGCGGGTTTGATTTTTTTAAGCCCGGGAAGGTTTATTTAAAAAACCGAGCGCTCAGTGGTTCAGGGCACGAGGTCAAGGGAGAGCACATTTTTGACCCACGGGAGAAACGTCAGCAGTCGAGGCACTTGGCAGCCTGGGTGTCCCATCCTTCTGCCCCTTGGTCTGATGCCCTGTCAACAGCTTTTATGGTGATGGATCTTGAGGAAATTGAGGCTTTTGTTAGAAACCATCCTGAACTCTGGGCTTTAGTCTTAACCCGCGATAAAAAATCTTTTCAATTTGGCCACGTAGATTGCTATGAGCCTGGCTTATGAAATTATTAAGGCTTTTAAGGCTTTTATTAACATTCTTTTAAATTCTTTAAACATTCTTAGCAAAAACGGCGTTTCCGTGGGCGTTGATTAGAATAATAAGAACAGGGGGATAATTTGGGTCAGGAATAGCAGCGCGTTGGATAAGCAAAATAAATTTCCGCTAAACCTTAAAAAAATTTAGACCATCAGAAGCCAAAATTTTCAGAAAAATGTATAATATTTTCTTGATTCTTGGAATAAATGAAGAGAGATAAAGGAGCTCAACATGAGAAAGATGTTAAAAGTCCTTACTTCTATTATTTTAGCCGGCGGTTTTTTGGCTTTTCTGGTGGCTTCAACTTTCACCCTCCTGGCCCAGGAGCAGGAAAAAGTTGAGCTCAAGATTCAGTTGCCTAAACCGATGTTCATTGGAACGCCCAGGAACATCAAGACAGCTAATTTGGAAGCAGTTACTGGAAGACCGCGCGGTCCTTTTTATGTGCCCAAGGGGACAGAGCTGATTTCACTGAAAAAGCCGGTGACCTCAAGCGACCCTCAGCCGGTCATCGGTGAGTTGAGCTATGTGACCGATGGGGAAAAATCCGGTGAAGACGGCTATTTCGTGGAACTCGGTCCTGGGCCACAATGGGTGCAGATTGACCTCAAGCAGCCTTATTTGATTGAGGCTATTGTCGTCTGGCACTATCATAGCCAACCCCGTGTTTATCGCGATGTCATAGTTCAAGTGTCCGAAGATAAAGATTTTATCAACGGGGTGGTTACTCTTTTCAACAATGACCATGATAATACCATTGGTTTGGGAGCAGGCCACGACAAGGAATATATTGAAACTTACGAAGGCAAATTAATTGACGGCAAAGGAACCAAGGCCCGCTACGTCCGCCTCTGGAGTAACGGAAACACTTCAAACGATATGAATCACTACGTTGAAGTGGAGGTGTACGGCCTGCCGGTTAAATGAGAAAAAAGGCTTTTGTTTATCTTTTTATCTTTATCCTGATTATCGGCCTTGGCGTAAGGCTTTATAAGCTTGACCTCAGGCCGATGCACCACGACGAAGCCAACCAGGCTTATAAATTTGGAGATCTCCTGGAAAAGGGTGAGTATCGCTATGACCCCGCTGACCACCATGGACCAACGCTTTACTACTTTAGCCTACTTTTTGCCTGGTTGAGCGGGCAGAAAACCTATGCCAACCTGACTGAAAATACTCTGCGCGAAGTGACTGTTTTTTTCGGATGGCTGACTATTCTGTTTCTTCTGGCTGCTGGGAAGAATCTCAGCGACTCGGAAAAACTCTGGGCAGCGATATTTTTAGCGCTTTCTCCGCCGCTTGTTTATTTTAATCGGTTTTACATTCAAGAAAGCCTGTTTGTGGCCTTTGGCCTGGCTTTTGTCATCTGCCTGTGGCGTTTCGTCCACAAGCCTGATTATCTGGAAACCACCTGGTTAGGAATTTCCGCGAGCTTGCTGTATGCCACCAAGGAAACCTCGGTATTGATTTTTGCTGCGGCTGCTGTCGCCCTGTTGGCTGCCTGGTTATGGTCGTGGCTTAAGGATAGGAGTGGACGGAAAAGTGGTTCGCCTAAAAAGAAGCTTGATTTTTCTGGGCTAAAAAAAGTCCTTAGGCCAATTTGCTTAGCGCTTATTATTTTTGCCGGAGTTTCTTTCCTTTTTTATTCTTCATTTTTTAAATATCCGCCGGGCCTCCTTGATTCTTTCCGGGCTTTTTCTGGATATTTTAAAAAAGCAGTTCAGCCGAGCGGGCATGAACATCCCTTTGATTATTATTTTAGCCTCTTGCTTTATAAAAAAGGCGGAGCGAACTCTCCATTATTCAGCGAAATTCCTTTCTTGGCGCTGGCTATTTATGGTTTGGCCATCAGCTTTTTGAAAATCAGCCGGAAGCTCCGGGAGAACTTTCGAGCTTACTTAAGCATATTTTCGCTTTTGATGGCTTTGGCCTTTTCGGCCATCCGATATAAAACGCCATGGAATATGCTGATTTTTTACGCTGGCTTTTTAATCTTGGCCGCCATTGGTCTTGTCCATCTGCTTGGTCTGATAAAAATCAGGCAGGTAAAAATAATCCTGACCGGAGCGCTGCTTTTTTGGGCAGGCTGGCAGACTTATCTGGTGAATTTTTATTTTCATTCTTATCCTGATAACCCCTATGTCTATGCTCAGACTTCACCTGATTTCATGAGGTTGGTGGCCCGGGTTGAGGAATTGAGTCAAGCCTCGGGAGAAGGAAAAAACACTTTCATCAGGGTAATTGCCCCGCCCAAGGAAACCTGGCCTTTACCCTGGTACCTCAGGAAATATACCCGTGTCGGCTATTGGACTGGAAGCGATAAAGTTGAATCACTCGAACCGGCCCAAATTATCATCATTTCGGCCGAGGAGGCAGCCAAGCGCTCAGAACAAGAACTTCAGGCATATCTTAGCCAGTATTACAGCCTGAGGCCAGATGTCCTTCTGGTTCTGCTCATCCGCCAGGATCTCTGGCAGAACTATCAAAGGCTAAAGTTGCATGAAAAAAATCTATTACCGATAAAATAAGGGAAAAAAGGGATTGGGGAAAAGAGAAGAATCGATGGGCCGATAATTGTTATTACTACCTTATTTCTACTATTGCTACAGTTCTCATTTTAATTACACTCAGCAAGAAAACTTTAACTCCTTGTTTTGCTGAATAATTACCCCGATTAAGATTTTTCTCTAAGAATTTTGATATTCAGGACGTTTGTTCCTAAGATAAAATTTCTTAAAGCTTTTTGACTCATAGACGAAAAAACTTATTGTTTTAAAAATGGGGAAAAATATATCTGGCTGCTGGATGAAGTTTCAATTTTGGTTCTTCTGAGTTTTTGGTGGGAAAGATTGAGGAAATAATATTCTCAAAAAACAGACCCTATCTTGCTGGTTGTTGCTAAATGTTTCTGTCTGAACGACATCTTGCGGATTTAATTGAAATTCTTGAAATTTGCTTATAAATTAACCATTAAGCCTAAGATTCTAAGGCCCCCAGTGATTATTTTCATCAGTAGCTATAGGAAAGCTGGATAAGCCCAAATTTTACTTAAGTTTTTGATGTATAAAATTTTATCTTTTGATAAAAATCGGTGGTCCGTCGGGGATAAACGGCTTGTAAACTACTCCTTTTCTTTTTTGTTCAAATTCGTCTCTTATGGCCTGGATTAATTTTGGATTTTCATAAAGGTCAACCATCGTAGCGGCCAGAACCTTGGCGGCATAGATTAGGCCCTGATGACCAATAGACATACCGCCGCAAGCGACCACGGGCCAGGCGTGCCCGGGGGCATCAACTGGCGCAGTGGTAGCATTCATGCTCAATGTCGGGACCTGCCAGCTAACATCGCCGACATCAGTAGAGCCGCCTTCCGGGTCTGGCTTGGGTGCAGTCCACGGTTGTAGGCTTCCATCGAGTCCCTTTGGTTCCAGTCCGAGCGAGCGCTGAATTTCTCTGGCAAATTCTTGTTCTTCCTCTGTAAATTTAATCGGACCTAACCATTGCATGTTTTCGTACATTAACTTTTCGCCGGTGAGATTGACCAGGGTTTCCCAGTTCCCGCCATGGACCGTGATTTTATAATCAACCTCAGCCATCATCGCCGCGCCTTGAGACAGGTGTTCAGCTCGCTCGAGCAGTTGCTTCACTCCTGTGCCTTTAGAATCGCGGAGCCAGACCCAGATTCGTGAATAAGCTGGCACCACATTAGGCACATCGCCACCATTGAGAATTGAATAGTGCATGCGGACGGTTGGCCGGACAAATTCCCTCATGCGGTTTAAACCGGTGGTGAAAAGCTCCATAGCTGCTACGGCGCTTCTTCCATCCCAAGGGTCAGAGGCAGCATGAGCAGTTTTACCAAAAAATTCCACGATAAACTCCACAATAGCCTGCGACCCGTCAACCGAAGCTCTGGTCTTTTCATCGGGATGCCAGGTCAGGCAGACATCCAGGTCGTTAAACAAGCCGGCTCTAACCATATAAACCTTTCCGCCGATGGCTTCTTCGGCAGGCGTGCCGTAAAAGCGGATGGTGCCTTTAAGTTTTCCTTTTTCAATCAGCTCTTTAATGGCCAGGGCTGAGCTTAAAGCCGCCGTGCCCAACAAGTTATGTCCACAGCCATGACCAGGAGCTCCCGGTTCTAAAGCTTCTTTTTTGGGGATAGCCTTCTGGGATAAGCCAGGGAGAGCGTCATATTCTCCGAGGACGCCAATAATCGGATGGCCCTGGCCATAAGAAGCAACGAAAGCAGTTGGAAGGCCAGCTACCCCGCGCTCAACTTTAAATCCCTGAGCTTCAGCATAATCAGCCAGCAATTTAGCGGATTTGGTTTCAAGCAGAGCTGTTTCGGCCAAGCCCCACACCTGGTCGCTCAGGTTGAAAATTTCTTCTTTATGTTTTTCAATTGAGGCCAAAGCTTCTTCTTTCTTTTTATTTGATTTATTTGCGGCAGGAGAAGCAAACTGAAAACTTATCAATAAAATAACTATTAAACTTATAAAAATAGTCAGGTATCTTTTTTGTTTGATCATAGGCGATTCCTCCTTTTTCTTTGGCCGGGGTTTGGGGCTAAATGAGTTAAAGAAAATCTCATGAACCACATCCCATATAGCCAAAAAATAAATTATTATTCATTTTCTGCTAACTATATAGCTTATGACAAACTGGTGTCAAGAAAACCATTCCTGCAGGTCTAAAGGAAAAAACGCTTGACAAGGTATTTTTTTTTTATCATATCCTTACAAAAGGATGATGAGAAGGAATTTAATGAGAACAGAAAAAATGGTTAATCCTTGACTGCTTTTTCCTTGGAAAAGTCTTGGAAGAACAGATTTAATTTATAGGTAGGATATTGAAAGGGGATTAAAATATGGGTGGTAAAAATTCGAAATTAAGAAGAATAATGAAAGAACATATTTGTAGACCAATAAGTTGCTCTTGGATGATAAATGGAAAATCTTATTCAAATACTTTTCACCGGGAGGCAATATGATTTCCATTGGGAATTTTTATTATTATCAACCTGAAATCGTTCCTGAAAAAGGCATGGCTAAAAACAATCGTGTTTTGCAATCAAAGAAAACCTCTATCTTGCTATTTCTCAGCATTGTTTTATTTGTTGTTTTTGTCGAGAACTCATGTAAATATAAAAAATATAACTATACGAACTACCAGAGACTCAAGAGTCCTGATAGGGTTATCAAACTTAAATCTTCAGAAGTTAACAAGTTCGAGCTGTTATGGCCCACTGAATTTGCGGTAATAGATAATTATTTGATTTTAGTCGATAAAAAAGGTGATAAGTTAATTAATATAATAGACCTGAATTCAGACGAATTAAAGATTTGCTTTGGTGGCCGGGGACAAGGACCAGATGAGTTCGTTAGTATCTCGCAAATAATTCCCGATCCGAATTTAAAGGACAGGTTCTGGATTTACGACATTTCTACCCTTAAATTAAAATGCTTTAATATTTCTAATGTCTTAGATCATAATTTTTATCCAGAAAAAATGATAGATATTTCTTCCAGAAAAGGATTCCTTACTCAATTGATTTTATTTCCGGATCAAAGAATGGTCGGGACAGGTCTTCTTTTAGAAGGAAGAGTGGCGTTCTTAAACCCCTCTGGCGATATAGTTAGAGTCATAGGAAAAATACCTGTCATTTTTAAGAATGAACGCTTTGCCCCTCATCATTCTCATGGCTTTCTCGGTAACATTGCCTATAAGGAAAGAACCCAAGAAATTTATTTAGCAACAAGGTATGGAAGCATTATTGAAAAATATAATATGGACGGAAAAACGGTATCAACTTTAATTGGTCCTGATTTATTTTTCCCTGACTATGATATAGTTCCAGCTGGCGAAGGCTATACGATGGCTTATAATAAAAATACCAGGGATGGTTATCTTGATATAAAGTACAACAGAAAAATGGACGAATTATTTTTGTTGTATTCGGGAAAGAAAAAATTCAGCAAAGATGGGAAATTAGAAGGTGGGGGAAGAATTATTTATGTGTTGGATAATAAAGATAAATTCGTTGAACAAATTGAATTAGATAAGGATATTTACCAAATATGGATATCTGATGATTGTTCAATTATTCTGGGTCTATCAGATAAAAGGGTATTGAAATATGACTATATTCATAGATGAGCAAAGGGGTAATTTCCCGAATTAAATCAAGATATAAGGAGGGCAAAATGAAAAGAAGGATAATAATGGTAATAGGCTTAACGCTATTGAGTATATTATTATTTTCTCTTTTTGTGATGCCTTCGAGAGCCAGTGCTCCAGGAGGGGGGACTTGTTGTCCAGAACTCAACTCAATATGCTATCCTGATGGTGGGTATCCACCCGTTTCAGATCGTTATTGGAGAACAGATGGCAAGCCGTGTTCGGCACCAAACGGAAAAGAATATATAAAAACTTTAAATTGGGAAATTACCCCCCATGCTCAAAAAGGTAATAAGATCTGCGGTATTAGTAAGCTTTATAATCTTATTATTATTTTTATTCCAAAAAGTTAAAGATCACCAATTAAAGACGTCAGTCCTGAGTGAAGCAATTTCGAGTAGAGGAGAAATTTATTATATTTCTGATAATATAAAAAGGGTATCGAATCAAATTAATAGCAATGTCCAGGCGGGAAAAGAGCTAAATAGTTATAAGCTCGTTTATGAGATAGATGTTGACTGTTTCATATGCTTAGAAAAATTGAAAAAGATAAATGATTTTGTTGTCAAAGCAAAAATCAATAAAGAAATTGCCTTGGTTATAATAACTACAGAAAAATCGATAGGTTATGTAGAATACTGCATTTCCCAATCGATACCTAATTATGACCTTTGGGTGGCACAACAAAAATTTAAGAGAGACAATTTTGACCTTTATCTTTTGGATGATACTAACAGAATTGTTATAGCAGGTGATTTTATTAAATATCCATTTCTTGAGAAGGAATATATCAATTGCCTTTTAAAGCCGCCATTCTAACTTATCTAAAAGGCAATAGAGTTGACGTTTCCGACAGTGCCTGCATTAAACTTCTTAGGCAATTTTTTGTTTTGCCAGATCTATGCCAGGCGTGAAAGCCTCCAGCGGTGGCTGTTGGTGATAGGGTTTTTCCTGATGAGAGAGCTTAATATTGAGCTGCATAAAGTTTTGGTTAAATTTATGAAAACACCCACTCAGCCTGTGCTACCCTAGCCTTTGGTAGCTTTTTAATTTTCTAATTCATTGCCAAAGCCAGGATTAGAAAAATTAGTTATGCCGTTTGTTCATAAATGGGCTAATGTCTTTGACCTCTTTATTTAGAATATGGGCTGTTTAGAAGAAAAGCAACCAAAGGCCATTGGCTGGCTTAATTCTGTTGAGAAGAAATCAAAGTTGTTAAAAAGCGTAGGAATTTGCTTAACTCAAGCTTAATCCAGCGAAAAGTTATGCTATACTAAGGAAGAAAGCGAAGCTAAATTAAAAAGAAAGGAGAAGGCTATGAGTCAGACAAAACTGCAGGAAATCTTGGGCTTGCTCAAGGGATCGGTTCAAGTTGAGGGGAAAAGGGTTAAAATTATCGATGAAAAAGTTTTAAAGGATAATATTTCCGCTCTTATTTATCAGGGGGTATTTGGCGATGATACCACCAAAGCGGAAACGCGATGGCTAATCTGGGAAATAGCCCAGACCTTAGGCATAAGACCAGCTTCCATTCATGAGCTGTACATGGCCAGAGGACGGGGAGAGGCGCCGATTAATTTCACCGTGCCGGCTATGAACCTGCGCATGCTGGCTTATGATTCAGCCCGGGCGGTGTTCAGGGCAGCGATGAAAATTGATGCCGGAGCTTTCATTTTTGAAATCGCCCGGAGCGAAATAGGCTATACTGACCAGCGGCCCACTGAATATGTGAGCGCCGTGCTAGCTGCAGCCATTAAAGAAGGTTATCGCGGCCCGGTTTTTATTCAGGGTGACCATTTTCAGGCTTCAGCCAAGAAGTTCAAGCAGGACCCCGAATCAGAAATCAAAGCCATCAAGGAGCTGATTGAAGAAGCGGTGGCTGCTGGCTTTTACAACATAGACATTGATACTTCAACTCTGGTGGACATATCAAAACCCGACCTGGACGAGCAGCAGAAACTTAATTACGAGCTGTGTGCTGAGTTTACCCGCTTCATCCGGGAAAAGCAACCCGCGGGAGTAACTATTTCGGTGGGCGGAGAAATCGGTGAAGTTGGCGAGAGAAACAGCACGGAGGAAGACCTTGAAGCTTTTATGAAAGGGTTTAACCGGGTAAAAGGCGATGTAGTCGGCGTAAGCAAGCTCAGCATCCAGACCGGCACGCACCATGGCGGAGTGGTTTTGCCGGATGGAACCTTAGCTCAGGTGGCCATTGATTTTGATGTGCTCAAACGGCTGGGTGAACTGGCCAGGAAGGAATACGGGCTGGGTGGGGTGGTGCAGCACGGCGCCAGCACTCTGCCGGATTCAGCCTTTCATAAGTTTGTTGAAGTTCAGACCTGCGAGGTTCATTTGGCCACGGCCTTCCAGAGTATGATAATAGAGCACCAGGCGGTGCCGGAGAGCCTGCGGCAGGAAATGTATGAATGGCTCAAGGTCAATGCCGCCTCTGAGAAAAAGTCCTCAGACACTGAAGCTCAGTTCATATACAAAACCAGGAAGAAAGCGGTTGGCCCGTTCAAGAAGCACTTCTGGGACCTACCAGAAAAAAGCCTCAAAGCCATTGGCGAGGATTTAGAGAAGCATTTTGCCTTTCTGTTTGAGCAGTTGAATATTAAAGGAACGAAAGCCATTGTGGAGAAGTTCATAAAAGCTCCAGAGATTCATCACGCTGAGCCTCTGGAAGTGAAGGCTGGCAAAAAGGAATCAACCGAAGACCTGGCCGACTGAACGAAATATCCTGAGCTGGCTCGCTTCGACTATAGTCGGCAAATTCTCCAATATTAAGAAAGTTTCGATTATAATCGACAAAAAAGAAGGAACTCTACTATCATGCCGTTTGTCATTTTAGCTTCTTATATTTTTTTATAATTATTCTTAAACTTAAAAAATATTTTTGCCTGTGTTTGTCCTGAGTCTTTATTCTGATTAATTTCTTTCTCTGTAATTAGTGCATCCGTCTTTAGACGTGGTATTAATGAGCATTGAGGTTTTTGCAGCCTTTTTGGCTCAAAACCTGGCAATAAGCTTGTTATTCTGAATTCGGCTGCATAACTTATAATATCCCAGATAGTCAGTATATTTGACAAAGGCGTTTTTTTTTTTTTATTATATAGTAGGCGCCTTGGAGGAGAAGCATGGGGGCGGCAAGATGTATCTGGGATGATATCTACGGCTATGCAGAAATCAAGCATCAAGCCAAATTGTTGGCTAATAATGATGTTGATATTCTAATAATCGGTGAAACGGGAACGGGGAAGAGATTATTTGCTGAGGCTATTCATAATGGATCTTCAAGGAAAGGTAAACCATTTGTCACTATTGAAATTCCGTCGATTCCCACCCATCTTTTTGAATCAGAGTTATTCGGGCATAAAAGAGGAGCTTTTACTGATGCTCGGGAGGATAAGGTTGGTCTGATTGAGAGTGCTAATTCAGGGACAGTTTTTATTGATGAAATAGGAGACCTTCCCTTGGATTGTCAGGTTAAACTTCTCAGAGTTATAGAAGAGAAGGCAATAAGAAGGGTGGGAGAAAATGCGGAAAGAAAGATTGAGGTGAGGTTTATTTTTGCTACTAATAAAGATTTATGGCGGTGTGTATCTGGAGGCAGTTTTAGGGAGGATCTTCTTTTCCGGATTTCAAAACATATTTTAGAAATACCGCCGCTAAGGAAAAGGCAAGTGGATCTGCCAGAGATAGCTGAGAAAATATGGCAAAGGATTATAAATAGTAATGGTCAGTACCCATGTAGCAAGAATATATTAAGCTTCCCAGTTAATTCTTTTACAAGAGAAGAGTTGAATATCTTATTAGGTTATCATTTTCCGGGAAATGTAAGGCAATTAGAAGGTTTGTTGGAGAGAGTGTTTTTATTATGGCCAAGCTCATCATTTAATAAAGCGAGGCTGGAGATAATAAAGGCTGAAATTGAAAGTGAGAAGAATAGATGGGCAAAAAATAAGTCTCCAGACACCTTGAATCCAAGTGATAATAATTTTATAAGATTATTTAACCTGATGACCCAGGAAGGGCGGAGTTTCTGGGAAGTTGTGCATAAGAGCTATCTTAAACATGAAATTTCCAGAGAGGACTTAAAGAAGATAATCCGTCTTGGCTTAGAGAAATCAGGCTGGTCTTTTAAAGGTCTTCTGCCGCTGTTTAATATAAGGGAAGGAGAATACAAGAAGTTTTTAAATTTTCTTCAAGGCCAGCGGATAAAAATCAGAGAATTGATAAATATTTGATAACTTTAAATTATGTAGTAATTTCGCAGTTTTTAGTTCAGACGATATAATGATTATTTTTACAAATTATTTTGTGTTGAATAAATATTGCCTTCTCGCGCGTCCTTAAGTGTTATGAATATTTTTAAGATAGACTTTTTTTAAATATGTGTTAATTATTTTATAAGCCTAAAATATTTTTTGATATTGCATATACCTGGAGATGATCTGGTGAATTAAAAAAGCTGAATCTGCCAAGATTCTTAGTAACCTGGAGATCATAGTTTTCGATTCGCGGGATATAAAGCTTTCCATCGATTATTTTTGCCACATTATCCTTTATGAAATTAAAATAACAGGCTTTAGCTTTCTTCTTGAAATTCCTATCGTATATGTCAATTATGTATCTGCGTTGTTCATCCATTTCTGATGTCCAGACATATATCAAATTACTGTCAATATTAATCCCAAATATAGAGGGAAAATACTTAGAAGGACCGGTCAATTGTCCTAATATCTCTTTATAACCAGGAAATTTAATTATTCTAAGCCCTTCACCAAAAATATTGAAATCTTCTTCTTTTATCGGTTCCTTTTTTTTCACTTTTTTGCTGAATGATTTGATTAATTTGCCTTCCCTATTGAATATGTGAATTATGTAATCAAAACTATCGGTTATAAAAAGATTTGAATTCTCATCAAGAGCTATATCAGGAATAAATTCCACAACCGATATGCGCTTTCTTTGCTTTTCTTCATAAATTTTTATTTGATCATTTTTCCCAAAATCTAATTTCCAAATTGAAATACTGCCTTCACTTCCCTGACCTAAAAGATACAGTTCATCATATTTATTGAAAATCATCTTCCTTATATAAACAGACTGAATTTCGATAGGTAAGCTGACATTTCGAATATATTCTCCATTTTTTGAGAAGACCTTAAGTGTTTTTCTATTACCATCATTTATCCAAAGATTACCAGAAGAATCAACGGCAGCATTGGACAAAGCCAAAAAATCAGCTGGGCCAGATCCTCTTTTTCCAAAAGTAAAAAGGTGTTTCCCGTTTAAGTCATAAGCATCTATGGCCTCCGGATTTAGATAATCCCAAATATAAACTCTACTGTTATTAGGATCTATAAGATAATTCCATATAAACTGATAAAAAGGCCCTGTTTCTGAGTTTCCCAAAATATGGATAGGCTCTTTGTTTTCAATTAATGCGGGTATAGAATTGTTCTTTTCAAGACAATTAGCCAGGAAGAAGGATAAGAATAAAATCAACGATAGAATAATTAATATCCTCTTTGGCATCTTATTTACCTCCCATTTTATTTTACCCAAAAAGTTTCTATTTGGAATTAGTTTATGATTCAGAAAGATAAGCAGATGAACATAGACATTTTGTTTAATCTGCTTGGACCTCTCTTACACAATATGTTCCCACAAGAAAAAAATATTTGCAGTAGCATCCCATTTCCGATCCGCAAGGAGTACCAGCACTCCCGGGTAACTGACATACTGCATCGCTACCTTTGCAAAGTGTATAATATTTCTCAATTTGAATATTTCCACCTAGGATCTTATTTCCTCCATAAAGAATAGCGATAACCACGATAATCATAAGTAATTTTTTCATTTTAATACCTCCTAAAAATTTCTTTATTTTTCTCTATCTGTATAAACTTTGATCAATGAAATCATAAAATGAATCTAAAGTTCTTGGTTGAAGGCTATCAAAGATTCTTAGTGTATAGGCCTTTTTAAGAATAATTGTTCTAGGACTATGACTAAAAATCGACCTGATATCTTCTGATATTTTCACCATCCTGAAGATTGGGAATTCTATAGCATTTCTATTTATGTAAGTATATATGAGATCAGGAGAATCGTAGGTTACTCCTATTATCGTAAAGTTTTCTTTATGCCTATTATAAACAGAATTCCAGATTTTAGAAATTTCATCACATGATGAGCAAGTGGATGAAAAATAAAATATAATTACAGTTCCGTTTTTAATTTTATCATGTAGTAAGAATTTATCATTAGATTTCGAGTCGCTAATTTCAACTGATAATATTTTTGACATGTCAATTAGTTTTTCTTCATAATCTAAATAAATCTTTAAGTCATTTATTTTATTTGTCTGCTGTTGATATTTTAACCCTAATAATATCAATTCGACAGAAAGTATAGCCAATAATATATAGCATAATTTATTAATCATTTTTATCTCTTTATATTAAATTCAGTTTCTAGGATCTTTAAATTTTCGGATGACAGCCTTCTTAATAATGGTATTTCATTCACCCTACAGTATGGTTTTCCATTTTTAAAATAAATATCAACTCTTGTAATCGTTTTGCAAAGTGGATTTGTAGATATAACATAAGTAGAGTCTTTTTTCATAATTTTATTTATTAAATTTGAATAAGAGCATACAACTAAATTAAACTTAATATTGGTCTTATCAATAATTCTATTTAAAATTAAATTGTCGCAATCAAATAATAATAATCTGAAATCTGAACTCTCTGCAGCATCAAAAAGTCTATTCAATGAATTTATTATATTGTCAGTTGTTTCTTTAATATAAGCATCAAAAGCTTCAATATTATTATTTTTATAAAATGAAAATCTTGATGAAACACCTGTTATAAAAATTCGCAAATATTTATTTTGATTAATTTTGTTGGATAGCGTTAGTGACATAAGCTTGTAGGGTAATACATGAACGTTATTTTGAA
>PNJE01000013.1 GCA_002877915.1 Candidatus Aminicenantota bacterium
CGCTTCGGACTTATAGCCGAGAAATTCATTTTTCCTATTCCAGCGTTTCATAGCCGCCTCGGAGGTAATTGAACCGGCTGAATGATTGGTCAGAAGAAATTCACCGCGGTAAGAAGGAAGTTTTTGCTTCTGCTCGGCAGTTATATCTAAAAAAAGATCTTCCGCCCTGGAAGAAACTACCTTAATTTCGCTTTTTTTACTGCTATCAATGCTCTTTTCCAGGTTCCGGACAGAATAGTCATCCGGGGCTCCGCCCACATCACCAGTCCCATAATACATGTAGTCAGCATAGACCCCATATTTCTGTCCATTTTCCATCACTCTTCTTATCCAGGTTTCGTTCTGGGTTAAATCCCCGGTAATCCTGCCGCTATAATCTCCAGGGTTAAGGGCGGCGATCACCGATTGGCCATCAGGCCCTATCCACACTCCTATATTGAAAGGAATACCAACCGCCGAGCCCCAGGAAAGCTTTTGGGTAGAAAATCCTTTTAAGCCACAATGAGACAAGATCGTTGGAAGAGAAGCTGGAAAGCCAAAGCAATCGGGGAGAATATATTCTTTGCTGCTAAAGCCAAATTCTTTGCGGAAATAATTTGTTCCGTATAAAATCTGGCGAATTATAGATTCAAAGGAAGGAGACATAACATCATTTTCTTCCATTGACGAACCGGCCGGAAACCAGCGGCCCTTAGCTACATATTCTTTTACCTTCTCATACTCCCGCGGATAATATTCAGCCATCATCCGGTAACGATTTGCCCCGCTGAAATTAAAAATATAATCTGGATATTTTTCAAAGAGCCCAAAGTTATCGGCCATGGTATTCCAAATGTATTCTTTAATTGTCTTCTGATAATCCCAGCGCCACTGGGTATCAAGATGAGCATAGCCAACAGTAAAGAGTATTTTTTCCTTGCTTAAGTCCGGGCGACTCTGAGCCCGGGAAGGGAGGCTGCCGAAAAATAAAAAAGTCGCCAGAAAAGTAAAGATAAAAAAGAGGCTAATGCTTTTTTTGCTCATTAATCTTTTTATTCTGGTCATGATTTACCTCGCTTATTGGTTTGACTAAAAAATAATTAATTCACAAAATCCCTCTGGTGTCAACGCCCTCAAGGGCTGATTATTAGCGTTAAGATTGATAGACGAGCAGAACTTTTTTAGTTATAAAGAAAGAGCGATTTCCTTAACTAAAATTATCAGACTTAGAAGCTCTCCATTTTAATTAGCCAGGTTCTGTTTAAAACCCAAGTCAACAACTTAATTAACCGCTGATTTTTTAGCTCGAGCTGCTCTTATTCCCAAAAATTTAATCATAATATTCCAGACCCAAATGAGTGATCAGTTCCTCTCCCTTCAGGTAGCGCAGGGTATTTTTTAACTTCATCAACTGGATAAAGAGATCGTGCTCCGGGTAAAGCTCAGGAGCGCACATCGGGGTCTTAAAATAGAATGAAAGCCATTCTTGAATTCCCCGGAAACCGGCTCGGTGGGCCAGATCCATGAAGAGAACCAAATCAAGAACAATAGGAGCCGCCAGAATGCTATCGCGGCAGAGAAAATCGATCTTGATTTGCATCGGGTAGCCAAGCCAGCCAAAAATATCAATATTGTCCCAGCCTTCCTTATTATCTCCTCTGGGCGGATAATAATTTATTCGAACTTTGTGATAAAATTTGCCATAAAGTTCGGGATAAACTTCTGGTTGAAGGATGTATTCGAGAGAACCAAGCTTGCTTTCTTCTTTAGTCTTGAATGACTCGGGATCGTCCAAAACTTCTCCGTCGCGATTGCCCAGGATATTGGTGGAAAACCAACCGTTTAACCCAAGCAGCCTGGCTTTCAAGCCCGGAGCAATGATGGTCTTCATCAAAGTCTGGCCGGTTTTAAAATCTTTTCCGGCTATCGGCAAGTTATTCTTCTTGGCTAATTCGACCATGGCGGGAATATCAACTGTAAGATTGGGGGCCCCGTTAATGAAAGGAATGCCGGATTTCAAAGCGGCATAAGCATAAATCATGCTCGGGGCAATGGCCGGATGATTTTCCTTCATAGCTTTTTCCAGAGATTCAATTGTCTGATGAACTGGATCCGGCCTCATAAAAATTTCAGTACTGGCACACCAAATCATGACTAAGCGATCCAACGAATTTTCTTCCTTAAATCTCTTGATATCATCCATTAGCTGTAAAGCCAATTCATATTTATTAGCTCCGCTTTTCTTATTCGGACCGTCGAGCTTTTTAACATATTTCTGATCGAAAACCGCCGGGAGAGGCTTGATTTTCTCCAGCTCATCTTTTATTGGCTCCAGATGCTCTTTCCGCAACACTCCGGCCTTTATGGCTGACTGATAAGCATTATCCGGGAAAATATCCCAGGCTGTAAAAACCAGGTCCTGGAGGTCGGCCAATTCAATAAAATCTTTTATCTTGGGAACTCTTTTTTCTGTTCTCTTTCCCAGGCGAATAGTGCCCATCTGAGTTAAAGAACCAAACGGCTGCCCTAATCCCTTCCTGACCATTAAAACACCAGCAATAAAAGTGGTCGCCACTGCTCCCAGGCCGGGAATCATCACTCCTAATTTTCCCTGAGGTTTTTTGATTTCAATTTTATCTTTCATGGCTATCTCCTGCAAACAATTAGTTAGGAAAAACATATCACAGCCCCCTTTTTTTTTCAAATTATAATCTGTTTAAATTCCTTTGGTTTTTCTTTACTCTTGAGTCTGGAATTATTCGATTAGAGAATGTGATTTCTAACCTGAAAGAAAGCTCAGTTTGATTTTTTTTAGGATAAATAATATAATATCAAAAATGATAACCTATGAAAATAAAGGATTCCGCTTCCTGCCTACCAAGCTAATTATTTTTACCCTGCAGGTTTTTGATAAATTTTCCTTAGTCTTTGTCCGTTTAAACATCAATCCTAATTTCCTGAGCTTTCTTGGATTGGCCGCGGGAATTATGGTCGGAGTTTTTTTTGGCTGGAATAAACCATTATGGGCTCTGGTTTTCCTCTTTTTTTGCGGAATGCTGGACATATTAGATGGAAAGGTAGCTACCAATGGCAACCGCCGGACACTTTTTGGAGCTATGTTTGACTCCAGCGTTGATCGGTATTCAGAATTTGCCATCTATTTAGGATTGGGATTCCACTTCCGAAATCACTGGATTCTCTGGGGGTTGGCTTTTGCTTTTCTTGGCTCTACTATGGTCAGCTATACCCGGGCCCGGTCGGAAAGCCTGGGAATAGATTGCCGGGTAGGAGTAATGCAGAGAGCCGAAAGATTGGTCTTATTAATTCTGGGAACCATAATCGGGCTAATCTTTCACCGGTTTGATTTGGCTATGATTATAGTTATTTTAATTCTGGCGGCTGTTTCTAATTTTACGGCTTTTCAGAGAATATTTCACGTTTACCGCTTTGAGCAGAAAAACAAGAAATCTCCTCTTTAACCCTGGATTTTTCTTGCCGGCTTTTTGTACTTTTAGTTATTTTTTCTTCTTCTGGTTATTTTCTGTAGAAGCCAGTTTTTGTTTTCGTCTTCTGACCCAACCTGGTTTTTCTACTTGACGAGCCCTGGCAATCGCCAGTGCTTCAGAAGATACGTTTTCGGTAATCGTCGACCCGGCGGCGATATAAGCCCCCCGACCAATCTTCACTGGCGCCACCAATTCTGTTCCTGAACCAATGAAAGCACCCTTACCGATATAAGTTTTATTCTTCTTTTGCCCATCATAATTGCAGGTTATGGTACCAGCCCCTACGTTGACCATTTCTTCCACCGTGGCATCTCCTAAATAACTCAGGTGCATAGCCTTAGAACCGCGTCCAAAAAAGGTTTTTTTCATTTCTACAAAATTGCCAACCCGGCTCCCGGCAGCCAGTCGGGTTTCTGGCCTTAATCTGGAAAAAGGCCCTACCTGGGCTTCTGCTTCAAGGCGACAGCCTTCAATAACTGTCGCTCCTAAGACTTTAACCCGGTTTCCAATCCAGCTGTTGACAATATGACAATGAGGATAAATTAAGCAATCCTTACCTATCTTGGTTTGACCTTCAATCACCACTGAAGGATAAATAACCGTACCCGGTCCAATTTCGACTTCCGGATCAAGCCAGACTTCATTGGGCGATAGGAAAAAAACGCCCCTTTTCTCCAGCTCGGCCAGTTTTCTTTTATTGAGAATAGAAGCCACCAGCGAGAGGTCTTCCTGTTCGTTAAGCCAGACAGCTTCTGTTCCTCCGCTATCCTGTAGCCACAGGAAATTAGGAGTTTCCTCGCTTTTCTCGGAAGCTTCAACCAGAGCGACGATATCGAGCTGTCCAGTTGGTTTAAAGGCTCGAATTTTTTTCAGCCAGCCGAGACCTTTTCTCAAGCTAATAGCCGCCAGGCCTGGCAAAACAAAATAATCTTCCGACTGATATCTGGAATCTGCCCTTACTTTCTTAGCTATTAGGGTCAACAAGCTGCCTGATTTTTGATGACTCCTGATCAACTCCCTCAAAAGACCCGAATCTAAAGGGAAAAAGTCAGAAGATAAAAGCAATAAATCGCCTTGAAATTTTCCTCTGTTCTGGCTATTTAAGGTTTTTCCGAGGTCCCCCGATGAATTCTGCCAGAAGATTTTTGGCTCAGGTCTCAATTTCAAGTGAGCGAAATCATTTTCCCTTTTAACCAGCAGGCCAATTTCCAACGGCTTCAATTCCTGGCTAATTCTCAATAAATAATTCAGAATATTTTGCTCTGAAATCAAGGGTAAAGATATTTTTTTAAGGTTTTCTGGATACTCAACCCGGCTGATAAGGATCAGAAGTTCTTTTTTCATGAAAGCTTAACCAGGACTTTAAACCTTTTATCTTCCCGGAGCGGTTCAAAATCCGGTTCATTCTGAGCCAGAACAGCTAAGGATTTATCTTTCTGGATTGCTTTTTTCAGGGCCTCCAGGCCGTCATCAAGCCGATTATTTTGCACATAAGCAGTGGCCATCAAATAATAAACTCGAGCCTCCTCTTTCTTCAGTTCCAGGGCCTTTTCCAGCAGCTTTATCGCTCCTTCATAGTCAGCCTGGTTTATTTTCATTTGACCATAAAAAAGATAATCCTCGATCGTCCGGGGCGAGATGATTTCTTTATGGGTTCCCCTCTGGCAGATGGTCAAATAAACTTTAGCCCGGTCAATAAGCTCAAATTCTTCCGGGTATTTTTCCATTAAACTGGTAAAGGAAGAACTGGCCTTTTCATAATCTCCTCGGCGGAAATCTTTTATACCCTGGCTATAAAGGCTGAGAGCTTTTTGATAATCATCTTTTTTCTTTGGTTCGCTCACTGCTTTCTCCTGATAAACCTAAGCTTAAGTCTTTGCTATTTTACAATATAGAGGCTACTTTGACAAGTTAACAAAAAAACTTGAATATTTATTCTTCATCTACTGCCAAAGGCTTGATTTTGTGCTAAAATCATTTCGTGAAAGCTTTATTAGCTGGACTCGTTTCAAAACTCTATCACCAAGAGATAACCCCCGAAGAAGCCCTCGAAAAACTCAAGGATTTTCCCTATCAAGATCTTGGGTTTGCCAAAGTTGATCATGCCCGGGAACTGAAGAAAGACTCACCAGAAGTTATTTTCGGAGAAGGCAAAACTCCTCAGCAGATTATTAAAATTGCTCGAGCGATTCTTAAAAACGGAAACAATCTGCTTATTACGAGAGTTAGTCCCGAGGTTTATAAAAAGATTAAAAAGGCTCTGCCTGCCGCTACTTATCACCAGGAAGCCAGATGTTTAACCACCATAAGAAAAAAACCTTTAGAAGGCAAGGGGAAAATAGCGGTTCTCTCGGCCGGCACTTCGGACATCTCGGTAGCTGAAGAAGCCGCGGTCACCAGTGAGTTCCTTGGCAATGAAGTGATGAGAATTTATGATGTTGGGGTAGCCGGACTCCATCGGTTGCTCGGTCATTACGAGGTTCTTAAGGAAGCCCGGGTGCTGGTAGTAGTAGCTGGAATGGAAGGAGCCCTGCCCAGCGTGGTGGCCGGGTTGTTCAGGGCACCAGTTATAGCTGTTCCTACCAGCGTTGGATATGGAGCCAGCTTCCGCGGAATATCGGCGCTTCTGGCAATGCTCAATTCCTGTCCCGGGGGAGTGGCCGTAGTTAATATAGATAATGGTTTTGGAGCCGGCTATTTAGCCAGTCAGATTAACCATCTATGATTCATAAAATTAGGAATTTTTTTAGGGGAAGACAACTTGACAACTGCCGGTCTGAAACCTATTTTATATCCGATTAGCGAGCCCTACATAGACTAATGGAGATAACCGAAAAAATAAAACAGGTAGCTTCCATAGTCGAAATAGCCTCTCAATACACTACTCTCAAAAAAAGGGGCAAGAAATGGGTAGGCTTATGTCCCTTTCACTCGGAAAAAGACCCCTCCTTTACCGTTGATGAAGAAAAGCAATTATTCCACTGCTTCGGATGCGGAATAGGCGGAGATCTATTTTCTCTGGTAATGGAAAAAGAGAATATGACTTTTCCCGAAGCAGTCAGGCTGTTGGCCGAAAAATACCATATTCCCCTTCCCGAATCCAGAACTTCTTATAAAGAAGCCAAGCTGGAAGAAAAAATCTTTGAAATTAACGAAAAAGCCCTTAATTATTTCAGAAACAATCTACTTAAAACCCAGGAAGGGAAAAGAGCCCTGGAATATTTAAGGGGACGAAAATTTACCGAAGAAACCATCAAAAAATTGCGGTTGGGCTATGCTCTTAACTCCTGGGATTCTCTTTTTCAGAATTTCAAACAATCATACAGCCCCCAGGATTTGGAAAAGGCCGGGCTGATTATTCCCGGACAACGAGCCGGAGAATATCGCGATCGCTTCCGGGGCCGAATTATTTTCCCCATCTTTACTCTGACGAATCGGGTGGTCGCTTTTGGCGGTCGGACAATTTTTGAGGCCCAGCCCAAGTATCTTAATTCCCCTGAAACTCAGGTTTTCAGTAAAGGTCACTTACTTTACGGTCTAAATTTCAGCCGGGGCGAGATGCAAAGCCGCGGTGAGGCCATCCTGGTTGAGGGCTATGCTGATTATGCCGCTCTTTTCCAGGCTGGGATTCAAAATGTAGTCGCTTCAATGGGAACCAGTCTTACCGTCCAGCAGGTAGCCCAGATTCTCCGTTATGCCCCACGGGTAATAATTAATTATGATGGAGATGAAGCCGGAATAAAAGCCGCCTTGAGAGCCATTCCTATCTGCCTGGAAAAAGGGCTCCAGGTGCGCATTATGATTTTGCCAGAAAATCTCGACCCGGATGGCTATTTAAAAAAATATGGGCCAGAGAAATATCTGTCCTTAGTAAAAAAGAGCCAGGAGGGCTTTTATTTTTTAATGAGCGAGTATTCCAAAACGGGCGATCTAAATATTCCAGAAGAAAAAAGCCGCATAATCCGCCAGGTCGTTCTGGAAATTTCCCGAATTCCCGATTCGATAGTTCAAAACGAGTATCTTCGGCAAGCCGCCGATTTTTTTAGAATCGGGGAGAATATCTTGCGACCGATGATTGAAAAAAACTCAAGCCTCAGAACGACTTTTCAGAAGGGAGAAGAAAGAAAATTCTGGCTGCCAGCCGAAAAACGTCTCCTACAGCTTCTTTTTACTCAGCAAGAGATTCTGCCGTTACTGATTAACGAATTCGATCCCGGTTGGTTTCAGGGGTTAGTAAGTGAGCCAATTTTTCGATATCTTCTGGAATGCTTCGACCGCAACCTTACTTGGAATTTTTCCGGTCTTCAGGAAATTATCAGCCCGAAGCTGCTGAGTCAGCTCTCCCGGGCGCTGCAGGAAGAAGTCCCCTCTGGCTCGGTGGGAGAAGCTCTCGATTGCCTTCACACCCTGAAAAAAATCAGGCTCCAAAAAAAGCTGAAAGAAATTCAGAGGGAAATAAGTCTAATCGAAAAAAAAGGAGATAAAGAAAAATTGATGGATCTCCTGTATCAAAAACATGAAATTACCAAAGAAATATTAAGTCTATGAATAAAGACAACCAATTTTTGAAGAAATTGGAAATTAGCCTAAATAGGAGGCGGGACTGTGTCTTCAGATGAAAAATACCAGAGGGGTGAAATCCTTCAATTAATCTCCAAAGGTAAAAGACAGGGCTTCCTTTCCTGGGAAGAAATCGACCAGACTTTCGGTGAAGACTTTGGAGTGGATGATGATTTCAATGACTTTCTTTCCTCTATGGATAGCTACGGGATAAAAATTCTTGATTCTCAGCAGAAAGGAGTACTCCCCTATCCTCCAAAGAAGAGCACTGTTTGCACTCATGGGCTGGAAAGGACTACCGACCCAGTGAAACTTTATCTCCGGGAAATGGGAAATATCCCTCTTTTAACCCGGGAGGGAGAAATTGCCATCGCCCGAGAAATTGAGCGGGGGGAAAAGGCTATTATCAAAGCCCTTTCCAAAACCCGCCTGGTTCTTACTAACATCTTGAAGATAGAACAGAAAATCAAAGAATACCCGGAAATAATCCAGGAATATTTTGATTTTAATGATGAAGAGCTGGCTGATGAAAAACTACTGGAAAAGCAACAGGAACTTTTAGAAAAAATTAAAATTATCAAGGATTTAACTCAAAAAATAGAGGAAGTTCCCAAGGGCAAAAAGTACAATTTTACCCGCGGCCGAATAATAGTTGAACTGAGCCGCTTAATCCGGGATTTGAATCTCCAAAACGGCCTGAGAGAAGTGGTGATAGAACAACTTAAGGACAAGCTGAGAGAAATAAATGAGCTCGAGTACGAGAAAGAAAAGCTGGAAGACTTATTGCTTCAAAAGTCTGAAACCGGAAAAAAATCAGCCAAATCCGGGTCAAAGAAAAAGAGGCAGAAAAAAGAGTCCAGAAATCGCCAAAAAGAAATAGAAGGCGAAATAAAAAGGCTCAATCTGGAAATAAAGAAAATAGAAAAAGAGGTTGGCCTGGATTCTCAATCTCTAAAAAAAGCCGTTCGAACAATCATGATGGGCAAAAGCACCAGTGAGCAGGCCAAAAAGCAATTAGTAGAAGCTAACCTCCGGTTGGTTGTCTCCATCGCTAAAAAATATAGCAATCGGGGTCTCCAATTTCTTGATCTTATTCAAGAAGGCAATATGGGCTTAATGAAAGCCGTCGACAAATTTGAATATCGCCGCGGCTATAAATTTTCAACCTACGCCACCTGGTGGATCCGTCAGGCTATAACCAGGGCTATTGCTGACCAGGCCCGAACGATACGCATACCGGTTCATATGATTGAAACTATAAATAAACTGGTAAGAGTCTCCAGACAATTAGTTCAGGAAATCGGTCGAGAACCAACCTGTGAAGAGATTGCCAGAAAAATGGACATGCCGGTTAGCAAAGTAAGAAAGATAATTAAAATCGCCCAGGAGCCAATTTCCCTGGAAACACCGATAGGAGAGGAAGAGGATAGCCACCTGGGAGATTTTATAGAGGATAAAATTTTACCGTCTCCCCCGGAATCAGTTATTCATCAGAGCCTTAAAGAGCACATTGAGGAGGCCCTGAAAACTCTGACTGACCGTGAAGCCAGGGTTTTAAAAATGAGATTTGGACTGGGAGACGGCAACGAGCATACTCTGGAAGAAGTTGGCCAGCAATTCAAGGTAACCAGGGAAAGAATCAGGCAAATCGAGGCCAAGGCTCTGCGGAAACTGAAACATCCGACCAGAAGTAAAAAATTAAGATCTTTTACCAACAGTTTTTAGCCTCGGTTAGCGCCGATCCGATTGACTAAAATTACTTTATCTGGTATAAAAAGCAAAAGGGCCTATAGCTCAGCGGCAGAGCTACCGGCTCATAACCGGCAGGTCCCAGGTTCGAATCCTGGTAGGCCCACTTAAAAATCGGCTCTAAGAATAGAGAGACAAAGTGGATGGAGAACAAGTCGAATTTGAAAAATTAATCCGGCTTCAGGAGATTGATAATCTCCTGAGGCAGGTGTCTGCCGAATTATCCGATATCCCCCATTTAATCCAAGAAATTGAAAATAAAATTAAGGCCGATTCCGATCAGGTAATTAAGGCCAGAGAAAAACTCAGCCATAATCAGAAAAAACGCCGCAATCTCGAAGCCGAAGTTAAGGATTTGAAGGCGGTAGTAGCCAAATTTAAGCACCAATTGAATGAAGTCAAGACCAACAAAGAATATACTTCCCTCCTCAAAGAAATCCAGGAAAATCAAGCTAAAATTGATGCTTTAGAAGAAAACATAATCAAGGAACTTTTAGTAGCCGATGAAATAGAGGAAGAAATCAGAACTGCTACCCTGAGGCAAAAAAATGAGGAAGAACATCTGAAGCAGGAAATTGCGGCCCTAAACCAGCGCCAGAAAGAACTCGAAGAGAAAAAAAATCTTTACACCGGTCAAAGGGAACAACTGGTTAAAACCATTCCCAAGGACCAGCTTCAGCTTTATCTTAATATTGCCCGAAAACGCGGCGGAGTAGCCCTTTCCCGGGTGGTCGATGAATTTTGCTCAATGTGCCAGATGAGGATTAGGCCGCAAATGCTAAACGAAATCCGGGACCGTTCTAAAATCCATCTATGCGAAAGTTGTGGTCGGATTCTTTATTTTGAGCCCTCTTCTGAGGAGGAGGATTCTAAAGATGCTGAAGAATCCTCCCGGTAGAGACTCTCAATTAATTCCCGATAGCGATTTTCAATGGTGGCTCTTCTAACTTTAAGCGTAGGAGTAATTTCACCTTTTTCAATTTCCAGGTCTCTTTCCAGCAGGGCAACTTTCTTTATTTTTTCATAGGAAGCTAAGCTTAAAGTTGCCCGATCAATTTCTTCTTTAATGAAGTTAACTATTTCCTGTCTATTAATCAAATCTTTTCGGTCATCAAACTTAATACCGCGGCTCCTGGCTATTTCTTCCAGCTTTTCAAAATTCGGTACCACCAGGGCAGAAATGAATTTTCGACGATCACCAATAACCACCACCGTGCTGAGGTAAGGGCTCGTTTTAAGCAGGTTTTCTATAATTTGTGGAGCCACATTCTTACCGCCAGAAGTGACAATGATATCTTTTTTTCTATCGGTTATCACCAGGAAGCCATCCTCATCCAGATAGCCTATATCACCCGTATGGAACCAACCGCCTTCGAAGGCTTCCTTAGTCTCAGCTTCCTTTTTATAATAGCCTTTCATCACGTTGGGGCCTCGGGCCAAAATTTCGCCATCGGCGGCAATCTTTATTTCCACTTCCGGGATGGGCTGGCCAACCGTCCCAAATTTTAGAGCTCCCGGCCGGTTTACCGAAAGGACAGGAGAAGTTTCTGTCAAGCCATAACCCTCATAAATCACCAACCCCAGAGAATAAAAAAATTCAGCTATATCTTTCGACAGAGGAGCCCCACCGGAAATAAAAAATCTGACTCGTCCCCCAGTTCGTTCAATGATTTGGCTGAAGACTAACTTGTGGGCCAGGCTTCTTTTTATTTTTAAACTTATCGGGATTTTCTCTCCAGCCAATTTTTTCTGTCCATATTTCTTTCCTACTTTCTGAGCCCAGAAGAAAACTCGGCGTTTCAAGGGAGAACTGCTTAAAACACTTTCCATTACCCGGGCATATATTTTCTCAAAGACCCTGGGAACGCTGACCATAATGTGCGGCCGGATTTCCAGTAGATTTTGGGCCACGGTTTCCACACTTTCAGCGAACCCGATGGTGGCTCCAGCGTAGAGATAAGCAAACATCACCATTCTTTCGAGCACATGGGATAAAGGCAGGAAAGATAAAACTGTATCTCGAAAGCTTATATCAAACATAGCCACACAGGTTTTGACATTGCTAATGAAATTATGGTGAGTCAAAATCACCCCCTTGGGCAGGCCGGTTGTTCCGGAAGTATAGATCAACGAGGCTTCGTCTTCTGGGTTCACTTTTAGAGCCAGCTCTTCAAACCAACTCGGTCTTTCCGCTTCTACTTCCCTTCCTAATTCTAAGAGTTCCGCAAAATTTATATAGCCTGGAATGGATTCTTCCTCCAGGGTGATAAAATTTTTAACCTGGCTAAGATTATTCCTGATCAACTTAATTTTTTCTCTTTGCTCTTGGTTCGAAACAACCACTATAGAAGCTTCCGAATCCTCGATAATATATTCAGCCTGGCTGGCAGTTAAAGAAGTATATATGGGAACGGTCAATCCTCCCTGACAAATGGTGGCCAGATCGGTCATTACCCATTCCGGTCGGTTTTCAGAAAGGATAATTAGCTTATCGCCTTTCTTTAGGCCGATTTTGTTTAGACCCAGAGCCAGATGGATTACTTTTTTCTTAAATTCAGCCGTCGAAATCGGGAGATATCGGCCATCTTTTTTATATAGCATGAGGTTATCTTTCGGATAACTTCTTACTGTGTTCAAAAAAAGCTGGGCCAGAGTTTCTATCACTAATTCCTCCTCAGAAAAAGTTACCCAAATTGTAAATAAGGTTTACTCTTAAATCAACAATTATTTTGACCTCGACAGCCTATTTTTCCGGAATGGGGGCAGAATTGCTATGGGCTCTGAGTTTGGATTAAAGTTTCAGAATCTGTCTAAAAAATTTTATTTCCTAAACCGGGAAGTTCAGTCACTTTATAAAATTAATGCTTTCTGTAAAGCTGCTTTATCATTCCTTTTGTTGTGGCCTTCGCCCAGGCTGGTTAATAAAACTTAATCTTCCCGGACCTTAGCTATGGAGCAAACTTTATCTCCTGGCTCCAACTGGATAAGTCTCACTCCCTGGGTGGCCCGGCTTAAAGGCCGGATAGCTGTGGTTTTAATCCTGATAACTTTTCCGCTCACCGTGATTATCAGCAGATCATCTTCATTAATGCCAACCATCGCCAGAGCTGGACCGATCTTTTCGTTGATTTTGAGATTGATTACCCCCTGGCCACCCCGGTTATGGACCGGATAATCCTCCACCGGTGTTTTCTTGCCATATCCCATTTCCGAGGCGGTGAAAATGTATTTATCTTCCGGGCCGATAACAATCATACTGATTACCCGATCTTTGGGCTTCAAGGCAATGGCCTTCACCCCGGCCGCCTGTCGCCCCATTGGTCTCACCCGAGTTTCTTTAAAGCGAATAGCTTTTCCCATCCTCGTCCCGATGATAATATCATTTTTCCCATTGGTCAGAGCAGCCATAAAAAGACTGTCCTTGGGCTTGAGATTCATGGCAATTATTCCGCCTTTTCTAACATTTTTAAATTCACTGAGCCGGGTTTTTTTAATCAGGCCTTTATTAGTCATAATTACTATATACTGGTCTTCGCGAAATTCCTTCACCGCCAGAATACTTCGGACCCTTTCCTCTGGCTGGAGCTCAAGCAGGTTAACGATGGCCTTTCCCCGGCCAGAAGGCCCAGCATCCGGCACATCCAAAGCTTTAAGCCAGTACATCCGACCAATATCAGTAAATACCAAAAGATAAGAATGGGTGGAACCAACAAACAGGTTTTCCACCACATCCTCGGCCTTCATTTCGATCCCTTTGCGACCTTTCCCTCCTCGACTCTGAAAACGATAAGCATTGAGAGAAGTTCGCTTAATATAGCCAGACTGGGTGTAAACAATGGCCACATCTTCTTCCTTGATTAAATCCTCAGCCTTGATGTCCGTAATTACTTCATCTCGAATCTCAGTCCGCCGCTCATCCTGATATTCTTCTTTAAGCTGCTTTAATTCATCCTTAATAATCTGCATGACCATTTCAGGATTTTTTAGGATCAGTTTTAGCTTCTTTATAAGTTCAACCAGCTCCCGGTGTTCCTGAACTATTTTCTGACGTTCCAAGCCCGTCAGCCTCTGCAGTTGCATTTCCAGAATCGCCTGGGCCTGGATGTCCGTCAGTTTAAATTTGGTCATCAATCCATTTTTAGCCTCTTCCACCGTCTTAGAAGCTCGGATAAGGTCAATAACGGCATCCAGATAATCCAGGGCAATTAATAAGCCCTCCAGGATATGAGCCCGGTGCTCAGCCTTTTTCAGGTCGTGTTTGGTCCGTCTGATAATTACATCCCGGCGATGTGCGATGAAATAATTCATCATTTCCATCAGGTTCAGGAGCTTGGGCTGCTTATCGACAATCGCCAGCATAATTATGCCAAAAGAAGTCTGGAGAGCAGTATGCTTATAAAGGTTGTTTAAAATAATCTCGGGCAATTCCCCTCTCTTAATTTCTATCACCACCCTTATGCCTTCGCGATCAGATTCGTCCCGGATATCGGCGATTCCCTCTATTCTTTTATTGTTAACGAGTTCAGCGATATTTTCCAGCAGGCGGGCTTTATTAACCCCATAGGGAATTTCCGTTATGACAATCCGGTCTTTTTCACCTTTGTCCGCTCTTTCAATCGTAGTTTTCGCCCGGAGGTGGATAACCCCTTTTCCCTCCAGATAAGCCTGCCGGATATTTTGGCGGTTAAACACATAACCTCCGGTGGGAAAATCTGGACCCGGGATGAACCTCATCAGGTCATCAATGGTGGCTTTAGGATGGTCAATTAAATAAATCAGCCCCTCACAGACTTCGCCCAAATTATGGGGTGGAATATTGGTGGCCATACCTACGGCGATTCCCGAAGCACCGTTTACCAGAAGATTGGGAAATTTGGCTGGGAGCACTTCTGGCATGAGGAGGCTCTCGTCGTAGTTGGGAACAAAATTAACCGTATCTTTTTCAATGTCTGCCAGGAGCTCTTCAGCCAGCCGGGTCATCCGGACTTCGGTATAACGCATGGCCGCTGGAGGATCTCCGTCAATGGAACCAAAATTCCCCTGCCCATCAACCAGAGGATAACGAAGGCTGAAATCCTGAGCCATTCTGACGAGGGCATCGTAGACAGCCGCATCACCATGGGGATGGTATTTACCGATAACATCGCCCACGATTCTGGCTGACTTTTTATAAGGTTTATTATGGGTGGTCCCAGTCTCCCACATAGCATAAAGCACCCGGCGGTGGACCGGCTTCAGGCCATCCTTAATATCAGGAATAGCTCGCCCAATGATGACGCTTAAAGCATAGTCCAGATAGGATTTCTTCATCTCCTCTTCCAGGCTGACAACGGAAAGATTCTGGGCTATTAGCGTCGCCTGGGCCGGGTTGAGTTCCGCTTTGTTTTCGGTGGAGGCTATTTCTTCTGGCTTTCCGGGAGAATCAATTTTTGTTTCTTTTCTTTTATCCTGGCGAGTTGGTTCTTTATTATCTTTTTCTTCTTCTTTCTTTTTTCCGGGCATCTGTCTTACCTTTCTGAATAACCAAGGCCGCGGTCTTAGATATCAAGGTTCTGAGCTAACAGGGCATTTTCTTCAATGAATTCTTTTCTCCGGTCAACCTCTTCACCCATCAAAATCGAAAAAACCTTGTCTGCCTCTACCGCATCCTGAATGGAAACCTTGAGCAGCGAGCGTTTCTCTGGATCCATAGTAGTTTCCCAGAGCTGCTCAGGTGCCATCTCGCCGAGACCCTTGTACCGCTGGATGGTTACTCCTTTTTTGCCTTTTTCAAAAAGATATTCGAGCAATTTATTTTCATTATCTATGGAAATTGACTCGGTCGTATTAATCACTTCATACGGTGGCCGGTATTCTTCGAGCTCCTTCATGATCCGATATAGATTCTTGTATTCAATCGAATTGATTAAATCCAGGTTAATTCTCGTCCGGCTGGCAAAGCCGTTAACTTTATAATCAACTATAATTTCATAAGCTTCATATTCCTCGTCGTGAATTAACTCGGTCCGAAAATCTTTATCCAGGCGGGATATTTCTTCCTGCAACTTTTTCATCCTCTTTTTATCCTGCAGAGCTTCCAGATCAGCTATGTTTTCCTGAATTAAAAATTCTATCAGGGCAATCGGGATATTTCTTCTTTCCAGATAATTTCGATAATTCTTTTTTTGAATCACTTTCAGGATGAACTTCCTGAATTTTTCTCCCTCCAGAAGTTCTTTCTGATTTTTTACCTTTAATTTGAATTCTTCTGAAATCTTTTTGACAATCCATTTCTCATATTCTTTTTCTTCTTTTAAATACTGAACTTCTCGTCCCCGCGAAATCTTATAAAGCGGAGGCTGGGCAATATAGAGATGTCCATTTTCAATCAACGGCCTCATCTGGCGATAAAAAAAGGTCATCAGCAAGGTTCTGATGTGAGAGCCATCAACATCAGCATCGGTCATAATAATAATTTTATGATAACGAAGCTTTTCCAGGCTGAAGTTTTCCTCTCCGGCACTGGTTCCGAGCGCAGCGATGATAGTGCCTATTTCATCATTATGGAATATTTTATCGGGCTGGGCTTTCCAGACATTCAGAATCTTACCCTTAAGCGGAAGAATAGCTTGAAATCTTCGGTCCCGACCTTGCTTGGCTGAACCACCAGCGCTATCTCCTTCTACAATGAATAGTTCGGCCAGGGCCGGGTCTCTTTCCTGACAATCAGCCAGCTTCCCCGGTAAGGAAGTTGTTTCCAGAACGCTTTTTCGGCGAGCCAGTTCCCGGGCCTTTCTGGCTGCTTCCCGCGCTCTAGCTGCATCAATAGCTTTGGCCACGATTCTTTTGGCATTGGTCGGATTTTCCTCAAAATAGGCGGTTAATTTTTCATTGACCAGCGATTCCACTATTCCTTTTACTTCAGAGTTACCCAGTTTGGTCTTGGTCTGGCCCTCAAATTGGGGCTCCCGCATTTTAATGCTCAGGACGGCGGTTAATCCTTCTCTGGTGTCGTCACCGGAAATACTTCCAGAACCCAGGTCCTTGAGTAGGTTGTGGGCTTCAGCATAACTGTTTATGCACCTGGTCAAAGCCGACTTTAAACCAATAAGATGAGTTCCCCCTTCAATTGTATTGATGTTATTAACAAAAGTAAAAATGTTTTCCGTGTAACCAGTATTATACTGGAAGGCCACCTCGATTATGAGGTCATCTTTTTGGGCTTCAAAATAAATCGGCCGGGGATTGAGAACCGTCTTGTTCTGATTCAAATACTGAACAAATTCGAGTATTCCGCCCTTGTATTGAAATTCATGAGATTTATTAATCCTCTCATCAATGATGGTAATTTTCAGACCACGGTTAAGAAAGGATAGCTCCCTCATTCTCTGGGTCAGAACCTCAAAATTAAACTCGGTAGTCTCGAAGATTTCATCATCTGGCCAGAAGGTTATTTTGGTTCCGGTCTTATTGGTTTTGCCGATTTTTTTCAAGGGGGTAACGGGATTACCCCGCTCGTAGACTTGAGTATAGATTCCCCCATCTCTTTTTACTTCCAGTTCCAATCTTTTGGACAGGGCGTTAACCACCGAGACTCCCACTCCGTGCAGACCGCCCGAAACTTTATAGCTCTTGTCATCAAATTTACCCCCGGCATGGAGAACAGTCAGAACTACTTCCGCCGCTGGCCTTTTTTCTTTTGGATGCATTTCTACCGGGATGCCTCGGCCATCATCAATAACCGTCACTGAGTTATCAACGTGGATAATGACGTCAATTTTGCTACAATAACCGGCCAGGGCTTCGTCCACTGAATTATCAACCACTTCATAAACCAGATGGTGCAGCCCCTCTGAACCAGTACTCCCGATGTACATGGCCGGACGTTTGCGGACAGCTTCCAATCCCTTTAAGACTTTTATACTTTCAGCAGTATATTTTTCATCTTTCATCGTAATTCCCTTTAAGAAAAAAATGAGGCTGGCAGGTTAAGAAAAAATCTTTTATCTTTGAAATCATCTTTAGGTTTATATTATAGCTAAATTCACGCTGAAAGTAAAGAAAAAAATAACAAAAAATCAAATTTTTTTCTTTATAACTTACTTATTTTTCAATTATTTAGCATGAAGAAAGCCGCCTACTTAGTAAAAGCATCAATTTTATAATAAATTGCCTTAGACTTTACCTGCAGAAAACTATTTTCATTCATTTTTTTCTTAAAAATTTTAGAGAAGTTAGCTAAAATAATATTGGTTGAGGTCAGAAATTGCCAGCTAATCTTCCCCCAGAATTTTATGAGGTAGAAAAAAGCCTCCACCAGGCAAAAACCTCAGAAGAAAAAATTGCGATTATAGAAAAACTCCTTTCCATTATCCCCCGGCATAAAGGAACAGAGAAATTGGTCGCTCTGTATCGAGCAAAAATAGCCAAATTAAGAGAAGAAAATGAGCGGCGACCAACTGCCTCCAGAAAGGGCTCCCTCTACCGAATTGAAAAATCGGGAGCCGGACAGGTTATACTGATTGGACCGCCCAATTCTGGTAAATCTTCTTTGATTCAGGCCCTCACTGGAATTGAAGTGGAAGTGGCTGATTTCCCCTTTACAACCCGGCAAGCGCTCCCCTATATGATGAACTACGAAAATATAAAAATCCAGTTAATTGATACACCGCCAATCACTCGGGATTATTTCGAGTCCTGGTTGGTAGAAATGATAAAGACAGCCGATGGTCTTATCATTGTGCTCGATGCCTCCAAAAATGATGCTCCGATTGAGCTCGAAATGATCCTCAATCATCTGAAGGGAAAAAAGATAGAACCGGTCCACGAGAAATCCATTATTCCCTCAGAAAAATTTCCCTTCTTGAAAAGAACCTTGCTTCTGCTTAATAAAATTGATTTGCCTGAAGCCGGCCAAATTCTCGAGGAAATCAGCCTTCTTTTTTCGCTGCCCTTCGAGCTACTTTCTGTTTCGGCCCGGACGGCTGAAGGTTTGAATATCCTACCAGCAAAAATATTTCAGCTTCTCCAAGTTGTTCGCCTTTATAGTAAAGTCCCAGGGGAAAAACCGGATTATGAATCTCCCTTTATCTTAAAAAAAGGCAGTACCATTCTCGACCTGGCTCGGCTCATCCACAAAGACTTTGCCGAAAAACTAAATTATGCCCGCATCTGGAGCAAATCCGGTAATATCTCTGGGCTAAGGGTTACCCGGGATTATGTCCTTAATGATGAAGATACTGTTGAGCTTCATCTGTAAATCAGGCCTAAGAAAAAGGGCTTTTTTTGATTCAGCATATTAACCCTTATTTTAATCCTCAACCCTTAGCCAATTAAAAATCTGCCTTAGACACTTAGATAAATCGATATGGCCAGGTGAGCTGGTGATTGAAAAAAGCTTCCGGAAAACCTGGTCATTTGCTCAAGGGTTATTTTAATTTTTCTTCTGGGGCATTAGCCAGCTCGATGGTCGCCAGGAAAACCAGCCTGGCCATGTCTTCCAGAATTTCGGGATTGATTATTTTCAGGTTATCTTTAGTATTATGGTAAGCCGGGTAAGAAATATTTGAACCAGAAACAGAAAAGGAAAGCGTTGGAACATTTTTATCCATAAATCTAGCTGCATCCAGCCGGGGCCTCGTCAGATTCGTCCAGTAATTTGATTCCAATTCCCGATGGATAAATGAGCTGTTAGCCCGGTCAAAGGGAGCAAATAGCCAGGGAAAATTTTTCCCCGCCAGGGCAAAAATCTTTTCGCCCGAGCCGACGCCATCCATATTTATTAAAGGCCACCGTCTGCTGGAGGGGAAAGACCGGATGGTTCAAATAAAATTCGGAGCCTTTTACGCCCTGTTCTTCCGCTCCAAAGAAAGCAAATAAAACTGTTCTTTTCAACTTTATCTGCCCTTTTTTCAGAGCTTCAGCCACTCCTAACATAACCGCTACCGCCGAGGCATTGTCATTAGCTCCAGGCATCAGTTCCGGACATTGCCCCACATGATCAAGATGGCCCCCGATAATAATTACCTGGTCTTTGAGCTGAGGATCGGTTCCGGTTATTTTGGCCAGCAGGTTGTAGCTAATTCCTTCTGGATGATATTCAGTCCGGTTGCGAATGGTGAAAACCTTTCCGGTAAAAAAAGATTGAGGACGGAGAGTATTTCTGATTTTATCCACAGTTTCTGAATAGGTCTGGCCAGTCCCGGCAAATATATCATTCACCACCTGAAGCCCGACATGACTGTAGATAAAGCCTTCAATATAATCATTATTGGGGTTAATTATCGGACCATAAAAATATAGCATCCCTTTGGCCCCATGAGTGGCAGCGTTCTGCAGCTTGTACTGATGAAAAGAATAAGGTCGCCATTTCTTGAATAATTCCGGATTTCTATCAGGATTTACGGGAACTTCATTTTCCATCAGGACAATTTTTCCCCGGACATCTACTCCCTTGTAATCATCGTAGCCGAGCTCAGGAGCAGTGATACCGTAACCCACATAAACCACCTCAGCTGTTACCTCGCCTGAAGCTGAAGTCCCCCCGGGGAAATAATCGTCTTCATAACGGTAGAATTTTTTTATTTCCTCTACTTTCTTCGATCCGCTTTTTCCCACGGGAAGGTGCAGAGAAACTTCGCCTTTATCCAGAATCAGGGTATAGGGATTGGGAAAGGCCTGAAGATAAGAACCTTTGTCCCCAGCCGGTTCCACTCCCCAGCTGGAAAGAAGGGAAGAAACCCAGGCGGTCGCTTGGTTAAAG
>PNJE01000082.1 GCA_002877915.1 Candidatus Aminicenantota bacterium
GGGGCCAGACCGGGGGACATGTTAAATTTTTCATTGGTCCCGCCGGTGCTCCAGGTAATGTGGGTAAGTTGCCTTATTTCTCCCGTCCGGCAGGAAGAAGCTGGATTGGGAAGAATCATCACAATTCTATTGACATAAAATTCAGGCGGATAAGGGTATTTTTCAAAACTGCCATCATAAACCGCCACATCAACTGAATTGCCCTGGTATTGCTGGATCTTAAGATTGAGGGGATCTTCGATGTTACCGAGAATTATCAGGCGATCGGGCTTAACCTCTGTACCTTGGTCTTCATTATTGAAGCCCTGGAAGGCATACATCCCAAACTCGGGAGGAAGACCAACTCCGGCCATCCGGATATCCCTGGTCATTAGATACAAAGCTGAGCGAACATCATGCTGAAGTTCAGCATATTGCTCCTGGTCGACGGAAATTTGATTGCTGCGGGAATAGAGGAACAGAGCTCCAATGATTACAACCAGCATAATAGCTGAAGAAACTATAAGTTCAATAAAAGTAAAACCAGCCTGATGCCTGCAATTTTTTCTGATACTCATCATAAAGCCAGTTTTCCTGTCTTTTTTATTTAACGTTTGATTCCGTTTTTTTTTTCTCATTTTGAACCTGCCTTTAAAACATAAAGCGAATCTCCTATCTGGTAATGATGGTATGAATATAGGCTCGGACTTTATAATTTTCTGGATTGGTTATAAGCTTATCAATCGGAGTATTCTGATAGGCCGGTGGAAAAATCATTATCAAAACATCGAAACCAGCATCTTGAACTGTGGCTGAAGGCTGGACTCTGGTTATTCTCCTGAAGTCTATGGTTCCGTCCTGATTAATATCAATCAGTTCATCGTTGCTTTCTCCGATTGATTGGTTGGGAAAGGTAGAAAGCTCATCTGAAGTCAGGGTCCTTAGATAATCAATCTGTTGCTGAGCCAGGAAAATAGCGTTGCTTATCTCATTGGATCTTAAATTCTGAGCTATGCTAATAGTAAAAAGCTGAGCCAGGCTGACAAAGACCACGGTCACCAGAGCCAGGCTAACAATAACCTCAATTAAAGTGAAGCCTTTGGTTTTGTTATAGCTATCGTCAGATATCTTGATTTTTAATCCCGCCAGATTTTTTTCGGTCATAAAATAGCTAAGTATTTGCCGGGACATTTTATACTCCTTTAACTTTTGGCTTTGGTGTAGCCAATAGAACCGCCAGCATAAATGGTTATGATTCTCTTATCATCCTGAGCCAGGTTTTTAAGCTTGGCACTTTGCAAGATAATTTGGAAGCTCTGAGGAGTAGTAAAATTATAATTGGCTATTAATCCTATGGGAGAGAAGACGATGCTCGTATCACTGGCCGGCAACAAAACTTGAGGGTTGAATTTCGGGGGGAGGGTTTGTTTGATGAATTTAGGGGCAGGCTGCCAGGTGAGATCAGGTTGCTGGATTTCAACTAAATAACGCCATTGATTATTTTCTTGGAAGAAATGCACCCGGCAATTTACCTTGTCGTTGACGGCAATATAACGGGCCGCCTGAAGCGTGGTAAGCAAATCTCGAGCTGAACTGTCCAGGGCCCTGGCTTCCAGGACATTTAGAATACTGGGGTAAGAAGCAGCTAATATAATTCCAATTATTCCGAGAACAACGATTATTTCAATAAAAGTAAACCCTTTGTTTTTCATTTAATTATCCCTGAGCTTTCTGCTGGATTCATATTTTGGCTTAATTTTATCTTAATTATCAAAAAAATTGCAAGAAAATATGGGAAAAATGTAAAAAGCCAGGAATATTGAGAGCCGGGTAACCAGTAAAAGTATGGCTATGCGGCAGCCTGAAGTAAGATGCCAAGAGAACAGGGCGCCTTCCGGCGAGCCTTCCTGCCATTTTTATACTTTGCCTCCTTTAGCAGGTTAAGAATAAGCCTGATTTCAGGCAATAGTCATCCGGGGTGAATTTAGGGGTGATTCTGGAGTTTAAACTACTTTTAAATAACTCAGCGCCTTCCGCCCGTCTTCTGTCAATAGTTTGAACGGGAAAGAATGCGCTTCCAGAAACTCGGCTTCCGGCCGTTTTTAAAAAGTCTATTTATTAAGAATTAAATTTTCAATAAAAAATTCCATCATCCGCTCAAGCCGGACACTGGTATGACCCATATCCGGTCCAACTTGGACTTCAAAACTTTTTCCCGCCTTTTGCAGCGCCTGAATCAACTGCATGGTGTTATTGGGATGGACATTATTATCGGCGGTACCATAGTAGATCATCAATCGACCATTCAGATTATTAACATAGGTAAGAGCACTGCCGTTCTTGTATCCCTCTTTATTTTCCTGTGGGAGCCACATATAGCGCTCGGTGTAAATACTATCGTAGTTTTCCCAACCGGTGACCGGTGAAGAAGCGCTGGCGGCGGCATATACCTCTGGATGCCTTAAAATAGACATAATTGAAGCATAACCGCCGTAGGAAGTACCGAAGATTCCTACCCTTTGGCTATCAACATAAGGCCTTTGAGCCAAGGCCTTAACCCCGGCTGCCTGGTCGTCAATTTCTACTGTTCCCAGCTTCAAGTAGATTGAGTCCAGGAATTTTTTCCCTCGTCCGGCGGCACTGCGTGAATCGAGCGAGGCCAGGAGAAAACCAAATTCACATATCGGATTGGGAGTAATGAAAATTTCCCGGGCTCCATTGGTCGCCGGCCCGGCGTAGACGCTCACTAACAAGGGATATTTTTTGTTGGGATCAAAATTAGAGGGAAATTGAAGGATTCCATATAAATCTGTCTGTCCATCGGCTGCCTTAAAAGTAAAAAGCTCTGCCTTTTTAAGTCCGAGGGCTTCGAATTTACTCAGGTCTGATTTTGCCAGCTCGGCTATAAGTTTTCCCTCGGTAGTAAAGACCTTGGTAACTGGAGGAAGGTCATGCGTCTGGGCGATATCCGCATAATATTTAAAGTTGGGAGAAATATCCACATTATGGTTTAAAGCCGGGTCAGTCAGCCGGCGTTCGTTCTTGCCAGTGAGACTTACCCGGTGAAGCTGAACTTTCATGGGATTATCACCGCTGCGAGCCGTGTAATAAACATAGCCGCCCTTTTCATCTACTCCCATGACATTTACTACCTCGAAAGGATGATGGGTGAGAGTCGCCAGCAGCTTTCCACTAAGATCATAAAGGTAGAGGTTTTTAAAGCCAGTTCTTTCCGAAACGAGAATAAAGCGCCGTCCATCCTTGAGCCAGGTGATCGAAGGAGAATTTTCTGCCCAGCTGGTGGGCCATTCTTCCCGCACTACCACTCTGGTTTTCCCGGTTTCCGGATCAGCGGCGGCCAGCTCGGTGATGTTTTGCCGGCGGTTGGCCCTGAAAAATAGAAGTTCCCGACCATCTTTTGTCCAGTTTATCCCATAAACATAGTGCCCGATAACTTCATTAGAAAAAGGCTGACCATCACGTACGTCGACGGTGGTTATTTTTTTGGTGCTAAGGTCGTATATCAATAAATCCACGATGGGATTTGGTTCACCGGCTTTGGGATAGGGCTCTATGTCCATCCGGCTATAAAGCTTTGTCTGATCAAGCTCAAGGTAATAATCGGGTACATCTTTCTCATTAAAGCGATAAAAAGCCAGTTTCTTACTATCCGGTGACCACCACATAGCGGTAATTTGCTCCAGCTCTTCCCCATATACCCAGGAAGCGGTGCCATATTTCAGGCGTGTTTTTTCGGAGCCGTCAGTGGTGATAGGAAACTCAGCCTGACTGGTGTTATCCACCAAATACACATTTCGGTCTCTATAGACGGCTTTAAATTTTTTGTCTGGAGATTCGGCTGTGGTAAACTGGCGGCCTCTCTCTGGCATTCCGGCCCGCCGACCGAAAGGCATCGGAGGCTGTTCCTGGGCTTTTCCAATTTCGGTGAGCTTTTTCGTCTCGAGGTCAAATCTCCATTGCTTTCCATCACGAGAAAATTCTAACGCCCGTCCCTCGTCCTTCCAGGTTACCCGGAGAGCACCTGGTTTTATGACCTCTCTTATTTCCTTAGAGATTTTTTCATAGCGGTCATAATTGGGGTAGGTTTTTAATCGCTGCTGGGAGAAAAGTTGAGCTGGAATTAAAAATATCTGCCCAACCAACAGAAAAATAAAGAAGAACCAGAGTTGGCCAAAAAATAAATTCCTTTTTTGGGCTGTATCTCTCATTAGTCCTCCGCCTGATAATAATTTAAGAAAAACATTATACTCAGAAAGCGAAAAAAATCAGCAAAAAAGATAATCGAAAAATAATAGGGCTTCGGCAAGTTGACAACTGGTCAACTCTAAATTAAACTAAAAAAGAATTTTTTGGCCCGTTAGCTCAATAGGTAGAGCAGCGGACTCTTAATCCGCGGGTTGAAGGTTCGAGTCCTTCACGGGTCATTTCTGTTTTTGGAGGAAAGTTGAGGGGAAAAGGGGCGTTGGTCCTGTTGCTTCTGGCCGGGGTAGTCATTTATTTTGTCTATTTTATGAGAACTGAAAAGAAAGCGCCAGTAGAAGAAGAGGTATCCAGGTTTAACCAGACCAAAGCCGAGCTAACCTCGGTGAACTTGGAGCAGCTTAGCCGGGCTATACAGGAATGGATGGGCGACCACGAGGGGCGGGTCCCTGAATCATTGCGGGAGCTTCAAGGTGGCCGGAGTTATGGTCTGGCTTTGACCGATGGCTGGGGTAGAGACATCAAGTATCGAAAGCTCTCAGACAGCAGTTTTGAATTGCTTTCGGCTGGAGCTGATGGCCGGTTCAATACCGATGATGACATAGTGAAAGAATACTGATAGTGGATTAGCTGGCAATAAAAGCAGGTAAGCCTAACATATTAAGAAAAATTTTATTTCCAAGATTGGTTTCTGCAGTAAGGGCCAGCCAACTCAAGGGTTATTTGACCAAAAACCGATTCTAAACAAAGAGTTTAATTCAAGAGGCTGAAACTCACCCTCTATTGATATTTAGGGGAAAATCTGATAAACTTAAACAAAATTTGAATTGAAATCATCTAAAGGAGTAAGTTGCTTTTGAAAGAAAATGCTTTCGATAGCAAGTTTCGTTTTGTCATAGTGGCGGCCCAAAGAGCCAAGCAGTTGCTTAAAGGCGATCAACCAAAAATAAAATCAAAATATAAAAGCCCTATTCGGGTGGCTCAAGAGGAAGTAAAATCTGGGGCGGTCCAATATCAAATCCTTCCATCCAAAGGAGAGGAAAGTCAGGAAGAGGAAATCGTTTTGACTGAAGCTATTCCTCTCGAAACAGTGGAAGCGGAAGGGGGACCGGAAATAGAAGATCAGGAAGCTGAAGAATTAGAACCGGAAGAAGAATTGGAAGAAGAATCGGAAGAATTAGAAGAAGAGCCGGAGGTTGATGAAGAGGAAGATGATTTTGAAGAAGAAGATGATGAATGATTTTTTCCCCTTAAGCCTTTAATCATCTGGACATAATCAAGTTTTATAAAGTTTTTCCTGGAATAACCCAACTGCTTAGCCAGCCTGACAATATCACTCTGGCGTCCTTCCAGCTCTAAAAAATTGCCAACCGCAGTTTCATCCAGGCAAATTTTAAGGCGGCCTTTCCTTAATAACATTCTTCTTTTTCTGTATTCAAAGACAGGCTTCAGTCCGAGCTTTTTCAATATCTTTTTGAATTGCTTTAAGTTTTTAATTTCAGTTTCATACTCTTCTCTAATCTTAAAGGACCTGGATTTTTGCGGTTGGCCTTTAAAAGTTAAAAAGGCTTTTTTGCCAATAAGTCTCAGTCGCAGAGTCTGGCCTGCTTTGCCCAGGCGGCCATCGGGGAAATCATAATAAGCATTCCATTCCCGATAAAGCCCTTTCTCCAACTGGCAGCCAATAGAAAAAAGCTTCTCTTGAATTTCTTTAAGATTTTCAACCTTGAGCTTTACTTCGATTTCGAGCATCAGATTTAAAAGTTCTCCCTTATATTTCCTTTATATTCATTTATTTCGATAAAGTACAAAATCAACGAGTTCCAGAAGAGAACGGCGATAAATAGTGTCGGCTAATTGGCCAGCGGCCTTTTTGGCCTGTTTGGCTTTTTCTTCTGCTTTCTTGAAGGTCTGCTCTAAAGAACCAGTTTTTTCCATCAACGACAGGATGGCTGAAGGGCTGACCTCAGCCGGTTCACTTTTAAATTTCTCCAGCTGGCTCCTCCAGAATTTTTTTTCTTCTGGGGTTAAATTTTTCAGCGCCAGTATCAGCGGTAGGGTTACCCGGCCCTCTTTTAGATCAGAAAATTTATTTTTTCCTGTGCTGGTCGAATTCCCGATGAGGTCTAACAGGTCATCGGTTATTTGAAAAGTCTGGCCCAGATAACGCCCGTAGGAAATTAAAGACTTTTTATCTTTTTCTTTAGCCCGAGCTAAATAACAAGCCAGCTCAGCAGTTGCCCGAAAAAGCCCAGCTGTTTTTTTATTTATTATCTGGTAATACTGATTTTCGGTCAGATCAAAATTAAAACTCTGGCTCAATTCTTCAATTTCGCCTTCGACCATTTCTTCAGCCACCCTGGTCAGAATGAGGGTAAGGTTCTTATTAGATAAAGACAATGATTTTCCAATCGATCTGATAAACAAATAATCGCCCAGAAGGAGGCTAAAGTCAGGACCGAAATTCAAGACAGCTGTCTTCCGGCCACGCCGAATGGTAGAGTTATCGATAATATCATCGTGAATCAAGCTGGCGGTATGAATAACTTCAACCGTCGCGGCCAGCTTTATTTTGTCTTCAGCTTCATACCCCAGATGTTTAGCGACCAGGAGCAAAAGACCAGGCCGAATTAGTTTGCCCGGGCTGGCCATTACCTTTTTGCTCATGATTTTTATAACCGGCAGGGAATGGTCTGACCATTTCCTGAGCCATTTTTCTAATGCCCTTATTTCCTGCTTGATAGGAGAAAAAATGGTTTCGAGTTCCAGCGGAGTAATTTGATTGTAGTCAGGAAGAATTCTGATTTCAGACATTAGTTTATCAAAGCCAGGTTAAAAATAGGCTAAATCTTATCACCTGGCCAGTCTTTTTTCAAATGGAAAAATTGGAAGAAATTCCTGGTGGTAATCTCAGCCAGCTCCATTAACTGAACATTCTTCAATTTAGCCAGGTAGTTGGCGGTAGAAACCACGAAAGAAGGTTCGTTTCTTTTCCAGGTTTTCTTTTCCGGAAAAGGGACCAGATAAGGGGAGTCAGTCTCTACTAACATCGTCCTGAGGGGCAATTTCAGGGCGGCCTCTCTGATATTATCGGCTCGAAGGTAGGTAAGAAGGCCAGAAAAAGATATCATAAACCCCCGGTCAATTAATATTCTGGCCAGATTATAATTCTCAGTAAAACAATGGAGAATTCCCCTCTGGTCGAATTTAGTTCCCTCAATCGCCTCAATAATTTTATCAGCGGCCTGCCGGCTATGGATTATAACCGGCAGCTTTAATTCAGAGGCTAATTCTAATTGAAGCCTGAACGCCTCAATTTGTTTTTCGGGGTCAGAAAAATTATAGTGAAAATCCAGCCCGATTTCTCCAATAGCCAGTATTTTCCCTTCGCCAGCTAATTTCTTGATAAGCTCTAAGTGTTTCGGTTTAAGGTCCTTGGCCTGATGAGGATGAACGCCAGCGGCCAGAAATATATTCTCATGTTTCTGCTGAAGCTCCAGTCCATTTCTCAGGCTTTCTTCAGAACAGGCGTCCAGAGGGCATAACACCCAGTTCACCCCTTGGCTCTTGGCTCTGGCCAGGACTTCTTCTCGATCAGGATTAAATTCGGAAACGTCAAGATGAGCGTGGGAATCAACTAATTCTGGGGATTTTAATTCTGGCATCCCAAATTTTTTCCGTTTTCAGGCTGAATAGGATAACTATTTAAAAAAGGGGAGAAGAATAAAGGTCTTATCTTCTCCCCTTAAAATTATCACCGAAAATTATTACTGAACAACCTTGGCTCTCAACTGAGAAGGTGGAAGAGCTGAATCAGAAATCAAGGCCTTTAGAAAATCGGCTCGGTTAAAGGCCTGACCTTTGGTTCTTTGAGCATCCTTTTCCAGATCAAGAATTTCCTGAAGACCAATGTAGGGCAAGGCTCCCATTCCCGGGTTTAAAATTAAATAATCCCATTTTCTTTCGGCTTCTGTCTGGGTCTGGAAACCCTGAATTGTTAGATATCTAACTACCTGATCCTTGGTCATAGTTCCTTGATGAATGTTTAAGTCAATTATGAAGTCCATGACGGTTTTTAGCTTCAATTTTAGCTGGTTCAGCCTGAGCCTTAAATCATAATCGCCATAACCGGCAGAAATTAAGTTGTCCTCTACATAAGCTGGCCACCCTAAAAGCAAAGCTTGATTGGGGAACACCTTGGTTATTAATTCTGGAGACTTCCGCGTGCTGACCAGAGGAACAAAAGAGCCAGGGAAAATCTTCTGGGCGGTCACCATCTCTAAGTAGAAATTGTTGAATTCTTCCAGGAAGTCCTGGACCTTTTCCGGCGGCCAATCAGAAGGCAATGGCAGAATTTCGACCGAGTAGTTGCCCTGGATATCATAGGGACCCGGTCCAACCAGCCTGGTAACATTTGGCCCACTGAAATAAAGTGGCATTGGCTTGATGGTCAGAGTTTCACTTGGAACTGAAAATAATTTGCTATCGGCCCCAAATTTTTTCAGCCGGTCGACGTAAGTATTTATTTGACTGACCAGCTCGTCTTTTCCGGGATGGAAGACCTTAATTTTGTCAAACACATTTTTAATGACCTTATTCCAGACGGTGTCTTGATCGCCCTGGAGCTGGTCCAGATCAATTTCTGGATACATCATTCTGTGGAGGGGAATGCACACGAGAAACATTTCTCTTCTGATATTCTTAACATCGGCCGTAGCTCTGGCAATTACTTCTTCCTGGGTGATGGCCGAACCAGAAAGCCTCTGGATCAGACGGCGATGGACTTCAGGACCCAGCCGGAAGTTTCCGGTTGACTTCGGCAGAAGCTCATTTTTAAGGTATCTTTCATAATCTTCCAGAGCGGGAATATCCTTATTAATCTCAGTCAGAAACAGTTGCTTATTTTGGTCGGAAGCCGAGGCCACCAATCCGGTAACTTCGTTCTTGTAAAAATCAATGATATAAGGAATCTGCTTGATGGCGGTCTCAGTATAAAGCTGGGCGGGAGTTTTCAGGTTTTCCTTAGCTTTCTTGATTAATCCCGGAATCTGCTTGGCCCGTTCAGTAGCGCTCTTGACTCTGGTGTCTATCGGGGCGAAATCTTTAGTCAGAAGACCTAAGATACTGTTTATCAATATATCGTTATAAAATAGAGGGTTATAGTCCCAGGGCAAAAGGTTTTCCAGCTTGACAAATTCCAGGTCGATGTAGTCAAAGAGAATATTCAGGGCTTGTTGGTTTTCAGGTGAAAGCTTTGATCGGTCGATTTTTATAATATCGCTATTGATTTTCTTGATGATCTCATCTCTTTTGTCCACGGCTGAGCTGCTGGGGTCTTCCAATTTGTCATTGTATTTGTAGTAACCCGCCAGGGTAGCTTGGGTGGGGTAAAATTTCCAGTATTCGTCAAGATAAGTCTCCATGATCTTTTGGAACTTGGCATCTTCGGAGTTTTGGGCAAAAAGCGTCCCCGCCGCCAGGAAAGTGAACAATAAAGCGAGGCTTAATAAAACAAGCTTGTTTTTCTTCATTATTTTTAACCTCCTCGTCAAATCTGGCTTTTTATTAAGCTCCATTCCGCTTAAAAATCCTATCACAAATAGAACTAAAATATCAATCATAATGTCAATCACAAATTGAAAAATAGCAAAACTATCTAATAATTCACCGCTAATTTACCAACGGATAAAGGCTGAGCCCCAAGTAAAACCGGAGCCAAAAGCGGTTAATGCCAGAAGCATGCCTTTTTTAATCCGGCCTTCTTTGACCGCTTCCGAAAGAGCAATCGGGATGGAGGCCGCGGTGGTATTTCCATATTTCTGAATGTTTCTGATAACCTTTTCTTCAGGGATTTTTAAAATATGGGCCACCATCAATGAAATTCGGTCATTAGCCTGATGGGGAATAAGATAATCAACGTCCTCAATGGTCAAACCCAATTGCTTGAGACCAAATTCTACCGATTGAGGCATCTTTTCGCAGGCATTTTTAAAAACAGTTCGTCCATTCATCCGGGGATAAAA
Organism: Candidatus Aminicenantota bacterium; assembly: GCA_002877915.1. GTDB lineage: Bacteria > Acidobacteriota > Aminicenantia > Aminicenantales > Saccharicenantaceae > Saccharicenans. The sequence continues at coordinate 10,224 of PNJE01000082.1, forward strand.
GCTGCCCTGGTGAAAGAATTCTTCTCGAAAAGTCGGATTGTCTTTAGAAGATGGTTTTTCCATCCAGAGTTCGTTAACGAACCGACCGTCAGAAAATAGATGGCAAGAAAGCACTCCCAGACCGTCTCCACTGTCGTTAGGTTCCAGGATGAGAGCTCCGGCTCCGTCGCCGAAGAGGACTGACATATCGCGACCGGCATCGGAAAAATCAAGATTGGCTGATTGCAGCTCGGCGGCTACCAAGAGTATTTTTTTATAAGTATTATTTTTTATATATTGGTCAGCCACGGATAAAGCATATATAAAACCAGAACACTGGTCCCTTATGTCCAGAGCTCCTATTTCTTTCAGACCAAGCTTAGCCTGGACCATTACCCCGATCCCGGGAAAATAGTGATCCGGCGATAAGGTGGCCGCGATGATAAAATCTATTTCCGATTTATCAATATGAGCATCTTCAATTGCTCTGAGGGCGGCCTCGTAAGCCAAATCTGAAGTGCCGACTCCAGGCTCAGCCCAGTGGCGTTCGACAATTCCGGTGCGCTCCCTTATCCACTGGTCAGAAGTATTCATCATTTTTTCCAGATCAAAATTAGTCACCACCTTAGGAGGGACGTAATGTCCAAGTCCGGTTATGATAGTTTTTCTATCCATGCTATTTTATCCTTATAAAAATATAGAGTTTATTAATAGCAAAAAATAAGGGTGAGTGACAAGAAAAATTTTCATAGCCATCCGTTTTCTTGGTACCAAATAAGGGTTTCTTTTAGCCCCTGCTCAAAGGGCCACCTCGTTTCAAATCCGAGTTCTTGTTTAATTTTGGTGGTGTCGGCAACCCAGGAGAGCTTTTCCATGTCGCGATATTTACTTAAATTAATCGGACTGGCCTTTCCGGTAATTCGAGAGCTTAACTCTGAAAGTCCGGCCGCTGTTTTTACTATGGAGAGGGGAATTTTTATCTTTTTTATTTTTCTTCCGAGAAGCCGAGCAGCTTCTTCGCCCAGGTCTTCCCAGGTTCTCGGTACGGGATCAGCCACATTATAAATTTCACCGCTTTTGGTGGGAGTGACGGTGCACAGTCTAATTGCTTGGATTAAATCATTCACGTAACAAAGGCTCATTACGATTTTCTGGCTGAAAGTAAGAAGCCACCCTCGGTTAACCAGCTGAAAAAACTGAAGGAAATCTTTATCTCTGGGGCCATAGATAGCTGCTGCTCTCAAGATGACCACTGGCATTTTATCCTTGTATTTTAATACCTCCTGCTCAGCCAGAAGCTTGCTTCGACCATAAGGGGAGGCTGGACTTGGTGGCTCTTCTTCTTTTACTGGTTGTCCATTAATTGCTGGACGGCCAGCCGCCCGGATGCTGAGCTGGATAAATTTTGGTTGTAGGTTTTTTCTGGTCAGGTTTTCTAAAAGGCTTGCCGTTCCCAGCCAATTTACAGTATAATAATCGTCCGGTTTGGTAGCCTTGGTAAGACCAGCCAGATGAAAAACAACTTCCAGGTTGGACGGAAGGGGAGGCAGTGATTGAAGGTCTCCGAGAAGGATGTGAAAATTAGGCCGGGCCTTTAGCCAGCTTGTTTTGGCCGGGTTTCGGACGAGAGCAAAAACCTCGCCCTTGTCCTGGGCCAATAAGTAATCGATCAAATGGCTGCCCACAAAGCCAGTGGCTCCAGTAACCAGAGAAATCATGTTTTGATTTTAAACCGGACTGAGAAATTGGTCAATTTATCTGGTTAGCTTGAAAAAAATTATTTAAAAATGTAAAAATTACTAAAATGAAAATTCAGTGGTAAGAAATCAGGAGGAAAAAATGGACCTTTTTCAAAAATGCTATGATTTTAGCCGGGCGGAAGAAATTATGGCTGCTGGCCTTTATCCTTATTTTACCCCTATTTCTGAAGCTAACGGAAACAGGGTGAAGGTTCACGGCCGGGAAATGATTCTAATCGGCTCCAATAATTATTTAGGCTTAATTGATCATCCTAAGGTGAAACAGGCCGCCAAGGAGGCTATTGACCGGTATGGAGTGGCTACTTGTGGCAGCCGTTTTCTGACCGGGACAATTGACCTGCATGAACAACTGGAAGAAAGATTAGCTAAATTTATGAATAAGGAAGCAGCTCTGAGTTTTTCTACCGGTTATCAAACCAACTTAGGAATTATCTCTTCGCTGGCCGGGAAAGATGATTTCGTGATCACCGACCGGATGGATCATGCCAGTATCATCGATGCCTGCCGGCTATCTTTTGCTGAGGTCAGAAAATTTAAGCATAATGATATGCAGGATTTGGAAAAAGTTCTTTCCGAAATTCCTGAAGACCGAGGCAAGCTGATCGTCGTTGACGGGGTTTTCAGCATGGAAGGAGATATTGCCGACTTGCCTGGGATTGTCCAGCTGGCCAAAAAATACAATGCCCGGGTAATGGTAGATGATGCTCATGGACTGGGAGTCCTGGGTAAAAATGGTCGAGGGACGGCCGAATATTATGGCTTGGAAAAAGAAGTAGATTTGATTATGGGAACCTTCAGCAAGTCTTTCGTTTCCATTGGAGGCTTTGTAGCTGGTGATAAAAAAGTGATTAGCTATATAAAGCATTTTGCCCGGTCTTTAATTTTCAGTGCAGCCGCTACTCCAGCTGCAGTGGCAGCGGTTCTGGCGGCCTTGGAGATTGTCGAAACAGAGCCGGAAAGGAGAGAAAGACTCTGGCAAATTACTCATTATATGAGGACCAGTTTCCAGCAAATGGGCTACAATACGGGGCCCAGCCAAACTCCTATTATTCCCATCCTGATAGGTGATGATGATCAATGCTTTTCTCTCTGGAAAGCTTTATGGGAAGAAGGGATTTTTACCACCCCGGTAATTTATCCGGCGGTACCCAAAGGTCAGGCTTTGATTAGAACCAGCTATTCAGCCAATCACACTGATGAAGAATTGAACTTGATCCTGAATGCCTTTAAAAAATGCGGTCAGGCGCTGGGAATTATTTCTTGACCGGAATTAAACTTATAAAGAGGCTCATAATGACCTTTTCTCCAAAAAATAAAGGGAGAGAATTTTCTGCCTTTCTTTTTTTATGGCTTTTTGTTCTGGTTGCTTTAGCCTCGGCTACGACGCCGATAATGCCACTTTCCCAGGTCAAGCCGGGGATGAAAGGACAGGGCAAAAGCGTTTTTGCTGGAAACAAAATCGATGAGTTTAATGTTGAGATCTTGGGTCTTTTGGAAAATGTCCAGCCAAAAAAGAACTGGATTCTGGCCCGGCTGAGCGGACAGGGATTGGAGAATAGCGGGGTAGTGGCTGGGATGAGCGGCAGCCCGGTGTACATTGATGGTAAACTCATTGGGTCAGTGGCTTTCAGTTATTCTTTTGCCAAGGAGGCTATTGCTGGGATTACTCCTATCGAAGAAATGCTGAATATATCTCAGAAAGATATTGAATCCCGCTTGTTAGCTTCAGCCAGCTCTGATCTTCTTCGGGCCGGATTGACTACTGAAGATTTGAGCCGGGCTTATCTAAATACGAATTTTGGAGGAGCCCACGCTGTAGTTCAAGACCAGGCGCTGGTTCCGGTCAAAGTTCCGCTTATCTTTTCAGGTTTTAGTGAGGGGGCTTTCAACGAGTTTAAAGGCTATTTCAGTCAGCATAACTTCCAGCCAGTTTTAGGAGTCGGGAAGTCTTCCCCTCAAAATTTGAATCTGATTCCTCAACCTGTTGCCCTGAAGGAAGGAGAAGCGGTCGGCGTGCAATTAATGACCGGGGACCTGGATTTAACCGCAATTGGCACGGTGACTTATGTTGATGGGAATAAAATATTAGCTTTAGGACATCCTTTTTATAACCTGGGTTCGGTTGATTATGGGCTGACCAGGGCTGAAGTGCTGACAGTTGTGCCCAGCGTAGAGAGCTCTTTCAAGCTGGCCTCCACCGGTCAGCTAATCGGCCGGGTAACTCAGGACCGGACGAGCGGAATCCTGGGCGAAGTTGGAAATTTTCCCCGTTACCTTCCGGTCAATATAGAAATTCAGGACAACCCGATAAATAAGAGGCAGTTTAAGCTAAAAATAGTGAATGACCCCATTTTATCAGCTGCTCTTTTAAACGTCGGGCTGTCTACTTTGATCAGCACTGAGGAAAGGTCTTATGGACCTCTGTCCCTTGATTTTGAGGCTGAGGTTTACTTGGATAGAGGAATGAATGTTCATCTGGAAGACCTGTTCAGCGGCAGCCTGGATAATGCGACTACCAGCCTATCGGGGATAATTGCAGCCGTGGTTTATCTTTTGAAAAACAATGAATTTCAGGAGATTAATATCAACCAGATTGAATTAAAAATTCGGGCCGTTGATCAGATTAGATCCGCTACCCTGGAGAAGGTTCTTCTCGATAAATACGAAGTATCGCCCGGAGAAGTAATCAAAGTCAGAACTTATTTCCGAACTTTCAAGAACGAAATTAAAACTGAAGAGGTGGAGTTCGGAGCGCCAGGTTTGCCTGCCGGTTCAGAATTTGATCTGGTAGTTGCCGATGCTGCTTATATGCAACAATTAGAAAGAGGACTTTACCGCCTGCAGGATTTTACTCCCAGGAACCTGACCCAGTTGCTGAGGATGCTGAGCAATTTGAGAAAGAATAATCGAATTTACTTTAAAATTTTAACCGATTGCTCGGGACTTTTTCTTAAAGGAGAAGAATTGCCCGATTTGCCACCTACTTTTAGGACAATGTTCACTTCGCCTCGGGCCTCCACTTCTTACTTGACCGAAATTAGCCAATCTACTCTTGGAGAATACCAACTGCCGATTCCTTATGTGTTCAAAGGGGCAGTAAAAATTCCGATTAAAATAAAAAAATAAATTAGTTTTTATTTTTTCAGAGACAAATGTCCATAGAAAAGAAGAAAGGCAGGCCGATGAAAAAAATATTAAATTTAACCGTTAAATTATTTTTTATTTTACTGGTGGCCAGTCAACTCCAGGCGGTGGTGCCTCAGAAATGGGAACTTCGGACTAAAGAAGATTTTATTAAAGGCAAATTTTCTGGTGTCTCCCTTTCCTCCGGTGGATGGCTGTCCATCGGGCCGAGAGTAGAAAAAATAGAAGTGCCGGTGGAGGAATTCTATCTTTCGATAGCCGTCTCTCCAGAAGGCAGTATTTACTTAGGCACAGGGCATGGCGGAAAAATCTATAGAATCGGAACCGACAAAAAGGCTGAGCTTTACTTTCAGACAGCCGAGATGGATGTGACTTCCCTGGCGGTAGATCAAAAGGGAAATCTTTTTGCCGGAACATCACCCAATGGGAAAATTTATAAAATTACTGAGAAGGGCAAGGCTGATGAATTTTTCAATCCACAGGAAAAATACATTTGGGACTTGAGGTTTGAGGAAAATGGGAATTTACTGGTAGCGGTAGGAGAGGGTGGAGGAATCTATGAAGTTACCCCGGCCGGCGAAGGAAAAATAATTTTTAAACCCAAGGCCAACCATATTCTTTGCTTGAGAAAAGGTCCTTCCGGAGAAATTTTGGCTGGCAGCAGTAACCCTGGCTTGATCTATCGCCTTTCTTCAAACTGGAAGCCATCGGTTGTCTATGAATCGACTTACGAAGAAATTAAAAACATTGCTTTCGACCAAGAAGGGAATGTATATGCCAGTGTTTCTGGGCAGGTAGCCAAGCCAGCATCTGAAGCTGCTCCGATCTCCCTGCCGCCTGTTAAATTGGATTCAGCAACTGACATTTCGGTAGTTGTTTCTGCTCCGCAGGTTTCTCCTTCCGAAACGATTCAGACTTTGGCCCCCAGAACTGGGGCAAAGCCTTCGGCCCCGATTTCAAGCGCCATTTTTCAAATTACTCCCGATGGCCTCGCCCGCCAGCTATGGAGTTCATCTGAAGAAATGGTTTTTGGCCTGATTTACGACGAAGATGGGAAGAAGGTAATCTTTGGAACTGGAAATCAGGGTCGAATTTATTCAGTCGACCGAGATGGCCAGACAGAACTTCTGACTCAGGAAGGCTCAGAACAGATTTATGGCCTGTATAAGATAGCTAAGAAAATTTATCTTCTCGGAAATAATCCCTGTTTTATGGGGTTATTGCCGCTTGGTCAAAACCTGTCGGGCGAATATTTGAGTCCGGTGCTTGATGCCAAGATTATTTCCAGCTGGGGAAGAGTGGAATGGGAAGCTAAGGTACCTCAAGGAGGCCTGGTTCAGATTCAATCAAGAAGTGGTAATTCGGCTGAGCCCGACGAAACCTGGAGTGATTGGTCGCCTCCATATTCAGGAACAAGCGAAAAAATTCTAAGCCCTAAGGGCCGCTTTCTTCAATTGAAGGTCAATCTTAAAAGTCAGGCTGGTTCAAAGCTGCCTGAGGTTACCAGGCTGCTGGTTTTTTATCTCCAAACTAACGTGGCTCCAGTTATCGAGAAACTGGAGATCTTGCCTCCTAATCAGGTATTTATTAAGCCTCCCGAGCAGGAAGAAGTTATTATGGGATTGGATAAGTCTTCCCAGGAAAGTAGCAAAAGAAAGGATGAGACCAGCATTTTCCTTACCCCGAAGAGAGCGGAAAGGCAGGGCTTTAGAACCATTACCTGGGATGCGACTGATGGCAATGAAGATAAATTGAGCTACTCGGTATTTATCAGAAAAGAGGAAGACCAGAACTGGAGGCTAATGCAGGATAATATTACAGAGAAAGTTTTTTCATTTGATACCCGAAACTTTCCCGATGGGACCTATTTTTTAAAATTGGTGGCCTCCGATTTGCCTTCTAATCCTACTGGCACTGATAAAAAGGCCGAAAAAACGAGCCGGCCGCTGGTTATTGATAATACCCCGCCGGTGGTAAAAAATTTCTCCGCTCTCAGAACCAAGGACGGACTGGAAATTTCCTTTGTGGCTGAGGACAATTATTCTTATATTGAAGAAGCCAAGGTCCTGATTAAACCCAACGACTGGCAGGTTGTTTTCCCGGTGGACGGAATTTGCGACAGCCGAACTGAGAATTTCCACTTGACTCTAAAACTGCCACCTCAAGCTGAGAATCTAATTTTGATTAAAGTTAGAGATAGCTTCGGTAATGTAGGAGTTTTTCAGAGTCAGTATTAAAGCCAGGCGCTTACTTAACTTTAACTCTTTCTAAGTATTTATTTTCTCTGGTATCTATGCGCAGAACATCGCCTTCTTTTATAAATGGCGGCACCTGGATAACCAGACCGGTTTCCAGCTTGGCCGGCTTGGAACTGGCGCTCTGAGTAGCTCCTTTGAGCATTGGTTCGGTCTCAATAACCTTCAAGTCAACCGTATTGGGCAGCTTAATGCCAACCGGCTGGCCCTCGTACATTTCGATGGTTAAAACGAGGTCCGGGATTAGATAATCAACTCCATCACCGATGGCTTCAGCCTCCAATTTTATCTGTTCATAGGTTTGAAGATTCATGAAATAAAATTCGTCCCCGCTGCGATAAAGAAATACCATTTCGACTTCTTCCAGGTAAGCCTGCTCTACCCGTTCTTCAGAACGAAAGCGATACTCTAACTGGGAGCCATCTTTGATATTCCTGAGCTTGGTTTGGACCATCGCTTTCCAGCGTCCAGGCGTAATTAATTGGCAGTCCAGCACCCGGTAGAGCTGGTCTTCCAGCTTGATAATCATTCCCCGGCGTATTTTGGTAGCGTCAATCATCGAGTTTCCTCCAGTTTAAACAATTCCCAATTTTTGGTTTAACTTCTACTGGAAAAATAAATTAAAAATTAAGGATATATTTTACAATAAATAATAATTTTGTCCATTTTAGATTGGATAAATTTAATTTTCAATTCGCAATCCTGAATCCACAGAAACTATGTAGGCTCGGCCTCCGACTTTTTCGATCGCCCGAGCCACGGTCTTCGGGTTTTCTGGGGCATAAGCAAACATGCAGCCACCCCCACCTGAACCATTAATTTTCCCCCCCAAGGCTCCACTTTCCATAGACTCCTGGAGCATTCGGTCAATTTTAGCGGTGGAAAGGCCAACTAATTCCCGAAGAATCTTCTGCTGCTCGCTCAACAGCCGTCCGAATTCCTGATGGTCAAAATTTTTAGCCTGAAAAAGCTTGATCCCCTCCCGGGTTAAATCTCGATTATAGATAGCGCCCAGCAGAGGATTTTTAATTTCAAGGGGAAGGTCTTTTATTAAAGGCAATATTTCCGGCAAATTTATTTTTTCTAAATTAATCCCTGGAAATCTTTTTTTTAAAAATATAAATCCCTGGTTTACTCGTTCCCTGACTGATCCTAAAGTCCCGGTGGTGTCCTTTTTCTCCAGGGAATCACCTAAAACAAAGGCACCGAGAGGAGCCTGGAGGGAAGTCAGAGTTAAGGATGGGGAGAATTTAATCCAGAGAATTCCTCCCAGGGCAGAAGTATAATGGTCCATCTGGCCGCCGGGTTCTTTAAATTCCAGCACCTCCGCCCGATGGGCCAATTTAGCTATGGTTTCTGGATTCGGAGCCAGATCGGAGCGACCGGCGGCTTCCAACAGAAATTTAATCCAGGCTACTACCATGGCCGAAGAACTGGAAGTGCCAGCATTGATGGGAATTTCCCCATGCATTTTTATGTTCCAACCACTATCGAACTGGCATCCTAAACGCTGCAAAACATTGATGGCACTTCGGAGGTAGTCCCTGGATTTTTGGTAAGGCAGTTCTCCTTCAATGATGAATTGATCTTTTTCTTGAATATCCGGAAGGTCAATTAGGAATTGACGGTCGGGCCTCATTTCTCCCTCAATAAAAAAACGAAGGCTGATGGCGGCGGCTATTACGTCGAGATTTAAATAATCCTGGTGTTCTCCGAAAAGGCATATTCGCCCGGGCGAAGAAACCTTTAACTTCCGATTAATCATCTATTCTCCAAAATAATCAGGTTTGGGCCTCGAGCCTAACTGGCTCTTGTTCAAGATTAAGAATTTAGCTTAGAACTAGAAACCTGTCAATTTAGAGGTGACTGAAAAACGGTGGTCAATCACCTGTCAACCAGATTGACCTTATCTTTCTGGCCTTTTTTATTAATGAATAAAAAGCTTTTTATTAATAAATTAAAAAAAGTAATAAAACTGAGAGCTATAATTCTTTTATTTACTGGCCAAACAGCTCCCGGCCTCTAATTAACCAGTTGATTTATTATGGAGATTTATTTATAAAGTATTTTCTTTAAAAGAAAATGGTGAAGGTAACATTTCTGGGAACAGGAGGAGCGGTAGCCACGGCCAATCGGGATAATACCAGTTTGCTGCTAGAGATTGATTCTGAACTTGTACTATTTGATTGTCCAGGTTCTTTGACCACCAAAATTCTGAGGGCTGGCTACCGGCCAGAAAAAATTACGGCCATCTTGATCACCCATATCCATCCTGATCATATTTATGGGTGGCCTTTCCTGGTTCACAGTTTGAGGCGAGAAAGACAATCAGTCAGATTATTTGGTTCAAAGGAAACGATTAATTTTAGCCGACAGTTACTGGATTTATTTCGGCTGCAAGATGAAAAAATTCTTTTCCGGTCTGAACCTCAAGTTCTATTTCCTGGCGAAGAGATAGAACTTTCCGCTGGAATAAAAATTACTGGCTACCCGGTATCCCATCATTCTTCTTCTTTGGCTTTTAAAGTGACGGCTCCTTCAATAAGCCTGGTTTTTTCTGGAGATACCGCCTTTGATGATTCAATGGTTAAGGCGGCTCAAAATAGTGATTGCTTAATTCATGATTGCAGCGCTCCTTCCCGCTTTTTTGAAAGGTTCCCTTTTCTTGCGGCTTACCATACGAGTTCCCTGATGTTAGGAAAACTGGCTGAAAGGGCAGGGGTCAAGAATCTCATTCCCTGTCATTTTTTTGATGACTTTGGTTTTTCGATGGAAGAAATAAAGGAGGAAATAAGGAAAAATTTTAGCGGCGATCTGATTATTCCAGAAGATGGGCAATCTATTATTTTGCCTCCCGAGAAAATGGCTGAGGGTTTATAATGATCTACGGACATTATGGGCTAAGCAGCTATAAAATTATGGTTATCTGGGGTGATTTCAGTATGGAAGAGAATTATTCAAATGGGCAAAATCGTAAACAAGCGAAAAAAGGTTTAAATCAATTAAGCCAGGATTTAAAAATATGGTTCATTCGACATTTTAATGGGTCAATAGATGGGATAAAATAGCTCCGAAAGGA
>PNJE01000105.1 GCA_002877915.1 Candidatus Aminicenantota bacterium
CGCCGTGGCCCTGGCCAATGAGCGACCCGACGCCCGGGTGATTGGTTCGGATATTTCTCGGCTGGCTCTCAAAGTGGCTGAGTTCAATGCTAAAAAAAACAAGGTAAAAAACATTAAATTTGTATTGAGCAACTTGCTTACTTATTTCTGGCGTCGGAAAATTAAATTTGAGGTAATTGTCAGCAATCCCCCTTATGTTTCTGAAGCAGATTGGGCCAAACTTGATCGTCCGGTTAAGGATTTTGAACCTAAGAAAGCTTTGGTCTCTGGTCCGACCGGGCTGGAGATTATCGAAAAGTTAATAAAACAGGCACCGGGTTGCCTTAAGCCTGGTGGGTATTTGATCCTCGAAATAGGAGCAGGGCAGGAAGGGAAAGTTCCAGGATTTTTTTCTGACATCTGGCAAAAGGTCAGGGTTCTTTCAGACTACTCCGGCCGGCCGCGCCTGGTAATAGCTCGAAAAAGAAGCTGAACAAAGAATGAATCTATTTGGGTATGAGCTAACAGCCAGGCTTTAGATGGAGTGGGGGAAAATTATTTCAGGATATTTTTTAGATGATTGGCAGAGTTTTTGCTTTTAATTAGCTTTTGATAATCTTCAAAGGAAGGCAGCAACTTAGTGGTTTCAAACCGTATTCTTTCCCACTGGTCTATATCTACCGAGCAAAATGCTTCGACCACCACCGGGTCAAACTGGGAGGAAGCATGCTGGATTATTTCTTCTCGAGCGGCTGAAAAATCTTTTTCTGGCCTATAAGGCCGGTGAGAAGTTATTGCATCGAGGGCATCAGCCAGAGCAAATATCCTGGCTTCCATTGGTATTTCTTCTTTCTTTAGACCCTTGGGATAACCCGAGCCATCATATTTTTCGTGATGATAAAGAATAATATTGCCTACCTCTCGGAGGAGCTTCATTTCTTTTACCAGGCCATAACCAAGGGTTGGATGCAGCTTGATTTTTTCCCATTCTTCAGCAGTCAGTTGGCCTGGTTTCTTAAGAATGGAATCAGGAATGGCAATTTTCCCGATATCGTGGAGTAGGGCTCCTTTTCTAATGTTATCCAAAATGACTTGATTTTTTATCCCCAGGATTTCTGCCAGAACCTGGCTGTATTTAGAAACGGTTTGGGAATGGCCAAATGTTTCTACGTCTCTAAGGTCGAGAGCGGTCATCAAGTTCTCAACCGTGGTGTCATATATTTCTTCCAGTTCCAGCATCTTTCTGATGTGCTGGGATCTTTCCATCTTTAATTTAGCCAGATTCTTCAGGTAGTATTCGTTTTCCTGCTTAAGCTGATTGAGAGAAATAGCCGATTTAATGGCTGAATAGATAGCCATAAAATTATGGCGAGGGCAAATAAAATCTATAATTCCCTGCTGAAGATAAGGAAGTAGTTTATTACCGGCCGTGGTTCCGGTCAGGATAATAGTTGATAGGCGAGGAAGTGATTTTTTAATTTCCTGCAGAGATTGAAGCCTTTCAATTGACCGCTCAGAAAAAGAGAAGAGAAGTACCCCATTTTTTATCTGGTTTAGCCTGGCCACATCAGGCAGTTTTTCCAGAACGGCTGCCTCCACCTTGAGCGGCTGGAAAAGCTCAGCCAGGCGGCGGGAGAACTTTTTATCCGAATCAATAATTATGATCTTGAAATTATTTTGATAGTTCTGGCTATGATTGTTCATGGATTTATTCTTTCTATGTATACCTTAGTTTGGGCTTCTTGGCAAGAGAATTTTTCTCTAAGTTTGGTCTTCCGCTCGAGACCGATATTGGGGGAAGGGTTAGTTTTATCTCCTAACTTAGCCCCTTGAGGGAAGGCTTTCTCCCCGGAAAGGGCAGGGAAAAATACTGCTGAGCCTCATCCAAAATTTGCTTGACAGGGGAAGTCGTTGATTTTAGAATGCTAATGTCAAGGTTTGAGGAGCGGTCATGAGCGAAGATCAATCGATTATCAAGAAGCCTGTTTCCATTATCAAAGAAATTGAAACCCAGCTGGAGAATTATCTTCGCCAGCAGAGAGAAGAAATAGAGAAGGCTCTGGAAGAAAGAATCCAAAAAGAAAAAGAATTAGCCCAACAGCAATTGATTCAAATAGAAGAAAAGGTTAAACAAGAGTGGCAGAGCTTAGAGGAATATGGAAACTTGTGGGAAGAAATGGAAGGAGAAAGGAACCAGCTTTTAGAGCAAATTCAGGCTTATCTTCAGAAGATCGGCCAGCGGCAGGAAGAAATTGAAAAATTAGCTCGGGAAACTGCTGAAGATATAAAGGCCATCAACCAGCTTCAGCAGCGCTTAGAAGAAATCCGCAGCCAATCAATGGAAAAAGCGGCTTTTTTAAAAAAGCAACTGGAGGAAAAATTTGGATTAAAAACTGAACTGGCCGAAAAAGAAGGGGAAGCTTCTGCTCCTCTGGACCTCACTCCAGAGCTCGAAAAGCTGAAGAAAATAAAAGAACTTTTAATCCTGGAAAATAAAACTGATCGCCCGGTTATTGATCTGGTTGAAGAAAGAGAGAAAGAGAATGAAGACCAGCAACTGGAAAAGACTCTGACTGAAGAAATTAAAAAAAATTTGATTGAAAAACAAGCGGCTGCCGCCCAGAAAGAACCAGAGCAGGATAATCCTGAGTCTGAAAGGAGAACTGAAAGAATGGATGTTTTCGGTCGCTCTGATCTGGCCGAGTACTATCGGCAGGAAACGGCCAATGGCTCGGGGGAGATCGGCTATTACCAGAAAGGGCGGAAGAACATTATTGATGTTGATGAACTTTTGAGTCGAATCAGGGTGGCAGTGGAAGAAGCCAGGAAACTGGCCAATAAATTGAGCTTTATAACCTCAGCCAAGGAACAATTTTACCTAAAGCAGGAATTGATCAGTACCCAGGAACATTTGAAGCGTTATCTTCAGCGGGTTTTATCTCCGATGAATCGGAAATCTTTTCGCTTTCCAGCTCTAACTCAAGAGCTGATAAATCAAGCGGCCATAGAAGATTTGATAAACTTGCTTGGAGTGCAAAACTGGAATTCGGCTGAGGATTTAGCTTTTTTTGAACAGAAAATTATCTTTTTAATCAATAGTTTTAAATCTTTAACCACTCCTCCATCTATCTACTACGCCGCTTTAAAAAAAGAACTGGAAATCTGACCTCTTTAAATTCTAAGTCCCTAAAAAGCAGTTTTAATTAATCTTGTCCTTCTGAATTTCCTCGAAATATTTTTCCAGGACCTCAAAGTTTTCAGGGGTTAAATTCTTGAACTTTAGGCCATTGTAATAGTTAGGGGAATCGGTCCCGGCCCTTTCAGAATAGACTACCTCTCCCTGGAAAGGTTGAGCACTTTTCCCCAGTACTAAAATAACTTCGAGTGGGCTTGAGGCCAACAGCGGTTTTTCAGAGATCATTCTAACTCCACCCAAACTGAGGTTGATAATCTTGCTTACTTTGAGTTGTTCCCCTTCTCGATACATAAGAATGGTTGAGGCATAATATCGTTGGAAATGCCTTTTTTCTCGATAGAGCTTCTCCTGGTATCCCCCGGCTGAGCGGAGCTGACTTTCTTTTTCAAAATCGCGGGAATAAGCTACCACTTTATTCTTATTGGAGGGCTTTTCATGACCTTCTGAGGACGGGAGTCTCCAGGTTTCTTTGCCTTTAGCTTCGGCTAAAGCCAGGTCACATTCATGGACTAAATGCTTGAGATCTTCCTTCGTCAGAGGCTCGGCGCTGGTGAGCTTCTTACGGGGAAAGACCGTTACTCCGAAAGACATGGTGAGATTATTTTTAGGTTGAGATTCTTCGTAAGGGAAATAGTGATCTTCTACATTTTTACGGATTCGATCAGTTAGCTGGCAGGCTTCGTCTAAGTCCGAAACCCCGCTCAGGAAGAAAAGGAATTCTTCCCCTCCATAGCGGCAAATTAAATCTTCATCCCTGACTGATTGTCTGAGAACCGAAGCCAAGTCCTGCAGCAGGCGATTGCCGGCTTCATGACCATTTCTATCGTTGTAGTTTTTAAACCAATCCACATCGCCCATGACCATAGCAAAAGAATCTTCTTCTTTTTTTCTCTTGCTCAAAGAATTAATTTTCTGCAGGACTTTCTCGAAAAAGGGATCTCCTCGAAGCAAGCCAGTCAGAGGGTCGTATTGAATTAGATTCAGCTTAGTCATGGCAATACCAATATGTTCAGATAGCCCGCGGAGAATCTGCTGATCTTCCTGGCTAAAACCTTCAGACAGAGGGGTGCCCAGAAGATATTTATTATACAGCTCTACCACTCCAATGATTTCATTTTCATAAATGATGGGAACAGCCAAGATGCTCTTGAGAGGAGCCTTGAGGTTATGCTGATATCTCAGAGAAAAACGTTTATCATAGGTAAGATCGGAGATATTTATTTCTTGGCCGTATTTGGCGGCCGCGGCGGCGAAGTCAGGGGCATCCAGCTTGGCCACATATTTAAAAGTCTCGGTATGAGTGATAAAGGTATCATCCCAGATAATTGGCTTTAGATGCTGGCCGAGAGTTTCGCTATCTTCAATAAGATAAATGGTCATGCCTTCGGCCTGCAGCAGGTCTTTAATATCGGGAACTATCCCTAATAGACTGCTGACATCGTTAGCCGAGTATATCTTCCTGATTATATTTTCTATTTTTTCTCTTTCTTTTTGAAACCAGAGGTAGCGGGCTTCAATGGAAATTCTTTTTTCCAGCTCCCGAAGATAATTCTCGTTGATCAGGTTTTTGATCTCGAGAATTTCTTTATATACCTGGCGGGTATTGGTCGAGCTCAAGGCAATAGATTGCTGGAGCTGAGCCCATTCCCTTTTAACCCGGCTGAAGTGAATGGCTCTTTTTAGAATCAGGCTTAAGATTGGTTCCAAGGGGGTATCATTTTTTTCTAAAATATAATCGAGATTATATTCAACTGGCCAGGTCAGCAGGTTTTGATAGATTTCGGCTTCCTCTCGTCCGACTATAATCACTGAGCAATCCGGCTTGAGGCAGTCTTTCCATTTCTCAAAACTGGCGTAGCTGGAATCAACTAATAAAGCCCAGAAATCGAAATTGTTAATTAGACCTGGAATTTCCTCAGCTGAATTGGCCACTATTGGATGGTATTCCCGCTCTGAAACCCTGACTATTTTCAGGGCTTGTTCGACGCTGGTTACAAAAACCAGTATATTTACCTGGGTCATTTTATCCCGGGAATAAATTTCCCTTCGCCCTCCTTGAAAAACCTTGGCTCTTTAAATCCAGCTATAATTTATAAAATTAAAATTTATCAGTCAATATTTTTTTTTATTAAAAATTTATTTTTTTTGAGCGTAGAGCAATTATTTAGATTTTTTGAATCTAACCAACGACTGTGATATATTTTTGCCTTAGAAGATATCGGGAGAAATTAATTAATGGTTAGAGTTCGATTTGCTCCCAGTCCAACTGGTTATCTTCATGTCGGGGCCTTAAGGACAGCCCTGTTTAATTGGCTTTTTGCCCGGCATCACCAGGGAACTTTCGTTTTGAGAATTGAAGACACCGATGTGGCCAGGTCTTCTGAACAGATGAGTCGTTCTATCCTGGAGGCCCTGCGCTGGGTGGGCCTCGACTGGGATGAAGGACCAATCTATCAATCTCAAAGACTGGAGCTATACCGGCAGGCGGCCAGGAAACTGGTAGAAAAAGGGCTGGCCTATTATTGTTTCTGCACCCCGGAAGAAATTGAGGCTCGGAGACAAAAAACTCAGGCCCAAGGCCAGCACTGGAAATATGATCGTCGCTGCCTTAAACTGACCGAAAGCCAGAAAGAAGATTTTAGAAAAAGGGGAGTGCCCGCCGCCATCCGTTTTTTAGTGCCTGAGGGCACCACCCAGTATGAAGATCTGGTTCATGGGCTGATTTCAGTTGATAATCAAAACCTCGAGGATTTCGTTTTATTAAGAAGCGATGGTTATCCAACCTATCATCTATCAGTGGTGGTAGATGATATTGATACCCGGATTACTCACGTTATTAGAGGAGATGACCATATTTCTAATACTCCCAAGCAAATTTTGCTCTATCAGGCTTTTGGCTCGCCAGTTCCCAGATTTGGTCATCTGCCGCTTATCCTCGGTCCAGATCGGAAAAAATTGAGTAAAAGACATGGAGATACCTCGGTTCTCCATTTTCGAGACAGGGGTTATCTACCACTGGCTTTTTTCAATTTTATGGCCCAGCTGAGCTGGTCGCCTGGCCAGGAAGAAAAAGTTTATTCCATTGAGGAAATGATCAGGGAGTTTTCTCTTGAACGAATCAGCAAGGGAAGCCCGGTCTTTGACCTGGCCAAGTTAGAGTGGCTTAATAGCAAGCTGATAAATGAAATGCCGCTGGAGGAGCTAATAACTCAGCTTCAGCCCTGGCTGGAGAAAAGAAAGCTCTGGTCAGAATCTCTCTGGAGGGAAAAGAAAAGCTGGTTAGAGAAGCTCGTCCAATTGATCAGGTCCCGGAGTAGGACCTTGGTTGACCTGGTGGAGATGGTGGCCCCATTCATCTGTGATGAGGTTAAGTATGAGCCAGAAGCAGTT
This sequence comes from Candidatus Aminicenantota bacterium, assembly GCA_002877915.1. Taxonomy (GTDB): domain Bacteria; phylum Acidobacteriota; class Aminicenantia; order Aminicenantales; family Saccharicenantaceae; genus Saccharicenans. The sequence goes on from PNJE01000105.1 coordinate 6,566, forward strand.
GAAAAATACCTGACCGATTCCCGGTTGGATGTCATCCTGCCTCGGCTGAAAGAAGATTTTGCGGCTGTCAGTCAATTTACTGCTCCCGAGTTAGAAAGGGTGCTGCGAGAGCGGGCTGAAAAAGAAGGAATCAAAGCCGCTCTTTTAATTCACGGCTTGAGAGTTTTATTACTGGGGAAAGCGGTTAGCCCGGGGATTTTTGAAGTAATTGAATTAATGGGCCGGGAAAAGACGCTAATTAGGATGGACAATCTTTTTTTAGCCCGGAAATCTTTAGAATCAAAAGATAAGAATGAAAATAATTAAAGATAAATATAGAAATAATGGGGAGGTGAAAAATGAATAAAAATGAAATTTCTGGTTATAAGCCGGTTAGAGCTCCTCGGGGCAGTCATCTTCGGGCCAAGGGTTGGTCTCAAGAAGCTGCCATGAGGATGCTGATGAATAACCTGGATCCAGAGGTGGCTGAGAAACCCCAGGAGCTTATAGTTTATGGTGGAACTGGAAAAGCCGCTCGGAACTGGGATTGTTTCAGGGCTATTGTCAGCAGCTTGAAAAAGCTGGAGAATGACGAAACCCTTCTGGTTCAGTCAGGGAAGCCAGTCGGCATTTTTAAAACTCATCCCGATGCTCCCCGGGTTTTAATTTCTAATGCCATGATCGTTCCAAAATGGGCTACCTGGGATGAATTCCGCCGGCTGGAAGCTCTGGGACTGACGATGTATGGGCAGATGACTGCCGGGAGCTGGATTTATATTGGTACCCAAGGAATTCTTCAAGGAACTTACGAGACGCTGGCGGCGGTAGCCAGAAAACATTTTGGCGGGTCTCTTAAAGGAAAATTGGTAGTCACTGCCGGCCTGGGAGGAATGGGGGGCGCTCAGCCATTAGCTGTTACCATGAATGACGGTGTAGCTATAATAGTAGAAGTTGATCCAGCCAGAATTCAGCGCCGGCTTGATACCAGGTATGTTGATACTAAGACTTCCAGCCTGGACGAAGCCCTGAAGCTGGCTGATGAAGCCAGGAAAAAAGGACAGCCACTATCAATCGCTCTTTTGGGGAATGCCGCTGATGTCCTGCCTGAGCTGGTCAGGCGGCATCACTCCTGATGTGCTAACTGACCAGACTTCTGCCCATGATGAACTAAACGGTTATGTCCCGCGAGGGTTACCCTACGAAGAGGCCCTCGAACTGAGGAAAAAAGATCCCCAAAAATATATTTCCTTATCTTACGAATCAATGGCTGCCCAGGTGGAAGCGATGCTCGAACTTCAAAAAAGAGGAGCTAAGACTTTTGATTATGGCAACAACCTTAGGGGCCAGGCACAAAAGGCTGGGGTAGCCAGGGCTTTTGATATCCCCGGTTTTGTTCAAGAATATATAAGGCCACTTTTTTGTGTCGGCAAGGGCCCGTTCCGCTGGGTGGCTCTTTCGGGAAAGCCAGAAGATATTTATGTGACCGATGAAGCGGTCCTTAAAACCTTTCCTGAAGATGAAGCTCTGGCTCGCTGGATTAAAAAGGCACAGAAGCAGGTTAAGTTCCAAGGCTTGCCGTCGAGAATCTGCTGGCTTGGTTATGGTGAAAGGGCCCTCTTTGGTGAAGTGATAAATACTCTGGTGAAAAAAGGAAAGATTAGCGCGCCGATTGTCATTGGCCGTGACCATCTGGATACAGGCTCGGTGGCCTCACCTAACCGCGAAACCGAAAAGATGAAAGACGGCTCGGATGCGATTGCTGATTGGCCGATTCTAAATGCTCTGCTGAATGCGGTATGCGGCGCTTCGTGGGTTTCAGTTCATCACGGAGGTGGAGTGGGGATTGGGCTTTCTATCCATGCTGGAATGGTTATTGTGGCTGATGGCTCGGCTTCCATGGGGCGGCGTCTCCAGAGAGTGCTGACCGTGGATCCTGGGATCGGTGTCGCCCGACATGCTGATGCCGGCTATGAGGAGGCCATTGCCTGCGCCCGCCGGAATAAAATTAAGATTCCGATGCTCCCTAAAAAGTAAGCTAGGTCAGAAAAAATAGAGAGCTTAACACGAGATAATCTTTAGAAAAAGATAAGAAATCAGGCGCCTGCCGTGAGCTCTAATATGTCTAAAAAAATCCGAGAAATAATATTAGCTGGTCTGGAAATTTTATTGTCTCACCTCCCCAGAGATTATCGCTGACCCTTCATAAGCTAAATAATATGGGATAATATAAGCCGGGCGGGAAATCTTATTACCTTCCTCTATTTAGAATGACCATAAAAAAATTCCTTTTAGTCAGCGAACTTTTTTAGTATTATTGCTGAGGAGAGGGAAGAGAAAATGTTTTATTTGCCAGTAATTTTTCTTTTTCTAATTTTTTATTTCGTTGTCTTGGGTGGGCTTTTTTTCTTGTTAAAGATTGGATTGATCTCTCTGGCGTTTCATCGGTTAGGACTATCTCCGGATGCAGTTTTTTTGCTGCTTCTTTTCAGTTTATTGGGCAGTGGAATTAATATTCCAATAAAAAAGGTTCATGCCGAATCCTTGCTGGAAGAGCAAATCGTTGATTTTTTTGGCTGGAAATTTCAGGTTCCCACTGCTCGCCAGGCCAAGGCGACTATTTTGGCTGTTAACTTCGGAGGAGCGATTATTCCAGCTGCCGTCAGCCTTTACTTGATTTTTCGCTGGTGGTCTCTGAGTTTTTATTTTCTGGCGGCTATCATTCTGGTTACTTTTTTTGTAAATCGAGTGGCTCGACCGGTTAAGGGATTGGGAATAGCCACTCCCGCGCTATTTCCTCCTATTGTGGCCGCTTTAGTCTCTTTGGCTCTGGGACTTTTTATTCCCTCGGGAATGGCGGCTGTCCCCGCATTGGCTTATGTTTCTGGAACCTTAGGGACTTTAATCGGAGCCGACCTAATGAACCTGAATAAAATATCTGGCTTAGGTGCTCCTGTGGCCTCTATTGGTGGTGCTGGCACCTTTGATGGGGTCTTCTTAACCGGAATTTTAGCTGTAATTTTAACTTCTCTTTAAAAGACTAAAACCGCCCGCCAGCTCTACGGCCGAAGATTCTTAAGAAAATGACTCAGTCAGGTGTTTTTGGTAATAACGAGCTTTGACCTGCTCCATAAAAGCTTCCAGCCTGGAATCTTCTGCGGCTGATTCGGTTTCTCCGTAAATCAAAGTGGGCAAGGGTATATTACCAAAATCTTTTCTTATTCGCGCAGAAATAGCTGCAGAGGCAGTTCCTAACATACAATTGAAGCAGATAACGTTAATTATTCCATCGGCTCCTTTCCGGGCAAAATCAATCATCCTGGCTATATTGAGGAAAAGGGTCTGGTTATTATTATAATCGAGATAGGTGACGGTGGATTTAATTAAATCTTCGAAGTTGGAATCTTTTATTTTGAGGCTTGAAGCTCCAATCCTTCTGGCGACCTGGTACTTATTGATATCTTTGAGCCAGTTTAATCCGGCATATCTTAAGGTTTCCTTTAAACTTCCCCTCGACAGATTTTCATAAAATTCGCGACTAAAAGTAAAATCTATTTCGTCAATCAGAAAAGGAGAAGGCCAGATTTCGGCTCCTAACTCTTCCAGGCGGTAGAAAAGTTTATTATTGGCAAAGGCATTCTGACGGGTGTAAATATCGCCGGCAATACCGATTATTGGCCTTTTTTCTTTCCTGGTTTTTATTTTTCCTAAGGAAAATCTTATCTCCTTAAGCGCGCTGTCCAGCTGGTTTTCTGCCAGACCATTTTCTATTAATTTAAGGCTCCGGGAGAAAACCTGATCGGTTTCTCCTTTGTTAATTTCGTATGGACGTAGCTCGCAGGAAATTTTAATTAGCCGGTCAATGGCCACTAAGCCTTGCCAGAGGCTTTTTAAGCCTTCCAAGCCGATTAATTTCCAGAGGTAATCCAGCGTAGGGGTAAGAACCAGGATATCTGAAAATCCTAACTCATCCAGAATGTTTCTCATGGCCGGTCCATATTGTTGAAGGAGGCAGCTATAACGAGCCCCCGGGTAAAAGAAAACCTGTTTTCCAGCTGACTTTTTTTCTATAAGCGGAATTAGCAGGTCGCCCAATAGATAGGAAAAGGCGTGGCACTCTTTTCCTGAGGAATATTTTTCTCCCAGCTTCAAGCTCTTTTCGTCAGGAGAAGGTAAAACTTCGGCTTTAAGACCGCTTTTTTTTAGAGCTCCAGCAAAAGCTACGGCGTGGTCAGCAAAATATGGAATGATAAAGGGCAGGGATTTTATTTCTTCCACCGGTCTGAGTTCTGGGTCTATTGATTTTTTAATTAAGAAGCTTTTCCGAGCGATTTCTTGATGCTGGTTAATTTCATCGGCAAAGGCCTCCAGCCTGGTAATCATTCCTGCTTCTCCTCGATGTTCATCAAATTCCAGAAGGAGATAAGGCCGGTCGGCCAGCAGATTTTTAACTAATTTCAGCGAGAAACCATCAATTCCGCATCCATAATTCGTCAGAAAAATCGGGAAGACATCTTGATGGGCAGAAGCCCAAAGAGCGGCTTTAAGCGAATGCTGCGGATATCTCCAGGGGGGAATCGCTGAGGGGTCAATCAATTTGTGGTCAAACCCAATTTCTTCCAGGGGTAAATAATCCATAGGGATAGCTTCCAGCCTGAGCTTTTCTAAGTGAGACCAAAAATTTAAATTGATGAAATTATCATAAAGGAGATAAGGTCGACCGCAAATTATCAGCAGGGGCTTTTTATTTCGGTGATTTAGGTCCAATATTTCTTGGCCTGTTTCCCTCAACCTTTTTTGAAAATTAATTTGGGCTTCCCTGGCAGTTTCCCAAGCCTTTTTGATTTTTTCTTCAGGTTCTTTAAGAATTCTAGACAGGCTTTGATAATTGTTCTCCAGGCTTTCTCTGGTATTCTCTAAATAGGCTGAAAAAGTTAAAAGCTTCTGGCGAAAAAGTTCTGGAAGCATCGAAGGTAAATGTTCGGTATAAGGGCAAAAGTAGAATGAGTCTGGCTTCGGCTGATGACTATCAATTAAAGAGGGTAAAAATATCAGGTCTATCTCCGGATCATCATAAAGAAATTTAACCTGACCGAGAGCGATTTTTATCGGCAGGCAAGTCTCAGCCGGCTGTAATTTTATCCCGGCTTCCATGATTTCCGCCCTGGTTTCGGGAGAAACTTTAACTTTATATCCAAGGAAACTAAAAAAGGTTTTCCAGAAAGGCAAAAACTCCTGAAAGATAGATGCTCGGGGGAGGCCAATTACTGGTCGATCTTTTCCTGGTTGGTCCTCTATTTCCTCCATTAATTCTTTTCTGAAAACGTGAGGTTGATGAGAGTTGCTCTCAGCTGTATATCCGCCAGATTTAGAAGTATAGCGCTCGCAAATATCTCCAAAGTAAATTGATTCCCGACCTGAAGTTACCGCGACCACCTGACAGCGATTGGAACATTTCTGACATTCAAACGTGTTGAGCTGGTAGGGTTGAAGCAGTTTTTCCTTGAGTTCAGTTGCCTCTATGAATTTATTTCCAGATTTTCTGGTCTTTTCCCTTGCTTCCAAGGCCGCGCCGATAGCTCCTGAAATTCGGTTATAGGGATGAACCTGAATTTCTTTACCTAATAATTCGGAAAAGGCTTTTACTACTGCTGGGTTGGAGGCGACTCCACCCTGGAAAACAATTTTTTCTCCGATAGGTCTTCTTTCCACTACTTTTTCTAAATAATTTCGGGCAATAGAATAAGCCAGGCCGGCGACTAAATCGGCCAGTGGGCGATTCCTGGAAGCAGCCTTAATCAGCTCTGATTCCATGAAAACGGTACAGCGGCTGCCCAGGTCGTATGGATTAGTGGAGAGAAAAGCCAACCGAGCGAAATCGGTTTCCACTTTGAATTTTAATTGAGCGGCCTGTTCTTCCAAAAAAGAACCGGTTCCGGCAGCGCAGATTTTATTTAAGTTAAAGTCCACCACTCTTCCTCTATTAACCTGGATATATTTCGAATCTTGGCCGCCGATTTCAAAAATTGTGTCAACCTCAGGAAAATAAAAACAGGAACTCTTCATCTGACAGGTAATTTCATTTTTTATAGAATCGGCCCGGAGCAAACGTCCGGCCAAATAGCGTCCACTTCCAGTAGTTCCAATTCCGGCGATGGTCAACCCGGCAGGGAATCTTTTTACTAATTCGATCAATCCATCTTTTAAGGCTTCCAGTGGCTGTCCCCTGGTCGGAAGATATACACCGCTCAGAACATTAAGATCATCATCCATAACCACCAGGTTGGTGCTGACCGAGCCAATATCAATGCCCAGGTATCCTTTTACCCGTTGAGTAATTATTGAATTGGGTTCAGCCGGAGGAGGAGAAAAGGCCTGCCCCAGAGGTTTAAGGTTGGATGATTTTTCCCAAGCTGACACTTTCAATAGTGAAAGTATCGACTGGGGAGAGAAAGCTGGCAGCTGGCTCTGATTTTTTTCAGCCAGGCAGACTGCTCCGATAGCCGAGATAAACTTGGAATCTTCGGAATAAAGCAGATCTTTTTCTTCCAGTTTCAATATTTCTCGGAAAGCCCGAACTAAACCGGCATTTTGGGTTGTTCCTCCGGCCAGCGCTATCGGAGTCGGGCTATCTTTCCCGTGGAGGAGAGAAGCTGTGACTGATCTCACCAGAGCCAAGCATACTCCATAGGCGATTTCTTCAACTGGAGTGCCTTTTTGCTGGAGATGGATCATGTCTGATTTGGCAAAAACACTGCACCGTCCGGCGATGCGGGCACCCTTTCTGGCTTTAGCTGCCAGCGAAGAAAATTCTTCTATAGAAAGGTTTAACCGGAAGGCCTGTTGTTCTAAAAAAAGGCCAGTCCCGGCGGCGCATCTTTCATTAAGAGAGAACTCAATTATTTCCGGAACAAACTCGCTATTCGGGGTTGGCTTCAACTGAACCCAGCGGGCATTTTCAGCCCCGAGGTCAAAGGCTGAGAGAGCCTCAGGGAATAATTTTTTTACGCCCCAACTTAGAGCAGTGATTTCATTAATTTTAAGAACCTTTTCCGGGAAGTTAATCCCGGATTTTCCATTCCCCGTCACTGAGACCATCAGCTTGGTGTTTTCAAGCCCCGAGAGAATTCTTTGGAGAAGAATCTTTAAAGCGGCTACCAGATTTCCACTGACTGGTTCTAAATCTTTTCTAAGAAACCGAATCTGGCGGTCAACAATAACCGCTTTTAAATAATTAACCCCAAGGTCCAGCCCGAGAAAAAATCTTTCCACCACTGCCTTCCAAAAATCGGGAAATTAGGAAAGTATTTTCAGCAATCGATATTCAGGTTCAAAAATCAATTTTTTCGGCTTGATGGCTGTTTCCAGAGGAATCAGCTCAATTTTTTCATCTTTAAGAGCCACGCACTTATCAGTTTCACCCGATAGAAGAGCCTCTACAGCGGCATTCCCTAACTTGGCGGCCAGGATCCGATCCACGGCGGTTGGACGCCCACCTCGCTGAATATGTCCCAGAACAGCGATCCTGGTCTCAAGGCCAGTCAGAAGAGTAATAGCCGTAGCCACATCTTGAGCCTTGGCTTTGCCCTCAGCGACGATGACAATCCAACTTACTTTTCCCTGGGCATTCCCGGCTTCAATTTCCCGGCAGATTTCATTTAAATCAAAATCCTGTTCGGGCAGGATAACATCTTCACAGCCGCCGGCCAGAGATACCTTCATAGCAATGTAACCACAATCTCGTCCCATAACCTCAACCACAAAGATTCTTTCTAAGCTGGTGGCTGTATCTCTAATCTTATCCAGGGCGTCCAAAGCCACATTGACGGCGGTATCGGCTCCCAAGCACTGATCAACCATATTAACGTCGTTGTCAATAGTGGCTGGAATTCCAATTACCTTAACCCCATACTTGGTTGCCAGAAGATGAGCCCCGGTAAGAGAGCCATTGCCGCCGATAACGATTAAACCATCAAGTTTGTTCTCTTCAATCGTTTTTATCGCCTGGAGCTGGTTCTCTTCGGTTAAAAATCTTTCCGAGCGGGCTGATTTAAGAATAGTTCCACCCAGGTTAATAATTCCAGATACCGACCGGCGATCAAGTGGCCGGAGGTTTCCATCTATTAGTCCGTCATAACCCCTTATTACGCCAAAAACCTCAACCTGATGAGTAGCTGCTGTCCTGACGACCGCTCTTAAGGCAGCATTAATTCCCGCACAATCCCTGGTAATAACTCCAAAACGCTTTATCATTGGGACACACCTCGAATAACAATTTACCTGAATATTAGCAGAAAAAAAGTTTACTTTAAAGGGTGACCGCAATAAGGGCAAAAACGAAACCCCCTATCAATCAGTCGGCCACAATTTGGACAGAGACGGGGTGATCTAGCCTGGTAATCTTCAAGAGAAGGGCTGCCCGTTTCTCCTTCCGAAAATTTATGGCCGCAATTTTCACAAAGGAAAAAGGGTTTTCCCTTTTTCACTGGAAATATTGGGATAAAAAAAAGCATTAGATAATGATCCAATCGCACCTGATAAACAGCCGACTGTCCGCATGCCGGACAAATTCTGGCCTGGTCTTCCAGTTTCTTGAGTTTTGGAGATATCCCGCCAATAAAAAAGAACATGTTTTCTACCTTCGAGTCGAAATTTGATTAGCTTAACTTCTATATTTTAGCTTAAGACCGGCCGGAAAGATTAATATCTCCCTTTCATATAATCCATAAACTCCGTCGCCCTGAGTGGAGGGACAGTCAGAAAACTTATCAGGACAACAGCGACGAACGACAGGATAAAAGCTGGCACCCATTCAGAGACAATAGCTTTCAGAGCGGGCACCAGATACCAGATTATTTCGGTCAAACTTCCAACCAAAATTCCGGCGATAACAGCTTCCTTGGTTGTTTTCTTCCAATATAAAGAAAGCAAAATAGATGGACCAAAAGCCGCTCCTAAACCTCCCCAGGCGAACAGCACCAAGTAAAATACCAACTTATTGGCATAAGCAGCAAAAATCAAAGCCACCAGGGCTACGATTAAAGTAATTAGCCGGCTTATTAAGACAAGTTTTCTTTCCGGAATAGTTTTCTTGCTGGCTATAATCTTCTGATAGAAATCTCGGACGACAGCCGAAGAAGCTACCAGAAGCTGAGAGGAAGCGGTGGACATAATAGCCGCAAAAATAGCCGCTATGGTTAAGCCAAAAAGGAAAGGATGCAATTGCTGAGAGCCAAGAAGGGGGTAGACATTTTCTGGATCATTATTGGGAAGATGGGAAACGTCGTGGTACAGGGCGCGGCCAACCAGACCGATAAAAATAGCTCCCCAGGCCATCAATACGTTCCAGATGGTCCCAATTAAGCCAGTCTGGTTAAGCTTTTCTGGATTTTCAATGCTCATATATTTATTGAGAATGTGAGGATTGCCAGGTGAGCCGAAACCAATACCCAGGTAGCTGATCAAAGCTCCAATCGAAATAGAAAAGGTATCAATATAACCTGGGGAAACATCTTTTAAGGAAGAAAGAAGTTTTCCCAGGCCGCCAAAATGAATTATGGCGATAATGGGAAGTATCATCAGGGCAAAGATCATGAATAATCCTTGAAGCATGTCCGTCCAGCAAACCGCCACAAATCCGCCCAGGACGGTATAAAAAACCACAATAGCTGCAGTTATTAAGACTCCTTGAAAAGGAGTAACGTTGAAGCTGGCGGCTAAAGATTTCCCCCCAGCATTAAACTGGGCCGAGACATAGGCGGTCATAAAAATGAGAATAGGGATGAGGGAGAATATTCTCAGCCAGTGTCGGCTGTCTTCAAATCTTGATTCCATATAGTCAGGGATGGTAATATCTCCCATTTTCCCGGTAAAATAGCGTAATCTTTTCCCGGGAAAGACGAACATAAAAAGCTCAACCACAATATACCCGACTACGGCCCAAATGGCTGATACCCCCCGGGTAAAAGCCAGACCAGAGACCCCGATTAGCAACCAGGCTGACCGGCCGGAGGTAACTGCTGATAGGGCGACCACAAATGATTTCATCCGGCGGCCACCCAGGAAAAACTCCCCCAGGCCCCGGGAAGAAAACTTCACGGTAATAATCCCAACCGAAACCATCATCAGAACATAAAGTAAAAAAGCCAGAAGAGACCAGACGTTAGTATGGACGCTTAGAGTATTCATCTGGCTGCTCCTTTCTTCAGAGCTAAAATGATGGCCACAATTAAAATGAGAGCCGGCATTATGAATAATCCGAAGATGGCTGAAAACATGTTCCACCTCCCTGAAAGGGCATAAAATAACACAGATAAAAGCCATCTTCAAATTTTTTTATTTTTAGCTAATCAGCCGATAACCTTTCAAAAACAAAGCCAGCAACAAACGAGTTGCCGAGAAACAGCCCGCCCTGAGTGAAGGCCAATAGGTTAGATTTTCTTTAATCCAGTAGTTTTGATTTGAGGCTGGCTTTTTTTATCTTTATCTTAAAACCAATTAGATTGATGAGCTGGGGCCACTTCCATTTTAAGAAAGAAAAGGCGGGGCTGAGACCTGAATTCTTTAAACAGGAAATTTTTTCTGGCATAAAAATTATCTTTATGCTATGAATAAAAGTTGATAGTTCAGATGGAGGCTCTCAATGAGAGAAAAGAAAATGCTGTTTTTCGGCTTTTTGATTTTTTCAATTTCCTTAGCTTTTATTTTTTCAGGTTGTCGCCATCAGGGCAAAGAAAAATTAATCTATCCCAAGACCAAAAAAGTTGAGGTGGTGGATAATTACTTTGGCACTAAGGTGCCAGATCCCTACCGCTGGTTAGAGAACGATAATTCCGAAGAAACCAAAAAGTGGGTGGAAGAAGAAAATAAGTTGACCTTTGCCTTTTTGGATAAAATTCCTTACCGAGAAAAAATAGGTCAGAGATTGAAAGACCTTTATAACTATCCTCGAATTAGCCAGCCCTTTAGAGCCGGCCAGTATTATTTTTTCTATAAAAATAACGGCCTGCAAAATCAATCGGTGATTTATGTGCAAAAAGGGATAGACGGACCGCCGGAAGTTTTTATTGATCCCAATGAGCTTTCCCCCGATGGTACGGTTAGAATTGCCCTGTCCGGCTTTTCGCCCGATTTTCGCTATGTAGCTATTGTTCGTTCTGAGGCCGGTTCTGACTGGTCAGAGATAAGGGTAATGGAAATTGCCACCAAAAAAGAGCTGCCTGATCGTATTAAGTGGGTAAAGTTTTCTGGAGCTTCCTGGTATAAAGATGGCTTTTTCTATAGCGGGTATGAGAAACCAGCCCCAGGTCAGGAGTTGATGGCCCGCAACGAATTTCAAAAAGTCTATTATCATAAGTTAGGAGAACCCCAAGAAAAAGACAGATTAATTTATGAAGATAAAGAGCACCCCCTTCGTTATTTTAGCCTGGGAGTGACGGAAGATCAGAAATATGCTATCCTGCAAATATCAGCCGGGACATCTGGCAATGAGATTTATTGGAAAGACTTAAATGAAGGTCAGTCTAAGTTTCAGCTTCTCATTCCTGGTTTTGATAACGACAGCGAGGTTATCGATAACTTAGGCGATAAGTTCCTGGTCAGGACCAATGTCGAGGCCCCGAATTATCGGCTGGTGTTAATTGACCCAAAAAAGCCAGCTAAAGAAAACTGGCAGGATATTTTGCCTCAAAAATCTGAGGTTTTAACGGCGGCTTCCACTGCCGGCGGCTACCTTTTTGCTACTTACCTTCAGGACGCTCATACAGTTGTTTATCAATACCAGCCAAATGGGAACTTAGTACGCCAGATAGAACTTCCGACTATTGGAACGGCTTCAGGTTTTGGCGGTTGGCGGGATGATAAGTTTATTTTCTACACTTTTAATTCTTTCAATTATCCTCCAACTATTTACCGGTATGAATTGTCGTCAGGAAAATCAGAAATATTCAACCGGCAGGAAGTTAAATTCAACCCGGAGGACTATGAGGTCAAGCAGATTTTCTATAACAGCCAGGATGGAACCAGAGTACCGATGTTCATTGTCCATAAAAAAGGGCTGGTTTTGAATGGCAAAAATCCAACCTTTTTGACCGCTTATGGCGGTTTTAATATCAGCTTGCTGCCAGCTTTTAATCCGTCAATTATTCCTATTCTGGAGAACGGTGGGGTTTTTGCCCAACCGAATATCCGCGGGGGGGGAGAATATGGAGAGAACTGGCACCGGGCTGGTATGCTTCAGAATAAGCAGAACGTCTTTAACGATTTTATAGCCGCAGCCGAATATTTGATTAAGGAAAAATATACCTCGCCTCGATATTTAGCTATATCCGGTGCTTCCAACGGTGGCTTGCTGATCGGAGCGGTTATGACCCAGAGACCGGAACTTTTTGGAGTGGCCTTCCCAGCGGTCGGAGTTATGGATATGCTCAGGTTCCATAAATTTACCGTCGGTTGGGGCTGGGTGGTAGAATATGGCTCGAGTGATAATGAAGACCAGTTCAAATACCTGATAAAATACTCACCGCTACAGAATATTAAAGATGGAGTTTGTTACCCAGCTACCATGATTACCACCGCTGACCATGATGACCGAGTAGTTCCTGCTCACTCTTTTAAATTTGCGGCCACTTTGCAGGAAAAACAAGCCTGTAATAATCCCATTTTGATTAGAATTGAAACTCGCTCCGGGCATGGTTCCAGCAATATAACCAAAGCCCTGGATGAGCTGACGGATAAGTATGCCTTTATGTTCTATATCATGGGAATAACTCCCATTTATAAATGAGTAAAATAAGCTGAAAAATCAGTGGCTTTAAGCGCCTCCGTTTTTAGGAAGGCTGGTAGGAAAAAGCCCGGATAGAAAATTGATATCCAGAGCTACTAAAAGAGAAGGCAATTTTAAAAATAAAAAGAAAAATAAGAATCGAAGTTGAGCCACTGAAGGCTAAAATTTTATTAAATACTTTTTTGGCTGATTCAAATTGATTGAGGGCCGAGGCTATTTCCACCCGACTTTGCGGTGGGCTTAAGGAAAAGTCTTCAGCTATCTTGTATTAAAGCTGATATTTTATTAAAATTGCTTTGACTTTTAATTTAAATAATCTAATATCAGGGAAGAGGAGCTGAACATGAAAAAAGTAAGATTGTGGGTAATTTTTAGCTTGCTGCTTTTATTGACCATTGGAAATATTCAAGCCCAGCAGAAAAATGTCGGCCTGGGCATTATTTTAGGAGAGCCAACCGGTCTGATTCTAAAATACTGGAGCTCGAGCACTACCGCTTTTGATGTGGCCGCCTCCTGGAATTTTGTTAACCAGAATTCTTTTCATCTGCACGCTGATTATCTTTTCCATAGTTTTAATCTCTTTAAAGTAGAAAAAGGCAAACTACCGGTTTATTATGGAGTCGGGGTCAGGCTGAGCCTCGAAGATAGAACCAGGTTTGGAATCAGAATTCCCTTGGGGATAAGCTATATGTTTGATAAAGCTCCTTTTGATATTTTTATGGAAGTCGGTCCGGTTATGGATGTTATTCCGGCGACTGAATTTACCGTCTTGGGCTTTATCGGCTTCCGGTATTATTTTTAATATTTTTGCTTGATTCTACTTTCCCTGGGTAGCTGAATAAGCCAGTAAATATAATCCTAATAATCTCAGGTCCAGAAGAAGATATAAACTGCCTTATTTTAGCCCCGATTTAAACCTAACTTTAAAGCCGGTATTAGGAAGAAGGTCGGACCATGGCAAATATTTTATTTTCTTCAATTTAGTGCACAATTAAATTAGCCTTAAAGGCATTTTTTGGGGTATCAAAAATGGCTTTTGCAGTTGTTAAAATACCCAAGCGACTGAATACTGGCGGAAGATTA
>PNJE01000022.1 GCA_002877915.1 Candidatus Aminicenantota bacterium
GGCCCATGGCGCTAAAGCCAAAAAATGGAAAAATCTAGGGTGTCCCGAATTTCAGCTTTCCGGCTTCTTTAAAACAAATTCATATCCAGGGACCAAATATATCTTAATCCCACTTTCTTCCATCTCCCCCTTCTGGTCATTGGTAACTATGTATCCTTCTTTTAAATGAAAATACTTGCAGGCTTCAATGAGACCATCCTTCTCTCTTTTTAGAGTTTCCATCTCCCCGGCCTCAAAGCAAACTTGAATCGCAACCTTTTCATTAACAATGAAATCACATTCTTTGTTTTCTTTAAAACAAGTCAGATTATTATCGGGCGAATAAATTGCCCTGAAAACGGCATTCTCAAGTAGCACCCCATAGTCTTTTTTTTCAAACCATCTCAGGCTGTTCAAGAGCCCCGTGTCTATGAGATATACCTTTTTCTCCCCTAATTCAGATTTGCCCACCGACTTGTAATGCTTTTTTAATAGCTTAATCAGGTAAGAATCCTCGGCATACTCCAGGTAGCGATAGAGCGTGTCTTTGCCCACCTTCAAGCCCTGGGACTTGAGCTCATTGTAAATTTTATTAACCGACAAAAATCGGCCTGCATTTTCCATCAACCTTTTGAGAAAATATTTCAACACGAGGGTATCTTTAATTTTATATCGCTCGGCCAGGTCGCGGTAAGTCATTACTTCAAAATATTCCTGTAGCGTCCGGCGTTTTATCATCTGATCGAGAAATACTATTTCCGGGAAGCCACCGTAAATCAGATATTCATTGAAATAATTAACAAGCTGGGCTTTTTTACGTGAGCTATAAAAATCTCTTTCCTCGTCAAAATCAAACTTCTTGAAGCGCAAAAACTCTCTGAAGCTCAACGGAAAGACTTCGTATCTTATGGTTCTTCCCCGAAGGGCGGTGGCGATTTCTTGGCCAAAAAGGCTGGAATTTGAGCCGGTTAGAAATATATTTTTGGTCACAGAATCATAAATACGCCTAACAAATTTCGGCCAGCCTTCTATATTCTGGATTTCATCAAAGAAAAAATATGAGGCTTTTAAATCAAGGTGCGGATAAAGTTCCTGGTAAGATTGAATAATTAGGTCGAGGGTCGACCACGTCAGGTCAATTCTTTCATCCTCGAAATTAAGATAAAGAATCTTTTCTCTGGAAACACCAGAATCAATGAGCAACTTTATATGCTGGAAGAGGAGATAAGTTTTTCCAGACCTCCTGGGCCCGGTCACGGTGATTATTTTTCTCGAGTCTAAGGGTAACGACAAATCACGTTTTATAACTTCCGGCAGAATTCCAGTGTGGAAATCACGGATGATGGTTTTTAATATATTTTTCATTATGATAAGGAAATAATAAGGCGATTATTTCCTTTTGTCAAGGAAAAATATTTGCGTTTCCATTTTCTCACAGGCACCACGACTTTCCCTCTATTGCCGCCTTGAGCATCACTCCACTTGTAATATTTGCCTATTTAGCTATATTTTAATCAGAGAAAAAGTCTAGATGAGAGATTTAAGATATAAAATTGCTCTAAGGAAAGAGCCTGAAGGGGGTTATACTATAACCGTGCCTTCCTTGCCGGGTTGCGTAACATATGGAGAAATAATAGAAGAAGCAATTAAAATGGCCCGGCAGGCAATCGAGCTCTACATTGAGAGCTTGCAGGCACATAACGAAGAAATTCCTACGGAAGATGACGCGTTGGAATATACCCTAACGGTCAAGGCTAATGCCTAAGCTTCCACCTCTTACCCCGACAGATATTATTGACCTGCTCTAAAAGAAGGGCTTTGTTTTAGAAAGGATAAAAGGTAGCCATCGTCTATATTACAATCCCACTACAGGAAAAAGGGTCGTGGTACCATTCCACAAGAAAGACCTACCCAAGGGGACTTTACTTGAGATCCTCAGGCAAGCTGGAATTAGCAAAAAGGAAATTAAGAAATAACCTGATTTATTTAGCCTTTATAATTTATTCAGCTCCTGAATAAAATTTATTCGCACCGTGAATAATATGCACATCGGAATACACAGCCATTTGGTGGAATAGTGATTTACAACGGGAGTGAAATTAAGAAACTTTCAGCAAACGTCTGTGCCATTCCCTGGATCCTGCTCTAAAAATATTGAAATGAGTATTGTGTCCCCCGTTTTTAGGTGTCCTGATTTTCTCGGAAATATAGTTTTCGTCTCCAATTTTTGGTAGAATAGTTCCCTTAAAATAATTCAGATTTAGATTAATAACGGTGGTGGGATAAGGAAGGATGGATATTCCGAGCGTCCTCAAACGCCAGACGGTGACTCAAGCGGCGGTGCTGATCGCCGTCATTTCATTTTTCAGCAAGTTCTTTGGTTTTTTCCGCGAAGTGCTGGTGGCTAAATATTTCGGCGCCACCGGTACCACCGATGCCTTCCTGGTGGCACTAATCATCCCCTCATCTATTCTCGGCCTTTTCGCCTCAGGCTTTGGAACGCTCGTTATCCCTTATTATTTAGAAAAAAAATCGCAGTCAGCCGAAGCGGCTCGAAGATTCGTCAACTCCGCCTTTACCGTCTGGGGCAGCATCTTCCTGGCTATATCCCTGCTCATCTTTATCTTCACCCCAGCTTGTGTCCACGTCATCGCCTATGGCTTCAGCGGGGAGCGCTTCGCCCTGGCCGTCACCCTGACCCGCTATCTTCTCGTCGCCGGCTTATTCACCGTGCTCACCGGTATGTTCACTGGTCTCTTCC
>PNJE01000093.1 GCA_002877915.1 Candidatus Aminicenantota bacterium
TTTTTACCAATGCTTCTGCTTGCAGAATGTTAGAAGAAGTGCCGGTAATCGTCCCTGAGGTCAACCAAGAACACCTGTCCTTAATTAATTTACAGAAAGAAAAATACGGTGGCTTCATCGTTGCTGGGAGCAACTGCTGCGTAGCAGGTCTCACCCTGACTCTTAAGCCGCTTCTTAGCTGGGGAATTAAAAAAGTCAGGGTTACTACCTTTCAGTCAATTTCTGGCGCCGGTTTCTCTGGCCTTCGGGCCCTTGAAATTTCTAATAACTTAATCCCATACATCAAGGATGAGGAAGAGAAAATCGCTCGCGAAACGGCTAAAATTTTGGGCTTTTTATATAACAAGCAGGTAAAAAATAATTCGTTCCCAGTGCTGGCTTCCTGTGTGCGCGTACCAGTTAAATTCGGTCATCTGCTGAATGTAGAAGTAGAATTTCAAAATGTACCTGCTATCGAGGAAATAATCCAGCAGATGGCTTCTTTCCCCGGGCTGGCCAAACACCCGTTGCCTTCTGCCCCGAAACAGCCCCTTATCCTTCTGGACGAAGAAAATCGTCCTCAACCCGCCTTTGATTTGTGGGCTGGAAGGCCTCAAACAGCCCGGGGAATGGCCATCTGTTTAGGTCGATTGCGACTGGTTGACAATTCACTCCGTTATTTTGCTTTAAGCAATAACCTGGTTCGAGGGGCTGCCGGAAATTGCTTGTTGACTGCAGAACTGGCCTTAACCCTTGGATACCTAAATTGATCTGGAGGGAAAAATGTCAAAACAGTTTTTAAGATATCAAGCTAAACCCAAAATAACCAGAGTTCTGAAATTTGGCGGGAGCTGTCTCAAAGATAGCTCTTCTATTCACCAGGCCGCGCTCATCGTAAAAGAGCAAAAAGAGAGAGTAGCCGTGGTGGTCTCTGCCGTCCAGGGAGTTACCGACCTTCTCCTTGATGCCTACCACCGGGCGTTGGAACAAGGGAAAAACTATCAGGGGACGCTTCATTACCTGAGGCAAAAGCACCTAATTATTGCCTCGGAACTCTTAGCTCTTAAAAGATTTGGGCTGGCTTCAGAAAAGCTCTCCGGATTTTTTGCTGATCTTGACCGCCTCCTCAAGGGAATAAACCTGGTGGGTGAAACAAGCCCCAGCTTGAAAGCCAGGGTCCTTAGTTATGGAGAACGTCTTTCTGCTTCCTTAATGTCCTTTGTGCTGGAAGAAATCGGGCTAAAATCACGGGTTTATGAAAGTGACCGCATCGGGCTCATTGTCGACCGCCCTGGCGACGAAGTTAGCGTCAACCTGGAAAAATTCGATAGAAATTTTCCCAGCATCTCAAAGGAGATCGAAGGCGGTTCTTTCATCCCCGTTTTCACGGGCTATTTCGGTTGTGCAGAAAATGGCCAGGTAGCTCTATTCGGTCGAAATGGATCTGATTACAGTGCCGCCATTATAGCCAGGGGACTCAAAGCTGAAGTTTTAATTACCTATAAAGACGTCAACGGCTTTCTCACGGCTGATCCGGCTCTCATTCCGCAAGCCAAGTTGATCCCCGTCCTCAGCCGGGATGAAGCTGCTGAACTCTCCTATTTTGGAGCCAAGGTGCTTCATCCAAAAATCTGGGACCCAATTTCAGACCGGAAAATTACCTTGGAAATTAGAAATTATGAGCAGCCCAAAATCTCTGGAACAATTATTACCCTAAAATCTGTTCGGAGCGAAAAAATTATCAAGAGTTTTTCCATTAATAGAAACATTTCGGTGCTAAGGATAGAAGGGCCAGGCGTAGGATACAAGCCCGGAATTATTGGCCTAATTGGTTCGAAATTATCAGAAAAAGATGTCAACATTCTAAGCGTGCTAACCTCCCAGACCTGCATCAACCTGATTCTAACAAAAACATCTGCCGAAAAAGCTTATCAGATACTTATTGAGCTAAAGGAGCCGACCTTTAAAAAATTGACTTTGGAACACAACCTGGCTCTCATCGCCTGTGTTGGAGCTGGTCTCAGGGAAACACCCGGGGTGGCAGAAAAAATCTTTTCGGTTTTGGCCAGAGAAAAAATTAACCTGGAATTTTTTTCCAGCGGGGCTTCCGAGGTAGCCATTTATCTGATTGTAAAAAATCAAGATGCTCTCAAATCCATACAAATTCTTCATCGGGCATATTTTGAAGTTGAAAGGCTGGAAAGAACAGAAAAACCTAATAAAGAAGCCTCTGATGATAATTTTGTAGTTTGAATTGCATCTGAATGCTTGGGACACCAGCGAAACGGGCAAGCACCAGAGATGGCTCAAATATCATGGTCAGGTGGCAAACCAATCTTGACCTGAACTAAAGAAAAACGCAAAGAAATAATTGTAGAGATTATCTTTGACCTGCTGGTTCTCAACCCATCTTTACAAATATTATTAATTTCTAATTTAACAGTTTGTCAACAAATTTTTTTTAACAGGTTGTCGCTTAAAAAAATGAGAATAATGGTATCAATAATTGTCAGCGGGCAAACTTTCTGATATTTTAGAAGCTAATCAAGAGCGAAGAATAAACGCAATAAAATTCGAAAGGCAAAGCGCAAATGAGCATAGAAGGATATCATGGCAGGGTGCTGGAGGTGGACCTCAGCACCGGGAAAATTGAAGTTGTGCCGCTCGAGGCGGAGGATGTGTTGCTTTACCTCGGCGGGCGAGGGCTGGCCACCAAACTTTT
>PNJE01000039.1 GCA_002877915.1 Candidatus Aminicenantota bacterium
CCGCAGCGGCCAGATGATTGTGGCCACCAGGAAGGTTAATAGCTGGGAGGCGGCTGAGAAGATAAGCTTTCCAATGAAAAAAGTGCAAAAATAAATTATATTGTCCGCTTGATTTGAGATATTATGAATTAAGTGGGATCATATTTAGCTTAAATTACATATAACTTGGCCTCGAATTGAGGGAATGTAACGGAATATATGGTATATAAATAAAATATTATGTAGAAAAAAATAATGAATATTTTCAGTTAATAGCTTTGTTTTTTTATTAGATTGGAAGCTTCACCCTGACGCTCGCCAGGTTTAATTATCCTCTTGGGCCCAATTAATAGCTTTTTCCAGGATTATTATTATCTGATGGCCAATCTCCCAACTGTCCAAAATACTGACCCGCCTGCTCAGACTGCAGACTTATATTTTAAAAATCCACCAATATTTCCATAGTGCTCGAGCCGGGAAGGGGAGTTTATCTGAAAAACAGGAATGTTTTGATTTAGAGCCAGTTCAATGGCTTCATCCACGATATCACTGGCCAACTCAGTCTTAACCCGGCAGGTCGGACAGACCTCATCATTTAAAAAAAGAGCATGGCATTGAGGACAGACCTTGCCTGGCTTGGAAAAATTATGGGTTATTAGCAACATCTGGATTTCATAGGAATTCAATTTTTTTAAGGTATCAGAAAGACCGGAAACAGCTCTCCCGCCTCTTTCCAACTCTGAAACAAACTTTTTTACCAGCTCCTCTTCTTCTTCCTGGGTAAATTTCTCTTCAATTTTCAAGCATTCTTTGAGCACTTTAGATTCTTCCGTTTCTGGTCGGGCCTTAATCCTTCCTTTTAGTTTTTCTTTAACATAGGAATGGAAAAGTGGTTCAAGCTGGGAATAAAACTGATCATCGCAGCCAACCAGCAGCCAATCAAAATGATTCTGCTTGAGAATTTCAAAGGTTCTCTGGGCCGATTTCTTGAAGTGCTCCATTAAATGAGCTTCTATGTGCCTTTCTATTCTTTTAGATTCATAACCTTCAAAACCACCTTTTTTAACTTTTTTGGGAACATCGGAGGCCAGGCTATCGAGCAACTTGATTTCACCCAGGTAAATTTCATACCAGCGGGCTTCCCGCCGATTGATGAGAAAAGCGCACAATTTTTTGAATTTTTCTAAAATCGCCGAAAGGGGCCGAGTATAAAAATCAAAATCCATTACCATCCTATTTCTTGGTCCATGCGGAAGCTCCAGTTCTTGCCAGAAATTCTGCCCCGAACAAGAAAAAAGAGCTACCCCGGCTCCTTTCCAGGAGTTTAGCCTCTGAACGCAAAATTGAGAAATTTTTTCCAAGTCATCGTTCAGAGACTTTTTAATTTCCTTCGGTAAATCTTTTTGTTCCAGCTCCATCCTGGCCTTATTAAGCAAAGCTTTAGAAGCGGCCTGAATGGCTTTTAAAGGCTGCTGGCTTTTGTCCGTATTAAGATAAAAGCTGGTAGCCTGAAAAGGATGGGTTTTGAGCCGGGCCAGGGTTTCAATTTGAAGAGGGCTGGAAAGTTTCATAGGACCTCCTTATATGAGAATTTTAATTGTGATCAAAGAAAAAATTGATAAGAGTTCTTGATAGGTATAGCTTTAATAGATATACCTTAAGGCATTTTTTGAAGACACTCGGGATTTCGGCTCTTATTAAAGCCACCAATTAAAAGTTAAGCTGAACCGTCAACTTTGTCAAGCAGAATCATTTTATCCGGGACTAACCGAGGAAAAGTCCTTAACTTTTAATGAACATCTATAATTACTTTGATTAATTTCTCCGCAATGGCCAGGGAAAAGTTTTAGCCAAAAAATTAAATGCTTTTTCTCTCCTGGGTTAAACGATTGATAAATTACCAGGGGCTATTTTTCTTCCAGCTTTTCTTTGGATTTCTTTCTTTTTAGTTTTTTCTTTTTTGGTTTTTTCGGAAGCTGGATTACCGTGGTATCAGCAATTTTGTCATGCAGGGTTAAACCCTGCTTATGCCAAAGAACTTGCCAAAAACCCAGCGAGGCAAATAATCCCGAGCAAACATATCCGTGGGCTCTTTCGAAGCATTGGTACCAATCCAGGCGGGGCTTCCCACTCAGGTCGATTACTTTTAACCGGAAAAGCTTTTTGCCTGGTGTCTGCCCTGTTATTCTAAAAAATAACACGAAATACAGAAGGGTAATGATGTATTCTTTTATTATCTTATAGGCCTGATTTTCTTCTTTTTTGGCGGCGGTCTTTAGTATTTCCTTCGAAGCATTTTCTTTGATGATTTCTGATAAATTGGGACTGATTTCAGGCCAATATTTCTTGAGGATTTCTTCTTCAGTCAAAGCAAGAGCTTTATCGTATTCTTCGGGGGTTAATTTTTCTTTCAATATTTTGAGATATTGGCTTTTCAGCTCGTTATCTTCTTTATTGGTTTCGGTATAAGCTCCTTTATTAAGGTCCAGAGTTAATTTGCTCCCCGTTCGAGCTTCCTGAATAATTTTCGAGGTGGGAGAAGGCTTTCGGTGAAGCCAGGCTTTTATTTCCGAGTATCCGCTATAAGCAATTGAGGAAATAATCCCAATAATCAGGACATCGACCCCAAAGGCCATCGCCCGGCGAAGAAAACTGGCCTGTTCAGGATAGGCACGGTGATGGGGAAACAAGTATTTTATTTTTTGTATTATCATTATTTATGGGCTTAAAAACTGGAGCTGGCAAAAAACCCTTTTTATAATAAGCTTTGTAGTTATTTAATGCAACTCTGTTCTTTCAGTAAAAACGTAACAAAAAATCTTCGGGCTTTGGGGAGTGCCAATGGCTAACCAATATCTCGATTAGCTCCTTTATTCAGCTCCTCCTGAGGTGAATTAAAGGGAACCAGGGCCTTAAAAAAATTCAAAGCGCCAAAATCTGCCCCGGGTTAATCTGATTAGCACATTCAGATCGTTTAGCCCAGTAGCTATCTTTACAGCCAGCTATTTAATCTATATAATATTTTCGCTTTTTACGCGTTGGGTTGCGGAAGTGGCGGAATCGGTAGACGCGTAAGCCTCAGGAGTTTATGGCCGAAAGGCCGTGTGGGTTCGAGTCCCACCTTCCGCACCACTTATTTTTTTTAATGCCTGAAAAAAAACGTCTTTTGCTTGTTAATCCCTGGATTTACGATTTTACCGCCTGCGATTTCTGGCTGAAGCCATTGGGACTTCTTTACTTAGCTTCAATCATTAAAAAATATACCACTTTCGAACTGGATTTTCTTGATTGTCTTGACAGCAGGCAGATAGCTCCTAATTATAATTTCAAGCGGCGAGTTCGCCCTGACGGGCGGAGCTCTTTCTACAAGGAAGAAGTGACTAAGCCCGATTTATTTCGCCCGATTCCGCGTAAGTTTTCACGTTATGGCTTGCCCTGGTCCCAGGTGGAGGAATGGCTGAATAGGTTACCCTCTCCACCAGAAGCTGTTCTTATCACCTGTACTATGACCTATTGGTATCCTGGCGTCCAGGCGGCCATTGAGCTTCTGAGAAAAAAATTTGGTCGGGTGCCGATAATTCTGGGGGGTATTTATGCTTCCCTCTGCTCAGATCATGCCCAACGTCACTCCGGTGCTGACCTAATTATAAAGGGACCGGGAGAAAACCAAATTCTTAAAGTTCTGGAAGAAATAGTGGGGACTGGTTTTATTAAAGAAAGAGAGAAGCATATTTCCTTTCCGAGCTTTGATTCCCTGCCTTCCCCGGCTTATGAACTCTATAAGGACAACGAGGTCGTCTGCTTTATGACCTCTCGCGGTTGTCCTTTTAACTGCAGCTATTGTGCCAGCCGCCTTCTCTGCCCTAAATTTGAACCACGAGCGCCAGAAAAAGTTATCTCGGAAATCGTTTATTTCCAGCAATATCTAAATCCTCGCCAGGTTGCTTTTTATGATGATGCCCTTCTGATAAATAAGGAAAGTCATCTCAAAAAAATCCTGGAGGCTATTATCCCTTTAAATACCGGATTAAAATTTCATACCCCTAATGGTCTTCATCCTAAGGAAATTGATAGAGACCTGGCTCAGCTATTGAAAAGAGCTGGCTTTTCTTCTCTTTTTCTGAGTCTGGAAACAGCCGACTCCAATCTTTTAGCTCAGACCGGCCCAAAAGTCAGTCCGGAAGACTTAGAAAAAGCTTTAAACAACTTGGAAGAAGCCGGTTATCTTCGTTCCGAAATATCTGTGTACCTCCTGGTTGGACTTCCACAGCAAAATAAAACCCAGGTGATGGAAAGTATTGAATTTGTCCAGAAGTTAGGAGCCCGGCCTCGCTTAGCCTATTTTTCTCCGGTACCAGGCACCAGAGACTTTGAAGCTCTGGTGTCAGCTGGAAAACTTCCACCCGATGGGGATCCTCTCCTTCATAACAAATTGGTTTTCCCCTATTTTTGGAGCCAGATTACCCCCGATGATTTTCAGGAAATCAAGAATAAGCTTATTAAATCTTATCTGGTTTGATTTATCGAACGATTAGCGGTAATTTAAGAGATAAGAAGGGATGAAATGAGAAAAAAAATATTTTTAACTTTAACTTTTATATTTTTGGTTTCTCTGGTCTTTTTGTTTCAATCCTGCACCTTGAGCCGGCTGGAGAAAAAGCTCAAGGCCAAAGATGCCGAGTGGCTGTCTGAGGTTCGTTATATAATAACGCCGGAAGAAAGAAAAATTTTCCTGGAATTGCCCGAATCAGAAAGGGAGCAATTTAAGGAGGATTTTTGGAAGAGGCGTGACCCGGATCCGGACACAGAAGAGAATGAGTTTAAGGATGAATATTATCGCCGGATCAAGCAGGCCAATCAGATGTTTCTGGGTGAAGGTCGGCCAGGCTGGCTGACCGACCGGGGACGCATTTACATTCTTTTTGGACCGCCGACTGAACGAGAAACTTTTCCCATGGAAGCCTCCGGATTTTGCCGTGAGGTCTGGTATTATGGCAGTTTCCCGGTAATCTTCATTGATGAACATTGCTCGGGAAATTATGTTCTTTCGGCTATAAATTTAGAGCACCTGCAAGACCTGAATCTGGCCCAGAGCTATTTTCAGAATACTATAACCGAGGAAAGGAGTCTTTTTGATTATAATTTAAAAATGTTTCCCAGCCGGCGAACAGCTGGAAGTCTCTTTATCACCCTTGTCTTCAGCATGAATTACAACGAGATCTGGTTTGAAACCCAAGATGATGCCAGCTTGAAAACGGAACTTTACCTGACAGTTGAAATCAAAGACAAGAAGGGAAAATTAGTCTGGCAGGGGGAGAAAACCATTCCTTTGAGCTTTAAAGATGAAGATGAATTCAATGCAATAAAGGGCAAAAAATTTTCTATGAAGGTGGAAATCAAGCTTCCCGAAGGACAATATTCGGTGCCCCCAGCTGGGCAATATCTTCTTTATTCCAGCCTGAAGCAAAAAGCTGGCGGGAAAGAATTGAAAAAAGTTATGGAGATTAGCCTTTGATTTTATAATGAATATGAAATTGGGTTCTTCCGGGTTTATTGGGGAAAGATAAAAATAAATATTCTCATTGAGGCAGCCTGGCCTCCCCTATTAAATCTGGATAAAGGAGGCTGGACAACAATTTATGTATCTCATTGAAATTCCTATAGCTTAGTCCTTTCGTAATTCACTGTTTAGGCTTAGCCTCTCCCCCATATTCTTGCTACTCAAATAAGGGCACGCAAGAGCGTCGGATAAACCTAAAATTGTAATGCCTATAATTTAGTAAGCGAGTGAGCGGTCATCTATTGCCGCTTTAATTCAGAGACGGGCTTATCTCAGCTGAAGAATTAAATGATAGCTCTTAGGGAAAGCAATAACTTCGAGTCGATTGAATATGAATATATAAAAAATTAAAAACTAAAAATTAAAAGCGCAGGGTGAAATTGAGCTGGGCAGTTCTGTTGCCGTACAGGGCCAATATTTTTTGATAATTGGGGTTGAAGATTCTTATTCCGGTAGAGTTTCCTTCTCCCTGAGGATACCAGTAGCCACCGTCATTAAGATCTTCTATCCCGTACTTCTTGCCCAGAAGATTCAAGAGGTCAAAATAAACTTGTAGAGAAGTACTCTGACCGAGTCGGAAGCTTTTTTCCAGTCTTAGATCCAGGCTCTGGAAGGAAGGTAACCGCCTGGTTCCTGGCTGTTCCAAGTAGACAGTAGCGGGCAAATTCTGGGCTTGGTGCTCTCCCAACCAGCTTTGAGGAGCAACTATGGTCACGGTTCGGGCCCAGGGTGTTCCGCTATATCCATAGAAATAGGCGCTCAGGTAGATATCCTTGAACATCTGGTAAGTACCCATTACCCGGAAGGAAAATGGCCGGTCAAGATCAAGGCGAGAAGAAGTGGGGACATTGACCAGCGAGTTAGGCGAATTGGCTACCTGGGTCAGGCCGGCTGAAGCTAAGCTCCCCAAGCCGAAATTGCCGCAGGCCCGGCTCCAGGTAGCGGAAGCATAAAATTGCCAGCGCCTGGACATTCTCTTTCTGATAGCCAGTTGCCAGCCCCGGTATTGCTGTTTCAGGGTTTTGATATTATCTAATCGGGTAAAGAAAGAAGGAGCACTGGCTGAAGGGAAATAGACAGTTACAGTTTTATCACCATAGGCCCCATTTCCCGGAACAGTGGTAGTAAAAGGAATCCACCAATTGTTGCCGCTGTTTGCCTGATACCATTCCTGATTAGAATCTGGATCATAAAGGACGTCCTGGATCAGATTTTTATTAACTCTGGAAATGTAGCTCAAGGAAAAGGTCAGATTTTCGGTCAGCTGTTGTTCAAAAGAAGTGAACCATTCGTCAGTATAAGGGGATTTAAGTCCGGGAGCTTTCCGCTTTCGAAAATAATCGTTTTGGTGAATTCGATAATCTTCGGGATATAGTTCATAAGTATCGCTCGAGTCAGCTGAACCATTCCCATTTTCATCATACCAGTAGAAAAGATGGTATCCTCCCGGCCAGGCTGGTGAGAGATTCATCAGGTAACTTAAAGCCAGATTTTCTGGATATTGGTTGTAAGAAGCTTTTATTAAGCTCTTCCCCTGACCAAACAGGTCTATAACCAGGCCAAGCCGCGGCGAAAGGGTGTTCCAGATAATCATATTATCCCAGCCCTGATAATAAGAAGCGGCATAAGGATTAACTCCAAAAATGGGCTTGATTAGAGCATTGCCTAAAGCTATGGAGGTGGAATTACCGCTGTCGCCATGATTTAAGCTCGACAGCCCGGCCTGAGTTCTTTCGAACCGGAGGCCGAGGGAAAGATGAATTCTTTTCACTGGTGAAAAATTATCCTGGGCGAATAAAATCAAGCGGTGGGAGGCAGACTTTTGAACCAGACTGCCCTGAGATTTACTAACCAAGTAAAAACCGACCAACCCTTTTCCTACCAGGTTTCCAGATTCTGGTGATAAGCCCTGGCCGTAATAGTAAGGGTTACCAAAGAGATAATAATGGATTAAGTTGTTCTGCTTCCAGACAGAATGGCCAGAATCCGAGCTTTGGTATTCGGCACCAGCAGTCAATTCGTGAGTCAGATTTAAAAAATTCTGGAACCTGGTAGCGGAAAGCCCAACCCAAAAATTATTGCCAGTGGAATCATCGTTATAGGGTCCGCTTCCCCACGAATAATTTGTTCCTAAGTCAACGTAGCGTGGCTGGTTCTCTGCCTCTGACATCAAACGACGAGGCAGCTTATTTTTGGTGTAAAAGAAGAACATATTGAGGAAAGTTTCCTGGTCGAGAGTGTAGTTGCCAAAAACATTAAGCAGGAATGTATTCTCGCCGTTAATATTTACTGTGGCCACCTGGGGAGTGGTAGGAGAGATGAAAGTTGGATCGACATTTTGTCGGTCATTACCAAAGCTAAATAACAAAGAAGCTTTAATGCCCGGCATTACCTGGGAAGTTAGATGGAGCAGGGAATAAGAATCCTTAGCCTTCCAGCTATACATTGGGTAGGGGATGTTGGAGGGATCTCGCCAGGGAGAG
This sequence comes from Candidatus Aminicenantota bacterium, assembly GCA_002877915.1. Classification (GTDB taxonomy): domain Bacteria; phylum Acidobacteriota; class Aminicenantia; order Aminicenantales; family Saccharicenantaceae; genus Saccharicenans. Next base: position 8,023 of record PNJE01000039.1, read on the forward strand.
AATGGAGTACTTTGAGCCCTCTGATTGAATCGGAAATTAGCGAAATACCATATCCGGTCGGGCAATATGGCGCCGCCAAAACTTAAAGAAGAATCGAGGAAATATTTATCTTTAATTACTGGGGGCTTGGCCATCCGCTCGAGATCGGACTGGCTCCAAAGACTTTGAGAAAGGTTTCCACCGGTAGCAAATAAACTAAATTCTCCAAAAGAATCGTTACCGCCCTGCCTGGTAATTACATTTATTAAGGCTCCTGGGGAATTATAATTTTCGACTGGACGCCCGGCGGCCTCTACCTCAACTTCCTCAATCCAATCAACGTTAATGTTCTTAAGCATAAGTTGGGTAAGAGGGTTATTAGCTTCATTTCCGGAGACCACCAGAACGTTGTCACTTACCCTTGACCCATTTATTGAAGATGATAAATCATAAGGAGGATTTTCCGGGCTGACGCCTGGGGCCAGGTTAATCAGACTGGCCAGATCTTTGGGCCTGGGGGTATGGGTGAGGAGGTCTCGATCAATTACGAAAGATAATTTGGGATTTTCCCGATCGAGGAGGGGCAAGGGAATTAAAAGTATTTTTTCCTCCTCTTTTTCTGAAGGCTCCAGGGTGATGGGAAGGTCAATCGTTTTTCCTGTTTCTATGATTATTCCATTAATTATCGCCGTTATATATCCAGGAGCTTCGATGGTCAGCTTATAATTGCCGGCTGGCAAATCCATAAAATGATAAAAGCCTGATTTCATGGTCAAAAAATAATTTATTCCCACCAACTTAGGCGAGGTAATATAAAGATAAGCTCCATTGATTGGCTTGCCCTGTTTATCGGTCACCTTCCCTTTCAGGCTTCCGGTTAATTTAACTGAGGCGCTAACATCGGAGGGGAACATCGAAAAAGAGAAAGCCAGAAAAAGTGGCAATAAGATTAAAATTAATTTATTTTTTAGCTTAGACACCAATTCCTCCTTTAACTACAAAAAAGCTACAGCTGTCAGCTTCAAAAATAAGCTCCTTTTAAACAATCAGTTCTGGGCCTGAAATAAGATAAACATTATATAATTTTTCACCAGTTTTTATATCAAATTAATAAAACTTTTTGAAGGGGTAAATAGTTTCCCGGTTTTAACGGCCTGGCTTATTTTGACCGCTGGAGCTGCTTTCTGGCCCAGGCGGCTGCTCCAATCAGCCCAGCCTCGTTTCCCAGGGAGGATTTTTTTATCTGGCAGCAACCATAGATCACCGGGATCGATCTTTTTTTGGCTTCGTTTATGGTCGGCTGCAGCAGCCATCGGCCGGAATCCATCACTCCGCCTCCCAGGATAATTTTTTCTGGGTTCAAAAAGTTGATCACTATGCCCAGCCCGATACCGAGATAATAGCCACAGCGCTCAAAACTCCGCTGGGCAGCCTGGTCGCCATCTATAGCTCTTAAATAAACATCTTTGGCGGTTATAATTTCATTTTTGCCGGAAAAATTTAGGTAATTGCGCACCAGGGCTGGCGCTGAGACTTCAGTTTCGAGGCAACCGATGTTACCGCAGTTACAGTGAAGTCCTTCTGGATTGACGGTAATGTGACCGAGCTCTCCGGCAAACCCACACTTGCCGGACCAGAGCTCGCCGTTCAAGATAATTCCTGAACCGACACCGGTCCCGATGGTCAAAAAAACTAAGCTTTGAGCTCCCTGTCCGCTTCCGTACAGGTATTCGCCGTAAGCCGCCAGGTTGGCGTCATTGTGGATGGAAAAAGGGACTGGAATAATTTTTTTTAGAGCCGGGAAAATGGGAAAATCATTCAGGGCTGGATAGTTTGGAGACCGAAGGATTCTTTTCTTCTTGTTGCTATAAAATCCGGCAAAACCAAAGCCGGCTGATTGGATTTTCCCTAAATATTTTAAAGAAAGCTCTTCCCATAATGACTTGATGAGGATAAGAAGCTGTTTTATATCTGGGGGGCTGGGAACCTTGTTTTTGAAAACCAGGCTACCCTTTTGATCTATTAAGCCATACTTTAGCTGGGTTCCGCCTAAATCAAATCCGGCAAAATACTTCTCGGGCATTCTTAAGCGAAAGCCTTATTTCAATTGGTAGCCGGTGGCTTGGGATTATTATCGGAATGAGGTTCTTCTTTCCCGCTACTGACAGCTTTCTTAAAATTCCTGATGCCTTCTCCAAGGGATTTACCAAGTTCTGGCAGTTTTCTGGCGCCGAAAATTATCACCACGATCAGCAGGATCAATAATAGTTCAGGAGCTCCGAGTGAACCAAACATTACATCCTCCTTTCGGAGATAACTGGCTGTTAATCAGCTTATCTCCGTTTTCAATTTAAAATTACTCTAAGCCTCCATAAAAGTCAAGAAAAGTAATTACCGGCGTAGAAATGTTGAAGGCCAGGTCAAAAAGTTCTCCTATCCATTAACCCAGCGATTATAATCCTTGAACCTTATCTATCACCCTTTTGGCTGAAAGCCCGGAAAGGAGATTTCCCGTCTATGAGGATAATTCAATAAGGATCAAGCTGGCTCGCTAATTTTCTATTTTTGGCCATCGGGCTGCTTATTGAGCTCTTGGTCTCAGCTGAAGTCAAGCCAAAGGCTATTTAACTTGAAAAGTTGGCCTTTTATCGTCGAGCCGGCTCAGTTGTCAGTGATTCTTTTTTAGATTAAAATAAATCATCAGTTTTTAATTTAGGCCTTTTTAAATCTGGTTAATAGATTTAATTTTTTCTGCCCGGCAGGTTACAAACTGGTGTGAAACATGCAGGAAAGAATACGTAACTTTTCTATTATTGCTCATGTAGACCATGGTAAAAGTACCCTGGCTGACCGCTTTATTGAATTGACCGGAGCTCTTTCCCCGCGCGAATTGAAAGAACAAGTTCTCGACACTATGGAACTGGAAAGGGAAAGGGGCATAACCATTAAAGCTCAGACGGCTCGGCTAAGGTATAAAAGCCATTCTGGGGATGAATATATTCTGAATCTTATCGATACCCCGGGTCACGTGGATTTTTCTTATGAAGTTTCCCGCAGCCTGGCAGCTTGCGAGGGAGCTATTCTGGTAATAGATGCTTCCCAGGGAGTCGAAGCCCAGACCCTGGCCAATGCCTATCTGGCTGTCCAGAATGATCTGGTGATAATTCCGGTAATAAATAAAATTGACCTTCCCCAGGCTGACGTCGAGATGACTCTCGAGCAGTTAGAACATATTGTTGGCTTGAAAAGGGATGAAGCCCTGCTGGTTTCAGCTAAGAAAGGCACGGGAGTAGAAAAAGTTCTGGAAAGTATAGTCGAAAGAATCCCGCCTCCAAAAGGAAATTCCCAGGGTCCGCTTAAAGCTCTTCTTTTTGATTCCTGGTTTGACCCTTATCGAGGAGTTGTCGTTCTGGTAAGAATAATTGATGGCCAGCTCAAAACCGGGGATAAGATACTCTTAATGTCCAATGGAGCTGAATATGAAGCCGAGGAAATAGGATATCTTACTCCCAAGCCAATTAAAATTGACCGCCTGGAAACCGGTGAAGTTGGTTATCTAATTGCTAACATCAAAAATCTGGCTCACGCCCGGATTGGTGAGACGATTACCCACAAAAATCAGCCGACCGAAAGACCTCTTCCTGGCTTCAAAGAAGCCAAGCCGATGGTTTTTTGTGGTCTTTATCCTTCTGGGGAAAGTAGTGTTGATGATTTGCGCGATGCCCTGGAAAAATTGAGACTGAATGATGCTTCTTTTCACTTTGAACCGGAGCATTCCCCGGCTCTGGGCTTTGGCTTCCGGGCTGGCTTTCTGGGGCTTCTTCACCGGGAAATAATCCAGGAAAGATTGGAAAGAGAATTCAATCTCAGTCTCATTACTACCGCCCCCAGTGTCAGTTACCGAGTTAAGACTACCAAGGGAGAGATACTTGAAGTTCATAATCCTTCCGAACTTCCCGAACCTCAGTTCATTGAATATCTGGAAGAACCGATTATCCAGGCGCTTATACTTACTCCTGAGCGCTACCTCGGAAATCTCCTCCAGCTCCTGGATGAACGGCGCGGAGAACAAAAAAGAATGGAATATATTTCCACCAACCGGATCTTGCTTGATTATCTTATTCCGTTAAATGAGGTAGTCTTTGATTTTTATAACCAGCTCAAGTCCCTTTCTCAGGGTTATGCTTCGATGGATTATGAACTGGCTGGATATCGACCGGCACCGCTGGTAAGACTGGATATTCTGGTCAATTACGAAGAGGTGGATGCCCTTTCGGTTATTGTTCATAAGGACAAAGCTTATTACGTTGGGCGGGCACTGGTGGAAAAGCTCAGGCGGACCATTCCCCGGCAACAATTTGAGGTAATAATCCAGGCAGCTATCGGCAAAAGAGTTATTGCCCGGGAAACAATCAAGCCTTTTCGCAAAGATGTTCTGGCGAAACTTTATGGTGGCGATTACACCCGCAAGATGAAGCTGCTGGAAAAACAGAAAGAAGGCAAGAAACGGATGAAGAGAGTTGGCCGGGTTGATATTCCTCAGGAAGCATTTCTGGCTATTCTGGAAGTTAAATAGTTTTTTCACTTATAATAGAAGCTCTTGAAATAAATCAGGATAACAGGAATGATAATTTCCGAAACCTGAACAAAAGGAGTGGCAGGATGGAAGAAAATAAGCTGGTTACTTTTTTACAGCAGTCAGTAAAAATTCTTCAATATTTCTTGCCTTTGGATTCCCTATCTTTCTTTCCGATTCTTTATGCTTCTTTAATCTGGGCTTTCGATCGTCAATTTAATTTCCAGGCCAAGGTGCTGGAGCTTGAAGTCTGGTTAGAGCCAGATATCCTGAAAAGTAAATCCAACGAATTTATTCTGGACTTTTTTAATTCCAATGAGCGGCTCAAGGCGGCTTATGCTAAGGAGTTGGCCGAGAATAATATGATGAGTTTGCGGCTGGATTTTGAAGTTCTTTACCCGGTTATTGGACTTCAAGATCCTTTTCTAGAAAAGTTATTTTCCAGGGAACTGGAACAGGGAAATTATCGAGGGTTAGTAAATGATTTTGATTTCCGGCTGAATCAGGCTCTCTCGGAAATAATGGTGGCCGGAAGCCAGCCTCAATTCTGGAATGAGCTGGGGAAAATAGGCCAGGAATTTCTCAGCTTAGGATGGGATCTGCTCAACAAAGCCGACGTCAGAGCGGAAATAAAAAAGACTCTCGAACAATTAAAAAAATAAGGGGGAAAAGTGAAAATAAGATTAAAGAAAACTCAAGCGAAACTGGGATCATTCTGGCCGAAGCTTTTTTCCTTTATTTTGTTGATTTCTATTTTTCTAATTTTTTCTGGCTGCAGTTCTTCGCTGCAGAAAGCCAAGGTGGACTTTACCCGGGCGGAAGCCTTAAATAAAGCTTACCAGGAGGAGGAAGCCGTTTCATTTTACAAAAAAAGTTTGGAGGAAGCCAACCGGGAAATTAAAAAAAAGCCGTCGTCTCAGGCTTATCTTCTTAGAGGTTTAAATGAAGTAAACCTCAACCGTTGGGATGAAGCTGAAGAAAGCTTTCGCCTGGCTGCTTCCTTGGGGGATGACCGGGCTGAGACCTGGGCGACAGAAGTCGGACTTTACGGGCTGGCCCTTTCTCTGGAAAAGCAGCGAATGGATGAAGCTTCGGCCCGGCTTTATTCTTCTCTGGCCGAAAAAGGCAAATTCTCGCCGGTGGTTATGGCTGCGGTCAGCCGGCTCATTGACTCTAAGCTAAAATTAATTGCTGAGGCTAGCCCGGCTCAGAAAGACAAGCTCCTCAATGAGTGTTTAAAAATAATTGAGAAGCCCCTATCTGAAAATCTGGCTATTGGCTATTATCATTATCTTTTAGCTCAAGTTCTTGGTTATCAAAAAAAATACCGGGATAGTTTTGAGGAAGCAGTTATGGCTACCGAGCTTGGCCTTCCTACGGAAAAAATTTCCAGGGATAATGATAACCAGATTATTTTCTGTTATCGGCAATTGAAAAATGAACTTTCTCCTGAGGAATGGAAGTCCTTTTCATCAATCTATAACTCCTGGATAAAGAAATGGAAATGGCTGGATGAAACCACCCCCACCTGGAAGAGGAGGGAGTGATGCGACCGACCATCAGTTGGGAAAATGAATCTTTGGTTATGATTGATCAGAGAAAATTGCCCTGGAAAGAAGAATATGTGATTTGCCGAACAGTGGAACAGGTAGCTGCGGCCATTGAAAAAATGGTTATCCGAGGAGCTCCAGCTATCGGCTTAGCGGCGGCCTATGGAATAGCCCTGGGAATCGCTAAACTACGCTCAGAAGAAAGGCTCGATAGAGAATTTTCTTCCTACTACCAACGCCTGTGGCGGACAAGGCCTACAGCTCGGAATCTCTTTTGGGCTCTTGAGCGGATGAAAAAAGTTTATGAAGAGAACCGACCTGATGGCCTGGAGAAGCTAAAAGAAGTTCTTTTAGCTGAAGCCAGGGCGATGGAAGAAGAAGACCTGGCGATAAACAAGAAAATTGGGGATAATGGTCAGGAATTGGTGCCTTCCGGAGCTACCATTTTGACTCACTGCAATGCCGGTGGTCTGGCCACAGCCGGCTATGGAACAGCCCTCGGAGTAATCAGGTCAGCCGTGGCTAGGGAGAAAAAAGTAAAGGTTCTGGCTGATGAAACCAGGCCTTTTCTTCAGGGAGCTCGATTAACCTGCTGGGAGTTGAACCGGGATGGAATTCCGGTAACCCTGATTACCGATAATATGGCCGGCTGGTTGATGCATAGAGGCGAAGTTTCTTTAGTGTTGGTCGGGGCCGACCGCATTGCCCTTAACGGTGATACAGCTAACAAAATTGGGACCTATTCCCTGGCGGTGCTGGCTAAGGAAAATAACATTCCTTTCTATGTGGCTGCCCCCCTGAGCACTTTTGATTTTAATCTAAAATCAGGGAATGAAATTCCCATTGAAGAGCGAAATCCAGATGAGGTTAGGAAAGTCAGGTCTTCTTTCATCACTTTGCCTGAGATTCCGGTAAAGAACCCGGCTTTTGATGTTACTCCGGGAAATTTAGTTACTGCTATTATTACCGAGCGGGGAATTATCAAACCTCCTTATGAGCAAAATATTTTAAGGTTGAAAATTTGATTGAATTATCTGGCGGAAATAAGCAATTGACGGCGCCGCTTATTTAAAGCCAATTCTTAAATACCATCAGCCGCACCTTTATTTTTTGAAAAATAAATAAGCTTAAAAAGCGGGAACATCTGACTTTCCTTTTTTGAGGGAGAAGCGGGCGGTTAATGGCGATTAGTAGCCAGGTTAGTTATCTTGTTATAAAATGTTAGCTTAATCTAAAATTATGGAGAAGAAATGGGCAGGAAAAAGCCCCGCTTGCTTTTGGCGGTAGAAACTTCCTGTGATGAAACTTCCGCCGCTGTGCTGGAGCCAGGTAATATTTTAAGCAATATTATCCTGTCTCAAGATGAGATTCATTCTCCTTACGGTGGAGTGGTGCCGGAGCTGGCTTCCCGTCAGCACATCAGGTCTATTGATTATGTGGTAGGCGAGAGTCTTTCCCAGGCCGGAGTTAGCCTGGAAGAGATTGACCTTTTCGCTGTCACCCAGGGACCGGGATTAATTGGCTCTTTGTTGGTTGGGCTGACCCTGACGAAAGGTTTAGCTTATTATTTTAGAAAGCCGCTCATTGGGGTCGATCACCTCCAGGCTCACATTGAAGCTGCCTTTCTGGAAAATCCGCAAATAGAATTTCCCGTTCTGGCTCTTTTAGTTTCGGGGGGCCATACTTCTCTTTATTTTCTTAAAAGACCTTTAAATTATGAGCTTCTTGGTAAGACCCGTGATGATGCTGCTGGAGAAGGACTGGATAAAATCGCCAAATTTCTTGGTCTGGGTTACCCAGGTGGTCCCATCATTGAAAAACTCGCCGAGGGCGGCAACAGCTCTCGTTTTCATTTTTCTGTTCCCAGGCTTAAAACTTCGGGCTATGATTTTAGCTTTTCTGGCTTGAAGACGGCCGCTTTAAAAATCATAAAGGAAAATAATTTAAATAAAGAACACCCAGCCCTGAGTGACTTTCTGGCCAGCTTCGAAGAAATAGTGGTCAAGTCTCTTCTGGAAAATCTTACTCGGGCGATGGAGAAATTCGAACCTCGCTCTCTTGTTCTCTGTGGCGGAGTAGCCAGGAATAAAAGGCTGCGCCTGAGGTTCTCGGAAATAGCTCGCCAGAATCAGTTGCCAGCTTATATTCCCTCGCCTCGCCTCTGTACTGATAATGCCGGAATGGTTGGAGCTCTTGCCTGGAAAAAGTACCAGCAGACTCCTGATATTACCCTGGACTTAGATCTGGATGCCTACCCAAGATAATAATTTTCCTGTTTTTTCTCTGGGTAAATTTTAATGAGAAAATAATTTAGCCCGGGCAGTCTTTTCTAATGATAAGCCTGATAATCTCTTATAACTTTTGCCTTTTACAGACGTATTATAAATAGGTAGAAAGGCGAGCCGAAAAGATTATAGTTTGCTTAAAGAAGAGTCAATTTGTTAAACTTATAGAAGATTAACGTGGGAACAATATTAGGAGGACTGAGGTGCGAAACGAAAGAAAAAGCTTCCACGCTTTTATCTTAACTATTTTGTTTCTATTTTTTAATGGCCACCTGTTATCCCAGGAAATTCAAACCCGCGAAATATCACTCGGATTGGAAGAAGCCATTTTCAAAGCTTTAAAGCAAAATTTGAATTTAGTGGCTGAAGTTTATTCCAGAGACGAAGCCAGCCAGTCTGTTTCTTTAGCCAAAGAAGTTTTCCTGCCAAGTTTTCAATTCAGCTATGGCAGCAGCCGCAACGAGCAGCCATCAACCTGGTGGATTCAGGCGACAGGAACATATATCACCACGATGGAATCCTATGAAGCCACTCTTTCTCAAAAGATTCCGCTGGGTGGGACTTTTTCGGTCGGCCTGAGCAATTACACCACCAATACTAACCAGATGTTCCAGCTTTTTAACCCCTATTACAACACTCAGTTGCGATTTAGCTTTGTTCAGCCGCTACTTCGAAATTTTGGGCCGAAGGTGGCCAGGAAGGAAATTATTGTCGCCCGCCATAATTATGAAATTTCTGAAGCCCAGCTTAAAAGCCAGGTGCTCGATACTATTTACCAGGTGGAGGAAGCCTATTGGAATCTGGTCCTGGCCAGGGAGAACCTGAAAGTTAAGCAACAATCCCTCCAGTTAGCTCGGAATGAACTGACCAAAACGAAAAAAGAAATTGAAGTGGGACAGCAAGCGGCCATAGAAATCCTCAATGTTCAAGCCGCCGTTTCTCAACGAGAGGCTGAAATTGTCCAGGCCGAGGCGGATGTCAGAATTGCTGAGAATCGGCTGAAAGTTATTCTTAATCTCGGAAGCGGAGCGGATTTGCAAACGATAAAAATAAATCCGACTGAAAAACCTGAATTTAAGCCGGTCGAGATCGATCTTCACCAGGCTCTGGAGACAGCCCGCCAGAACAGGCCCGATCTCCAAATCAATGAGCTGACGATTGAGAATAAAAAGTTTAATTTTGAGATTGCTCAAAACCAGATTTTGCCCCAACTCGATCTAAATGTTTCTTACTGGAGTCCCGGTATTTCGGGCGATCAAATCCTTTATCAAAATGATAATCCATTCTCCGGAATAATCGTCGGTAAAATTCCCGGCAGCCTGCGTGATTCCTTGAGGGATTCTTTAAAATTTCTATATAACAACTGGACGGTTAATTTTACTTTGACTATTCCGGTGTCTTATTTTACCAGCCGGTCTAACCTGGCGATAGCTCAAACCGAGTTAATCCAGGCTGAGGCTAAGCAGAAAGCCCTGGAGCAGCAAGCGCTGCTTGAAGTCAGCGAGGCGGTAAAAAATATTGAAACCCTGGCCAAAAGTGTGGAGGCCTTCCGGGTGGCCCGGGAATATGCCGAGAAATTGCTGGAAGCTGAAAGCAGAAAATTGGCCGTAGGCCTTACGACTAACTATTTTGTTCTGCAAGCCCAAGAAAAATTAGCCAACGCCCAGTCGGCTGAATTAAAGGCTCTGGTTGATTATAACCTGGCCCTGGCCAGGCTGGAAAAGGCTTTGGGTACCAGTCTGGACAAAAGGAAAATCAGCCTGACCGAGGTCGGCCAAAAATGAAACGGTTGAGCCTTATAGCCAGCTTATGTTAATATTTGAACGTGAAGATTTCCGCCGTTGTAGTCACTTATAATAACGAAAAAAAGATTGAAGGCTGTCTTGAGTCTCTCGAGGGTATTGCTGACGAAATAGTTGTAGTTGATAGTCTCAGCACTGATGGCACTCGGAAAATTGCGACTCAGTTCACCGATAAAATTATAAAACATTCCTCTACTGATTATGCCTTTTTGAAAAATCTTGGTCAAAAAGCATCGGCCAATGAATGGATTTTATCTCTCGAACCATACGAGCGACTATCGACCAGGCTCAGGCTGGAGCTACTAAAGCTAAGAAGTCAATCTGTTGAGGTCGATGGCTTTTATATTCCCAGGCGTAGCTTCTATATTTATCGCTGGATTCGGCATTCTGGCTGGTATCCAGACTACCGAGTTCGTCTTTATCAGAAAGAGAAAGGGAGCTGGAAGAAAGAAAAGAATCGAATCTTTTTAGATTTTTCTGGTAGAGCTAAAAAATTAAAATCTCCAGTTGAACACCTGGGCTTTTCTTCTATTTCCGAGCAGGTAATCCATATTAATCGAATAGCTGAGCGTCGGGCTCAAGAGCTTTATGCCCGGAAGAAAAAAACTCGCTTAGACCATCTTTTTTTTTGGCCGGCCGCAAAATTTTTATATGTTTACCTGTTAAAATTGGGTTTTCTGGATGGTTTTGCCGGCCTGGTTATTTCGACCTTGTCGGCCTATTCAGTGTTTTTGAAATTTGCTAAGCTGAAAGAAATCTGGAAAAAAGGAGAGAAAATTGAGTTTATGCCTGGCTGCCGGTAATCCCCAGGAGGGGATGGATTTGAAACAGATCTTTTTTATTGCCCAAGAACTGAAAAAAAAGAAAACCAGATTTTTTATTCTGACTTCTCCTGGCAGCGATTTATATAACCAGGCCAAACTCTGGGGATTTCCAGTAATTGGTTATAAGCTTGATGGCTCCAGCCGCTGGCTATCTACATGGAAACTCTGCCGGCTAATGAAGAAAAATAGAATTAGCCTGATTCATTTTTTTGATGAACTGGCCCTTAATTCTGGTGTTAAGGCTTCTCAGAAAGCTGGGACTGCAGTTAGGGTGGCTTCCGCCCGGTCTGATTTTCTTAAGAAAGTTCCGGCCAATTATCTTAAATCTCTCGACAGTTTGATTTGCTCTTCTGAGGAGGTGAAAAAATTTTTATTGAAAAATAATTTATCGGTCGCCGGAATCGAAGTAATTCCTCCGGGGATAGATTTTTCTCGCTATCAAGACCGACAGAAAAAAAACTGGTTATCTAAGGAACTGGGTTTTTCAGCCGATGGAGTTGTGGTTGGATTGATTACTCCTCTGGACGATCTTAAAACCTTGAGAAGCTATTTTGAAGCTTTTCGCCTTCTGGAAAAGCAGGCCCCCAAGGTTAAAATAGTGATTCTCGGGCAGGGAGAATTGCATCTTGAACAATTGCGGCACGAATTCCCGGTAGAAATGAGCAATCTCTATTTTTATCTTGGCTTTCTGGAAAAAAGAGAAGAAATATTTTCCTCGTTGGATCTTTTTATTTTTGGGGCTTTTTCTTTGCCCGAAGATTATTTACTGGAAGCGATGGTCTGGAAAGTGCCGATAATCGGAGTCATGGCCGCCGGCCGGAGCGACCTTCTCATTCACCGGGAAACTGGTTATTTAGTGCCGCCTAATGATCCAGCAGCCCTGGCTCAGGCGGTGATCAAGCTTTATCTTGATCGGGCCCTGTCTCTCGAACTCTCAGAGCAAGCTTATAATCTGGTTTTTAATAAACATTCAGGGGAGGCTATGGCTCAAAAGATGGTTGATTTTTATGAGTTCTTAGCCTTACAGAA
>PNJE01000127.1 GCA_002877915.1 Candidatus Aminicenantota bacterium
TCCGTTGAAGCCAACCGGGAGGAAGCCAAGGCTTTTCTCAGCTTAGTCCTTGAAAAAGGAGAGCTTCCTCCTTTAAAAATTTTGTTGAAACTTTTAAACAAAAGTAGGAGGAAACACCAATGACAGAAAATATATACCCTACTTACTATGAACTTGGCAAAAGTACACCGATACTGGCCAGGAGAGCCATAATCAGGGCTTATGAGGAGAAGGGGAATATCTCTGAAGTAGCCAGGAAGTTTAGCGAATTATCATCAGGACAGCATTTTTCTATTTCTTATGTGGTTTTTTCCTAGATAGACCTAAACGCCCAGGCGAAGATTCTGTTTTTTATCCAGCCAGAAAAAAATAACGTCCCGAGACACATATTTTCTTAAAGAGGAATTCTGTCCATCCCATTCTGCCGAATCTTGAACAAGCTGTACTTGCCTCCACCCTGCGTATAAACATAAATCCACAAATCATTAGGCTGATTGCTGATTCTGACCGGATAGATAAAATGTTCTCCTTCAGGTAAATTATTATAAATTACCTGGTTTTGAGAGCCGTCCTTCTTAATTTTATTTAAGTCCTTCCCCTTACAGTAAAACAGCCACTCTTCAGCCTCGGCTATCCTCTCTATGGCACTCTGATTTGGAGAAGCAAAAAGAACCTGAGTTTTCCGCTTTTCTTTATCCGCGATTGGCCCAACTTTCTTGATGGCGTTCATCACCGGGTCAATGATATAAGCATAAGTGAAATAATCAACCGAATTTGGAACCCCCGAGGGCACCATCTCCAATACGAAATCATTCAGAATGCTTTCATAAATTATATCTGGCTCGGACCACTGACTGGTGTTTAATTTATATCGCCTATAAAGGCTTTGGGTTGAATCAAAAAAAATAAACCGGTCTCCATCTCCAAAAATCTTGGCAATGTGCCGAGGCCAGTTCCAGTCTATGATGCCCCTTTCCATTCCTTCCGGGTCTACATAATAGATAGCATAACGTCCGTTTGGATCCAGGGACAAGTAAAAGATTTTTTTCGGCGTAGCCATTAAAAAAACGGCCACCTGGTTGGGGTTGAGAACCTTGGTATTTTCACCGTAGATATCTATTTTATGAATCCAGGCATTGTTAGCCTGATAATAGACCTGATTACCAATGACATTGATGTATTTAGCGCTATACTGGCTTAACTTCTTTCTCTCACTTCCATCCAATTTCATCTTGTAAAGGCTCATGTTATCTGATGGGTTGGCAAAGTAAATCCAGTCATTCTGCACCGCCAGATATCCGCTGTTGTTCAGATGGCTTGAGGTATTACCAAAAGGCTCATTTCTTCTTTGCACATAAACCCGGCATTGAGCTTTAATTCCGTTGGCCCTGGCCGTGGCCGTGACCATAACTGAACCGTATTTCAGCGGGGTTAGATATCCGTCCTTGCTCACTTCCACGATGGCCGGGTCGCTTGATTCCCAGACCACTTCTTTACTGGTAGCATTCTCAGGCAGTATTGTGGCTACCAACTTGTAGCCTTCCTTGGCGTCGGCGAATATCCCGGGATTATAAAAGACATAGACTTCTGTCTGATTAAGTTTGATGCTGGTGGGCTCTATTACTTCCAATTTTTTTACCTGAGTTTCCTTTTTCTGGGCTGGATTAATTAACTGAGCCATAACAGAAGTGCTTAAAGCAAAAAGAAAGACTAACAGCCCCGCTCCTGCTTTTTTCATAATGCCTCCTATTTTTTGAAATTGCTCGGAAAGAAAATCCTTAAATTTTCAGACCGAGTTTTTGGATTTTAATATAGCCTCTGCTTCAAAATCAACAATTTTTTTAGGCTTGGCTATAAAATTAGCCTGTGAATACAGCTGCCACCATCTTTAAGACTTAAGAAAGCGAGAAAGCTTTTTTTCCATATCGCGGAAGTGCGTGCCCTTCCAGAAAACGCGGCCACATTTTGGGCAGAGGGCAAAGGAATCCGCCTTTTCATAGACAAAGGGTGGAACCAGGTTCTTGGCTCGCGCTTTGGGCAAGAACTTGAGCTTTTCATTACACTCCAAGCAACGTGAGTTGGGTTTAATTTTTGGGCGCAACTTAAAATGGTCGAGCACCTGCTCCACCTGCTCTTCCCAGCTTTCGCTCTCTATAAGCAAAGTATTCTGCTTAAGGGATTTTCGCCGGTGAGCCTTTTTTATAAGTTCATGGTCACGGGTTAAGATGATGCGGTTCTCCTTGGCGGCCAGTTGGATTAACTCGTCATCTTCAATCTTAGGATAATAAGCCACATCAAACCCCAGGATGCGCAGCCAGCGGGCTAATTTTCCGACCATACAGTCAGCAATGAATTTCATCAACCGGCCTCAAAATCGAGCCAGATTCAAGATATCCTGCATGTTTCCTAATTTTTACCTAAGAAATCAGAGTTACCTGCATTTTCTATATCTTTTCAATCGGCTTTTCAGCTTTGATTTTGTTATAATTAACCGAGCTTATTCAAGTTTAAAGTTTTGATCGGCGATATTATTATATTTTATTTGCCGCCTTTTTTCCCAATATTATTGCTCTCCAGGCCAGCTTTAATTTCAACACGATTAATTTTCGGGATGGCCCGAAAAAGGAACTGGGAGCTTAACCAGAAAAAATACAGAAAAAAATCGGAAAATTATAGGGTGTCCCGATTTTCAA
>PNJE01000084.1 GCA_002877915.1 Candidatus Aminicenantota bacterium
TCGTTTTCAAGTAGATTTTAAGTGAGGCAATTCGCCTATTGACAAAGATGTTTTTTTTTATCCTATTAAACAACGCAATTGGTAAAATGGCAGAATTTAGGGTAAATAAGAATGGGGGCAAAAAGAATTTTTCAAAAACGGAAAGGGGCCTATTTATAAGCGCGATACTTATCATATTTACCTCGGCATATTTTCTATATAATCATAAAGAAAAGGGTTTTGATTGTAAGAAGGGCATTTCAAAGATTATTAAACAAGAACCGGAATATTATAAAAATTCAGCTATTTATTTGATTTATTATTTGAACAAGACCTGTTGCAATTTGGCGGGCTATGAAACGATAAAATCATATCCAAACTTAAGAATAATATTTTTATTTATCCCTGATTACAGTGATGCGGACATTCAAAATTTCAAAAGAGTATTTAATATTGACGAGCCGGTTGATATAAGAAGGATGGATTATGAATGGCATTCTCTATATTTAAAATGTACTAAAAATAGATGGAACATTAATCTGAATTTTTTTATCTTGGTAATAAACAACCAAATCGTTGACATAAGGAGTTTTTGAAATGAAAAAAATAATCGTAATAAGTTTTTGCCTTTTGTTTTTTTTAAACTTGTGGTCATCTGAGGTTAAAAGAGTTTCTGTCACAAAAGTTAAATTGGAAAGGTCTTTTCCCCAACAGCATGTTTATTTTAAGAGTATCCCTGTGGTTGATACCGATAAAGCGGGTTTTATTTATGCAGTTGATAATCGTGAGCATACGTTATTTAAATTTGATAGTGAAGGAAAGCTTCTGGCTAAAATTGGAGGCTGGGGCCAGGGACCGGGTGAATTGCAGTGGCCGGCTAAAATTTCCGTTGATAAGAGCACAGGCCAAATATTTGTAAAGGATAATATCGGTATTGTGATGTATGACCCTCAAGGAAGTTTCCTCCGGAGGATAAGGACGTTTACAGGAATCCTTAATTTTGAAGCATCGCTTGGAAAGATAATGGTATTAGAACCAATTCCTGGGAAACAAGACCTGATAGGGGTTTATGATTATCAGGGAACAAGAATTAATTCAATAGGCCAGAAATATGAATTGGATTATTCGTTGAGCAAAGAAATTGGGCCTGGTTTTTTGGACCGAATGGTAAATGATGGAGCTGTATTATTTGACGGAAATTATATTTATTATGTTTCTTATGTGTTTGCAGAAATCAGAATATATGATTCATCTGGCCTTCTGATATCAGAAAAAAAGTTATCCGGCCCAGGGAATCTTGAGAAATATCGGGAGGAATACAGAAAGATATTCTTTGAAAAGGGAGTAAAGAAGAACAGCGATGGCACCATTACCAACTGGAGAATTTTCAATGATGCCTGTCTTAATGGAGATTATTTGTATCTCTTAATGTTGGGATACATAACCGGCAGTACTTATGAAGTTCTGGTTATCGATAAGAAATCCTTAGAGATAGAAGAAAGAATGATTCTCCCTGATGATATCTATCCTGAAATGGTAAGAGTAATACCCACAGATGGGAAAAATAGCATTTTGTTTGCAATTTCTTTTCAGGGAAAAATAAATGGAGATATTATGATAGGGATATTTAAAAAGGAGGGTTTAAAATGAAATTCTTAAGGTTTCTTCTGTTATTTTTGCTTTTATCTGTTTCGATAGGTCTGCTTTTCGTGGCAATTACTTCTGGCCAGGCAGGTGGTGGGAACATTTATTGCAGAGATGTTTTCCCTGGAAATTGTACCCAAGGAGGGTGTGGAGCTCAATCCGGTTGGACAGGCCAGGATTGTGTGATTTATTGTACCAGAAATAGTAATGGGACCTGGAATACTATAACCTGCGAGAAGCCCCCTGCTGTTTAAGCATTTGGCCTCCAGGATAAATTCTAAAGCCATTCATTCTGTTCTCCTTCTACCTCCTCAATACTTTGTGCGTCTTCTTCCGAGTAGTCCTGTATAACTTGCTCACCTCGAAGATATGCCTCGTCTCCTCATAAGCTCTTGTAACGAACTTCATAACCAGTACCAGGGTACTCTGGCCAGGTTCCTGATAATTGAAATATATTTTCTCAGTTATCGTGGTTTCCACCTTTCTATTAAAAGTCTTTACAAAACTTTTAAGGGAGGAAGCCAAGTTTCTTCAAGTTCAAGCCTGATAAATCTCGCCGCTTCTCGAACTCTTATAGCCGGACTGTCATCCCGCTACTTCCAATTACTGCCTTCTGGATACTATGACTTAACCGGAAAGAAAAAAATACTTGACAAAAAAAAAAAAAAAATCATTAAATTATAAAGGGGGAGGTTAAAATGATGAAAAAAAGACTTTTTTCAATTGTTATCTTCCTTTTGTTTTTTTTTAATGGCCCTATTGAACATAATGGTAGTGTTCGATTTCGCTTCTGACCCACCAGGTGATTATTCGTGGACATTAGATCCCAGCAATAAGTGGCATTGCGAAAACGGGTGGTATGAGCATTGTACGCCAAAAAGCGCTTATAGCTGGTGAAGTAAGCAAATTTAATCTATTAATTAAAATTATAAAAATTATATAAGGAGGTGCGTTTAATTTGACCTTTTTAGCTGATAGAATGCAGAAAAAAAAATTAATGTTTTTTGTTTTCATTTATTTGTATTTATTCAGTATATTTTTATTTGCTTATGAGATAAGCGCTGTCTCTATTAAGACAGGATTATTAAATCAATCAGATAAATTTAATAAATTATTTGAATTGCATAAAAAAATTATACTTTTGCCGAGAAAAGACTATAACATCAGTACAGTACCTAAACTTGTGGCCATAAATAAACATGATGATTTTATAGTATTAGATAATTTTATAAACAGACAAATACTTGTCTTCGATAAAGACGGACGACAGAAGGCTGAGATAGGCAAACGAGGGAAAAAACCAGGGGAATATATGTTTCCAGATTGCCTTTATTATAATGAGTATCTTGATAAATATTACGTCTATGATGGCGATCTTTTAAAAATTGCTATATATGATGGCAATTTTAAATTTGACCGTGAATTTAATATTCCATTGTTTTTAGAAAGCCTAGTGGTTACCGATAAAGAGAGGTTCTTTTGCTATACCAGTGGAGCTGCTACAAAAAAAGGTCCAGACAAAGTAATTTATGAGTGTGATAAAGACGGGAGGATAATAAATAAATTTTGTGAAATGTCAAAAAACTATAATCCTCTTATTGAAACAAAAGCGCTCGGAGTAATCCTTGAAAATAATTTTTTATTTGTTACAACTCCATATGAATATGTAATTAAGAAATATGAACTGGATGGCAAATTAGTAAGGCAAGCAAAAGGTAATTCGAAAAATTATGTTTCGCCAAGTATCCTGACAAAAGATGAGATGAATAGGCTGAGAAATGATTTTTTTAGTAGGAAAAGTATTCATGATACCTTTAGCCATATATTTTATTTACTAAAATTATCCGATAATTTAATCGGAGTTTTATATACTTCAGCAAATAGAAAATCAGCCTTTCTAGATCTCTATGATTTGAATCTCAATCTTATAGAATCTGATATCGATTTTCCGATGAGAGCTGATGGGGCTATTTTGGTTTTTAGTAAGGGAGATTTTTTATATAGAGTTGAAAGCGATAATTCTCTCAATCAAAGTCTATTTATTTACGTATATAAATATAATAGGGAAAAAATAAAAAAAATTAATTATTAAAATTAATTTTTTACTAAAAGGAATTTTTATGAACCGGATCTTGAAGGATCGAGGAAAGGTAAAGAAATGGTTCTTTTTTTTGTTGATTGCTTTCTTGTTATTGTATAATTTATCGTTACTTTACCAAGTAGTTAAATTAAAATCTGAAAACCATTTATGGAAAAGCAAGGTTATCCTTTCTATAGAAGATCAGCAATCACTTTATGAACATCGAATTGAAGGCGAATGTTTAGGAGATGAGATTGGCCAGCTGGCTGGAAAGCATAAAAATCTGAAAAATTTAATTAATGAGAATAAATATCTTTTGATATATATATTTAAAGGGATTTCCTGTGATAGATGCTTTTCTAAAGAAATCAACGTTTATAGGAAATACAAAGAATTTCTAAAATCACTTGGAATATTGCCGATAATGATTTTTACTGAGATCTCCGAGGACGATTATATTGATATAACCAGGTCAGCTAATATCGAAAATATATCAACAAGGGAGGATTCCCCCGGAACATTTAGCAAATATAATGAATTGCGAAATTCAATTCTGTTATTTGTTGGGAAAAAGAGGAACATTATTATAGCAGCCGTTTTGGATTATTATAGAGATGAGCTGAAGAGTGAGAAATTTTATCATAAATTAATGGAAATAATGCAGAATCTGTAAAATAATAAAAATGGTGAGGTAGTTGCCTTTGAGAAAAATAGTCAGGGGGCTCATTTGGGTTCTTTTGGTTTTTTATGCTTTGAATAGCTATGTCCTGCATAAAACTGGCGGTTCTGGGAGTGAGCTTAAAGATGATTTATATCAGAAGCACCTTCGCCACCTAAAATCGATTAACGAAATTTTTGAAAAGAAGAGCAATATTCAGCTCGAATTGACACCAGATAGTGCTCTGGCCAATGTGACTGACCTCGCTGTTGATGCCAAAGGCAATTACCTAATATGTGATGGCACGCAACTGAACCAGGTCTGGATTTTCTCGCCGGAAGGAAGATTTCTTAGATATTTAAGCCAGCCAGGCCAGGGGCCCGGTGAATATTATGCGCCTCTGAGCGCAGCGGTAGATGAAGAGGGGAATATTTTGATAAATGATTATCTACAGTCGAAGATAATTTATTTTGACCAAGAATATAGATATAAAAAGGAAATTAAAAACGTCAGGGGACATTTTATTCATGTAAATAGCCGCGGGGAGATATATCTTTATGAAGGCATGCTCCGGCCGATGAGTAAAAGTGTTTTTGATACCATCAAGAAGGTCGGCCAGGATGGCCGGATAATTTTCTCGTTTGCTCCATTAATGGAAGAAATATTGGCCACGCACTTCAGTTTCATGGGTGATGGAATGGATATTGGCAGTGATGATAGCATCTATGAGATGAACCCTTTATATTACCAGGTCCGAAAATGGAGCCCGGAAGGAAAATTTCTTAAGGCCTTTGATGTTCCTAAGCCTTTTGAGGGCATCAAAAAAAGGGGAGATGACTATGTTATTTTGAACGGGCCATTTTGTTTGGATGATAATATTGTTATTGTTCAGCGCAGCGGCTTGATTGACTTATATGATAAGGAAGGACATTATCTGGCTGGGAGCCTTAGCTTGCCCGGGAACATTCGCTATGCCCGAGGCAGAGATATGTATGTCGAATTGTGGGAGGGAGAGGCAGCGAGTGAGCAATCAAATCCCCGAATAATTTGCTATCGCCTGAGGAAATAAGCTCGACGGAAACTAAATTTTATATGCCAAATAGATTTGTGGATAGACATGGTGGTTGAAATCTATTCTTTTGGTCGGATGGTTATCGGGGGGAAGGTCTATAATGCTGATTTAATTATTGTCGGCGAAGAAATTTTCCCTAACTGGTGGCGTCGCGAAGGTCATTCTCTCTGTCCGGAAGACCTGGCGGTAGTGATTGAGAAAAAGCCAGATGTGCTGGTCATAGGTACAGGAGCTTATGGAGCCATGGATGTTCCTTATGAAACAGAGAAATACTTAGAAGAGAAGGGGATAGAGGTCATCTGGAAGCCGCCGCCCGAAGCGGTGGAAATATTCAACCAAATCGCCGGCCGCAAAAAAGCCGCCGCCTTCCATCTGACCTGCTAACCATCCTGACTATTACTGTTAATAAGCCGCAATAATATACTGCAAGATAGTTTGTGTTTTTGATTTTGAATTCATTTTAGATTGAAAGAGATGGGCCAAACGGGTTAGCGAATGTCATCAGATGATGCCATCTTTCAAGATATAATTTAATTGGCGAAATGTAGGTTTAGATAATAAAATATCCGTTTTTAGATGTTAGCTTCTGTCAACAACAATAAATTGATATAGATAAAGGTTAAAGCCTAAGAATAAATAAGAATAAACAGGCAATCTGATTAAGAATAAAAAGTTAAGAACAAAGAAGTTAAGAATAAAGAGGCGATCAAGTATTGAGGAATCCGAATATACAAATTGCCAGATAAACATAAAAATGATATTTATTAGCCATGCCTGAGAAAAGCTTTATTACCCATTTGGAATGCGGGTTATGCGGGCGAAAATATGACCCGAATAAGCTGTGGAATCTCTGTCCCGAGTGTGGCAAGCCATTGCTGGCTCGCTATGACCTGGATGGAGCCAGACAAGCACTATCCCCGAAGGGCCTAGAAAGTCGCGAGCCGACCCTGTGGCGCTACCGCGAATTGCTGCCGGTACGTGATGAGACCTTCAAGCTCTCCCTTGGTGAGGGCTATACACCGTTAATCAGGGCTTTCCGCCTGGAAAAGGAAATTGGGCATAGCCCTGTATTCATCAAGGATGAGGGACTCAACCCAACCGGCTCCTTCAAAGCCCGCGGACTGTGCGTGGCTGTCTCCCGAGCTTATGAGCTGGGGGCTAAAGCCTTATCCATTCCTTCAGCCGGAAACGCTGCCTGTGCCCTGAGTGCCTATGCTGCCCTGGCCGGCTTAGAAGCTCATGTTTACATGCCATCTGATGTGCCGAAGCCTTTTATCAATGAGTGCCGCGTGCTCGGAGCTCAGGTTCACCTGATTGACGGCCTTATCACTGATTGCGGTAGAGCTGCCCGGGCTGACCTCGAAAAATACGGCCGCTTTGATGTTTCCACTCTCAAAGAACCATACCGGATTGAGGGCAAGAAAACCATGGGCTATGAACTGGCTGAGCAATTGGGATGGGCTCTTCCGGATGTAATCATCTACCCAACCGGCGGAGGCACTGGCCTGGTTGGCATGTGGAAGGCTTTCGATGAGATGGAAAAGCTGGGCTGGATCGGTTCAAAGCGTCCCCGTATGGTCACCGTCCAGTCCGAAGGTTGCGCGCCGATTGTCAAAGCTTTCCACGAAGGAAAAGAATTTGCTGAGCCCTGGCCAAATGCTAAAACTATCGCCGATGGCCTGCGGGTGCCGGCAGCTATAGGCGATTTCCTAATCCTGAGAGCGCTTCGTGAGAACCGTGGTACAGCCGTTGCTGTTCCTGACAGCGAAATTCTTCAGGCTACCTATCTATTGGGAAAGACCACTGGAATCTGGCCAGCGCCAGAAGGAGGTGCCACTCTGGCCGCCTGCATCCGACTCAAAAAAGCTGGCTGGGTCAAAGAAAACGAATCAGTAGTCCTGTTCAACACCGGAAACGGTGCCAAATACTCTCGCCTGTGGGATTGAATTGGTAGGCTAAAACCTTAAGAAGTGATTTAAAACTAAATCACTTTTAATAAATTATTGGTAGCTGACGGAAACAAATTCTAATCGGCTTTAATTTTTCCCTTGATTGCCGCGGTGAATGCTCCAGGGATTTTATACACTATGTCTGAAAGCTTTCCTAATAGAGCAACGCGAGATACCAATAATAACAGCAAATCCATTAGCCCCATGTGCCCTTATAATATTAATTAACAGGAATTATTTTTGGTTCATCATTATAATGTATCATTGACTCTGAATAATTTTTGTGGAATCTTTATCATAAATCGAGAAATTAGGGAGATGGTAACGAATGGAAAAAGCCAAACTTTATGAAAGAATAATTGAGCAACTAAGAGAGCTGTTCCAGAAATCAGACGACCCAATAGCTCGGATGGCTACGATAAACGCCCTCCTTTACCACAAGCTTGATTATTATTTCTGGTGTGGTTTCTACCTTTTGAGAGATAATGAATTAATCGTTGGACCATATCAGGGGCCTTTAGCTTGCTTGAAACTGGCCCATAATAAGGGCGTTTGTTGGGCCGGAGTGCGCGAAAAAAAACCAATCATCGTTCCTGATGTCCACCAGTTTCCAGACCACATTGCCTGCGATGAGCGCTCGCAGTCAGAAATTGTCGTGCCAGTATTCACACCAAACGGACAGGTTTATGGCGTCATTGACGTTGATTCCGACCGACTGGCTAGTTTTGATGAAACCGACGCCCGCTACCTGGAAAAAATTGTGGCGATGATATTTGAAAAACCTTAGGCTTTAAAGTAACGCGGATTAATTTTTAGCCGTAATTTTCTTTTTGCTTTAAATAAAAAATTAGAAGCATTAAGAAATGACTGTAGCTAAGGCTCTTCTTTTCTAATTGTTAGAGATTTTTGAGTGGGTCGGGTTGATTGTTGAGCCTTGTTGATTTTATAAAGATATCTACTTAATTTTTAAACTCCTGCTCAAGGTCTCTTTTCCATGACAAACCACCAGAGACGGATGGCAAATTTCTAATAAATATTTTCCACACAAAAGCGGCTTATCATAGTTGTCTTCCATCAAGAAGCTCGAGTAATGGTAGCCGATCAATTATCTTGACAGCTCATGAATTTTGGTTAGAATAACGCAGCAAAAAGGAATGAAGGGAAATGAACAAGGCCTTTTGGTTGGTGTTTATAATTTGTTCTATAAACTTCGGTGCCTGGGCTCAAGAGGAAAAACCGGAGAAAACTGTAGCACCCAAAATTGAGGAAAATATTTTAGTTACAGCCAGTGTGTTACCCTCATTTAAAGCGGAAACAGCCAGAAGCGTAGCCGTTATCACGCGAGAAGAAATAAAAAACCTCCCAGTTTCCACGGTTGAAGAGCTTTTAAAATACGTACTTGGTTTTGATTTACAACAAAGGGGGGCAGAAGGAATTCAAGCAGACGCTACTATTCGCGGCGGCACCTTTGAACAGACTTTGGTTTTGATAGACGGGTTCAAGGTCAATGACCCGCAAACCGGTCATAACAGCCTCAACCTTCCATTGTCGGTGGATGATGTAGACAGGGTTGAAATTTTGCGGGGCCCGGGAAGCCGATTATTCGGCCCCAATGCCTTTAGTGGTATGATAAACATTGTAACTCGTAAGGTTGATAAGGAAGCGCTCGGCTTGGGATTGAAGTATGGCCAACATTCCTATCAAGAAACGTGGCTGCGAGCTTTAAACAAAGTAGCCAATTTTCAGGCCTGCACCAGCCTTTCTTCCAGAAAATCATCTGGTTACTTAGAGAATACTGATTTTGAACAGATTAACTTTTACCACCGAATGCAGCTTGATTTTAGATCGGGCTATTCAGTTTTCCAATTTGGCTTTTCGGAGAAAGCTTTCGGGGCAAATGGTTTTTATTCTTCTTGCTTTCCCAACCAATGGGAAAAAGTAAGAGTCCTGTTTTCGGGCCTGGAAGCTACTCATTATGGCCCTAATTTCATCATCAGCCCCAAAATTTACCTGCGCCAGGGGTTTGACCAGTTTCGGCTGGAAAGAAACAATCCCTCTTTTTACGAAAATATTCACCATAATCTGGTAGCAGGGGGTCAAATTGGTTTTAGTTATTATTCTGGCATAGGAGAAACTTCGGCTGGCTTAGAGTTGCGTTCAGAGCAGGTCAATAGTTCTAACCTTGGACAGAGAAGCAGAGAAACTTTCGGGATGTATCTCGAGCATAAGTTCAACTGGTCAAACTTCATCTTGGTCGGAGGCTTGGTAGCTTATAAATATTTAGAGCTACCTTGGAAAATATGGCCAGGCGTTGAGGTAAACTATCGTCCGCTAAGGCAAGCTGTATGTTTCATTTCTTTTAATCAATCGTTTCGCTTACCGACTTTTACCGAATTGTATTATCGAGACCCGGTTAACTTCGGCAATCCCCAGCTTAAACCAGAAGAGAGCCGCGAATTAGAGACTGGCCTGAGGTATGAGCACGAGTTGTTTAACGGCGAGATTAGTATCTTTAGGAGGAAAGCTTTTAACCTGATTGATTGGGTTAAATCGTCTGATTCAGCACCATGGCAAGCTGAAAACATTTCTGAAGTTAACATTTCTGGGCTTGAGATAGGCTTGGTCCTCAAAAAAGAATTACTCAGAAATATTTATCTCTTAGACTCGATGAAGATTAATTTTGCTTTTTACCACTCAGAAAAACGCCTACCTATCGAATATTTGTCAAAGTACGTTCTCACTGGATTGAAACAGCAACTTATTCTTAATCTTGGGTTCAAGAAAATGTTGAGTAGCCGGCTAAACCTGGCTGTCCGTTGCTACCAAAGGCTGAATGGTCAACAGGCAGCAGTGGTAGACGGTAAAATTCTCTGGACAATGAAAAATTTTGAATTTTCGATAGAAGGCACCAATCTTTTAAACAAGTTCTACTACGATGCTGGATTTCTACCTGCCCCAGGCAGATGGCTTATAGCTGGGCTTCAATTTAAATTTTAAATAGATTAAAGTGAATAAAATTGATTTTAGTGCTTTAACGAAGTAAAGGGGGAAAATTATTGTTACTGTAGAGGCAATAAAATACGAGTTGATGAAAATTTACTGAGAAAAACATTGGCGGAAGGTTTTGTATTTTAGTGATGTTTATGCAGCAGGCCTATTTACTAATTATCTGGCTAAAATCAAGTCGGTCGACCGAGGCCTTACTCATTTTTGTCCCGAGAAAGAGGGCGCGCCATGAAATTAAGAATATGAACATAAAATTAAGAATCGGCGTTTAATTTAAGAGCTGGCAGCCTAAGACTAAAAGCTTGTTGGCTTTTATTTCAGGTAGAACTTAAGCCGGAAAAACTTTCTTTTGCCGATTTTTAAAATTTGCTCTGGTTTGGCGCCGTCAAGCTTATGGTCTATGCTTTCCACACGTTGACCGTCAAGGTAAACACCGCCCTGACGAATAAGCCTTTTAGCTTCACCGCGCGAGGGGATAATCCCAAGGTTAAACATAGCTTCCACAAGTTCCACCTGCGGTTTCTCTTTGTTAACTTCGATGACTTTCTCTTCAATATCTTCCGGAATTTCTTTATGTTTAAAGATGCGGTCGAATTCTTCTGAGGCTTTCCGGGCTTCCTCTTCACCCCAGAAATCAGCCACAATCATCCTGGCTAACTGGGCTTTAAGGTCGCGTGGGTTAACTTTTCCTTCCCGGGCTTGTTTCTTCCAGCTTTCTATCTGGTCGGTCGGCACATCAGTCAGAAGTTCATAATAGCGGTACATCAGCTCATCAGAAATAGACATCAGCTTGCCAAACATTTCCTGCGGCGGCTCGTTAATCCCCACGTAATTTCCGAGGGACTTGGACATTTTTTCCACGCCATCCAAGCCTTCCAGTAGCGGCATGGTCAAGATCACCTGGGGTTCCTGCCCGTATTCACGCTGGATTTCTCGTCCAACCAGCAAGTTAAATTTCTGGTCGGTGCCGCCAAGCTCCACGTCAGCTTTAAGCGCCACTGAGTCATAAGCCTGCATTAAAGGGTATAAAAGCTCGTGCACCGAGATGGGCAGCCCAGCTTTAAACCTTTTGGTGAAATCATCCCGTTCAAGTATCCTGGCCACGGTATATTTTGAAGTCAACCTGATGATATCGAAGCTGGTGAGCGCTCCCAGCCAACGAGAATTAAAATCTATGACAGTTTTTTGCGGGTCGAGTATTTTAAAAACTTGTTGCTTGTAAGTTTCGGCATTTTTGTTTATTTCTTCCCTGGTCATGGCCGGCCTGGTGGCCGAATGCCCAGTAGGGTCGCCGATTAAACCGGTAAAATCACCGATTAGGAAAACCACCGTGTGACCAAGCTCCTGGAAATGCTTCATCTTTCTCAGGAGAACGGTATGTCCGAGATGGATGTCAGGTGCGGTCGGGTCAAATCCAGCTTTTACCACCAGAGGTTTATTCTCTTTTCGGGACCTTTCCAGCTTACGGATAAGGTCTTCTTCCTGGAGAATTTCTACTGCTCCTTTTTTAAGAAGCTTCATCTGTTCATCAACCGGTTTGAACATGGTGTCAACCTCAAATGATTTTTAAGCTATAAATATGACTGAAGATCAAAAGAATTTCAAGGAGATTATTAAAAATATCAGCTTTAAATTTCAAGGACAACTTCTGGGTCATCATATTCTAAGTCGACACCTCTCTCAAATAACCGTTTTATTTTAAATTTTTTTTTATGATGACTCTTGATATAACCGAAACTAGTCATAAATTTCTAAATTTCTTCAGTAATCAGAGGGTTGATATAGCTATTTACGATTGATTAAAACATTTTAATGAGGTCAACAGGCAGTTGATTTTATTATCAATCGAGAATATATACTTTGCGGCCGCGGACTTCCAGTTTCCCCTCAAAATAAAGGCGCACGGCTTCTGGATAAATCTTATGTTCCCATTCGAGGATGCGGTCGGCTAAGGTGTCTTCGGTGTCATCTTGGTAAACCGGGACGACAGCTTGCAGGATTATCGGCCCGGCATCCACTTCTTCCCAGACAAAGTGAACCGTCGCCCCCGAATAGCGAACACCGTACTCCACTGCTTGTCTTTGAGCATGAAGTCCTGGAAAAGAAGGCAAAAGCGCCGGGTGAATGTTCATAATCTGATTTCTAAAAGCCTGGCAGAACAGGGGAGTAATGATTTTCATGTAGCCAGCCAAACAAACCAGGTCAACCTGCCTTTTTTTCAGTTCTTCCACAATGGCCGCGTCATAGGCTTCTTTAGTCGGAAAACTTTTTGGGTCGAGGTGCATGGTTTCTAGCCCGCGCTCCTTAGCTATTTGCAACCCTGGCGCCTCAGCTTTGTTGCTAAACACGAGGACAATTTCCGCGTCTATTTTCCCAGCCAGCATAGCCTCATGCAGGGCTTTAAAATTAGACCCGCGGCCAGATAACAGCACTGCCACCCGACCATGCTTTTTTGGACTGCGGAAGATGGCTTGCTCGTTCATCATTCCCCCTTGGAAATTTTAAAATAACCCGGAATAGCGTTTTTCCAAGCGTTATAGGCCATTTCCACTGTTTGATCAACGACTTTTTTCTTTTTATGCCAGATGACCATTTTCTTGCCGCCAGTTTTTCCGATAAATTTAGCTTTTACTTTAAGTTTCCGCGCCAGCGCCATAATCTTTCTTGCGTTCTTTTCCTTAGCTACCAGGATGATCCTCGACTGGCTTTCTCCAAACAGCAGGGCATCAGTGCGTATCTGGTCGTTAAGTTTGACTTCAAAACCAATTTTTTTTGGGCTCTTGAAGGAACACTCAGCCAGGGCAACAGCCAGTCCACCGTCGGACACGTCGTGAGCTGTCCTGACCAGCTTCTGCCGAATAGCCTGCCGGCAGCATTCTTGCACCCTTTTTTCAGTTTCAAAATGGAGAGCCGGCGGCTGACCTTTTTCTTCATCAAAGACCAACTTTAAATATTCAGATCCACCAAGCTCCTCTTTGTTCTCGCCGAGCAGGATGATAACTTCCTTGTTTCCAAGAAAACCAGCCGAAGGCACAGCTGAAACATCTTCCACCAAGCCAACGATACCCAACACCGGAGTGGGGTAGATGGCTTTACCTTCTGTTTCGTTGTAGAAGCTGACGTTTCCGCCTGTTACTGGTATATCAAATTGGTGGCAAGCTTCGGCAATCCCTTCCACCGCTTCTTTGAACTGCCACATAATTTCTGGCTTTTCCGGGTTGCCGAAATTAAGACAATTGGTCACTCCCATAGGCATGGCACCGGCGCAGGCCAAATTGCGACAAGCTTCAGCGACGGCGATCTGCCCACCTCGGCGCGGGTTGAGATAGGCATAGCGGGAGTTTCCGTCGAGCGTCATGGCCAGCCCTTTTTTCAACCCCTTTAACCTGAGCACAGCCGAATCAGCCCCCGGCAGAACCATGGTGTTGACTTGAACCATATGGTCATACTGACGGTAAACCCATTCTTTGTCAGCCAGGTTGGGCGAAGCGACCATCTGCAGAAAAACCTGGTTTAAATCTGAAGGCATCTCCGGCATTTTGAACCGGCTGATTTTTTTGATAAAAGCCGGGGTTTTAGCTGGACGGCGGTAAGCGGGGCACAGGTCAACCACAGCCTTAACCGGTATATCAATTACCAGCTCCCCGTGGAAATAGGCTTTTAGCTGACCGTCATCAGTAACCTTACCAATGACCACGGCATCAAGGTCCCATTTGCTGAAGATTTTCTGTAATTCTTGCACTTTATCTGGCTCGGCCACTATCAGCATTCTCTCTTGGGATTCTGAAAGCATTATCTCGTACGGGCTCATGCCTTCTTCCCGTTGAGGCACTAAGTCGAGGTTAATTTCCATCCCAGTTCCAGCTTTAGCTGCCATTTCGGTGGTGGAGCAGGTCAGACCGGCGGCGCCCATGTCCTGGATGCCGACGATTAGATTCTTAGCCATGGCTTCTAAACAAGCTTCCAGCAGCAGCTTTTCTTTGAACGGGTCACCCACTTGCACGTTGGGGCGTTTTTGTTCGGTATCCTTACCGAATTCAGCCGACGCCATAGTTGCTCCGTGAATGCCATCGCGTCCTGTTTTCGCCCCAACATAAATCACCGCATTACCCACGCCCTGTGCCCGAGCAAAGAAAAGCCGGTCTTTTTCAGCCAGCCCAACACAACAGACATTCACCAATGGGTTCTGAGAATAGCATTCATGGAAATAGACTTCGCCGCCGACGGTCGGAACGCCAAAGGAATTTCCGTAACCTGAAATTCCGCTAACTACTCCTTCCATGATGGCCCGGTTTTTCGGGTTATCAAGCGGCCCAAAACGCAGAGAATCAAGCACCGCCACTGGCCGGGCACCCATAGTAAAAATATCGCGGAGAATTCCGCCTACACCCGTGGCTGCTCCCTGATAAGGTTCAATGTAAGAGGGGTGGTTGTGTGATTCTATTTTAAAGACTACCGCCAAGCCATCACCCAGGTCCAGAACCCCGGCATTTTCACCAGGGCCCTGGATGAGATATTTTCCTTTGGTGGGAAACCTTTTTAAATATACCTTTGAGCTCTTGTAACCACAGTGCTCAGACCACATCACGGAGAAGATGCCCAGCTCGGTTAAGTTAGGTTCTCGGCCAATAAGCTTGACGATGTATTCATATTCGTCGCGGGTTAAGTTATGGTCGGCCAGAATTTTTTCATCAATCATGGTCTTTATCCTTAAAAAGTGCCTATTAGCGGAGGCAACGGAGTAACTTTGGGCTTAACCACCTTAGTTGCTTTCTTTTTTCCGCGGCCAGCTTTTTTCTCTAAATAATTAATCATTGACTGGAAGATAACTCGTCCATCTTCACTGCCGAGTATTTTCTCTGAAGCCCGTTCCGGGTGAGGCATCAGGCCAAGCACGTTGCCTTCGCGGTTAATGATGCCAGCAATGTTGCTAACCGAGCCGTTGACGTTGGCTCCCTCGGTCACTTGGCCCTTTTCATTGCAGTAGCGGAAGACAATCTGTTTGTTCTTTTCCAGCTCGGCTAAAAGTTCTGGGTCGGCATAATAATTTCCGTCGAAATGGGCGATGGGAATTCGTAGTACTTGGCCTTTCCTCGCTGCATTGGTGAAAGCTGTTTTCTGGTTTTCCACCCTTATGTGAACATGCTGGCACAAGAACTTAAGGTTTTTGTTTCTGAGCATGGCGCCAGGTAGCAGACCAGCTTCCAGCAGAATTTGAAAGCCGTTGCAGATGCCAAGCACTAACCCGCCAGCTTCAGCAAATTTCTTGACCTCGGCCATGATGGGGGAGAACCGGGCAATGGCTCCAGAACGAAGATAATCGCCATAAGAAAATCCACCAGGCAGGACCACGCCATCCACCCGCTGCAGGTCATGGTCTTTGTGCCACAGAAAAACTGTCTCCTGGCCCATCACGTTCTGCAGCGCATGGAAAGTATCGTAGTCACAGTTAGAACCGGGGAAAACGACCACTCCAAATTTCATGATTTTTTCCTTTCCTGCTGATTTTCTTAGGCTTCAATTATTTCCCAGGTAAATTTTTCAATAATCGGATTGGCCAGAACTTTATCGGCGATTTCAGGGATAATTTTTTCTGCTTCGAGGCGGTCGACATTTTCCAGCTCTATTTCGAATGCTTTTCCCTGGCGGACATCTTTTACTGATTTATATCCCAGGGTCAGCAGCGCATTTCTGACCGTTTGCCCCTGGGGGTCAAGGACACTTGGCTTAAGAAAAACCAGAATTCTTACTTTCATTTAAATACCCTTTCAAAAATAAAATCTATTTTCTGGAGATATGGCTGGAGAGAAAAACAGACTTCTAATTCTTTTGGGGATAAATGGCGAGAGATTTGTGGGTCAGACTTAACCAGCTCTCTGAAATCTAAATTTTCCTGCCAGGCTTTCATACTACAATTCTGAACCAGTTTGTAAGCTTCCTCCCGGCTAAGGCCCTTATGGGTTAAAGCCAGCAGAACAGCCTGGGAAAAAATAAGCCCCCGGGTGGTATTAATGTTTTGAAGCATTCTTTTGGGATAAACATTCCAATTGCTGATAATATCTATCATCTCAGTCAGGAGATAATCGGTCAAGATAAAAGAATCCGGAAAGATTATCCTTTCGGCTGAGGAATGAGAAATATCCCTTTCGTGCCATAGAGGTATATTTTCCAGAGAGACCTGTAGGTTGCCCCTTATAATTCTGGCCAGGCCGGCGATTCGCTCGCAGCGGACCGGGTTTCGTTTGTGAGGCATGGAAGAAGAGCCTTTCTGTCCTTTGGTGAACGGCTCTTCCACTTCCAGGACCTCGGTTTTCTGCAGATGCCTTATTTCCAGAGCAAATTTCTCGAGCGAGGTGGCAATAAGAGCCAGGCAGCTCATTACCTCGGCGTGCCGGTCTCTTTGAAGGACCTGAGTGGAAACTTTGGCTGGCTCAAGTCTGAGTTTTTTCAAGGCGTATTTTTCCACTCTGGGGTCAAGGTGAATATAGGTTCCAACCGAACCGGAAATTCGGCCGACGCTTATTACTTCCCGAGCTCTTTTCAGTCTTTCAAGGTGTCGGTTAATTTCTTCGTACCAAACAAGAATTTTGAAGCCATAAGTTATTGGTTCAGCATGAACGCCGTGAGTCCGTCCGATGCAAGGAGTTTTCTTGTATTTTAAAGCCTGTTTCTTCAGGATCTTTTTCAGTTCCAGCAACCTTTTTTCAATTCGGTCGAGTGATTCGACGATGAGCAAAGAAAGGGCAGTATCAACTATATCGTAAGAGGTAAGCCCCATATGGATGAACCTTGAATCTTCTCCGACGTATTCTGCCACAGAAGTTAGAAAAGCAATGACGTCGTGCTTGACCACTTTTTCAATCTCTTCAATTCGCGAAATAGAGAAGTTAGCTTTTTTCTTGATGTTTTCCAGAGAACTTTTGGGAATCTGACCGAGTTTGGCCCAGGCTTCGCAAACAGCCAGCTCGACCTCAAGCCATTTTCTGTATTTGTTTTCTTCTGACCAAATTGCCCCCATTTCGGGGAGGGTATACCTCGAAATCATCTGACGTTTTCCTTTATTTAATTTGGGTTTTCATATTATCAATTATGTTGAACTTAGTCAAACAAAAATAGCCCTAAAGAACATTAAAAGGCGGAATAGCAAAGGAAATAACTTTATTTAGGTCTAAATAATTGTAGAAGCGTAGGTTGAAAGAAAAAAATCACCGACCGTGGTAAACTAAAAGCTGGAGTAGAGCTAAGATGGAGATGGGTGAAGAGAGCCAGTTAGTTTTGAGGGCCAGGGATGGCGACGTTGAGGCTTTTATGATGCTTGCCAGAAA
This sequence comes from Candidatus Aminicenantota bacterium, assembly GCA_002877915.1. Lineage (GTDB taxonomy): Bacteria > Acidobacteriota > Aminicenantia > Aminicenantales > Saccharicenantaceae > Saccharicenans. The sequence continues at coordinate 17,714 of PNJE01000084.1, forward strand.
GTATGAACAGGCTATTTTTCGCCTGATATACCGGTTGACCAAAAATAAGGAAGATGCCGCCGATTTGACTCAGGAGACTTTTCTTCGGGCTTTCAAGGGAATAAAAGAATTCAGGTTGAAGTCTAATTTTCACACCTGGCTGCACCGGATAGCCGTCAACGTTTCCCTGAATTATCTTAAAAAGTACCGGACTCAAAATAGCTCAACAGAGTACATCGATGGGCTTGGAAATAAACAGATAGAATCTTTGGCCGATCCTTCTCCTGAAGAAAAATCTATTTCCGAGGAGCTCCAAATTAGCCTGGAGAAAGCGATTGAAAAATTGCCTCTGACTTACCAGACGACTTTTACCCTGGTCGTTTTCCAGGGAATGAGCCATCGGGAGGCGGCAAAAGTCCTGGGCTGTTCTGAAAACACGGTTTCTTGGAGAATGCATGAAATCAGGAAGATACTTAAAGGGGCTCTTCAACCTTATTTAAATACTGGATTAGAGGGCTAAAATGAAGTGCGGAAAATATCAAAAATTGATTTCTGATTGGCTTGATGGCAATATCAGGGGAAAAGATTTATCGGGACTCGAGGAACACCTTAAATTCTGCAAAACCTGTCAAAAATATTATAATGAGCAAAAGCTGATACACCAATATCTTAATAATTATAAGGAGAATTATAAGGAGCCCGACTTGGGGCCAGATTACTGGTCTATTTTTGAGCAAAAATTAAATGCCAGGCTTGAACAGGAAGGAAAGAAACCCTGGAAAAAGAGACTCTGGAGCTTTTGGCCGATGCCTGCCTGGGCCACAGGGCTATTAGGTATAATGGTAATAGTTTCTGCTATTTATCTTTTTATTCCTAAACCGGTGGGAGAAAGCCTGGCTCAAACTCCTCTTTCCTATGAAGATTTATATCTCAATCTTGACCAGATGATGGCTGGAGATGAAATTGTGGCCAAGAATTTTAATGAGGAATTAATTAAAAGCCTTGATCAGGAAATAAAAGTAGAGCTGACGGAAGAAGTAAATCCGGAAATTTATAATTTTCTTCCAGAAAGCTCAGAAGATAATTCTAAAAATAATTTACCATCAGAAAATATGGGTGCTTTGGAGGTCCAACTATGAAAAAACAATTATTTTCTTCTATTATTTTTTCTCTTATTTTTCTCTTTTTTACTACAGTCGTTATATTTGCTCAAGAGAACGATCAGTCCAAACTGGAGAGGAATATAAGGGAAAATATTTTTACCTTAAGGGCTCTTAGAATGACTCAGGCTCTGGAGCTAACCCAGGAGCAGACCGCAGTTATTTTCCCAGAGCTCAGCCGGGCAGAAAAGGATAAAGCTGGCTGGCAGCATGAATTGGCAGAGGAAATTAAAAATTTGCGTCAGATGGTAAAAGAAAATAAAGCTTCGGCTGAAGAATATGAGAATGAAATTGCTAAAATCAGGGAACTCAGAAAGAAGATTCAGGCCAGAGAGCAAACTTTTGAAGAATTTTTATTTAAGCAATTGACACCGGTTCAGAAGGCAAAGTATATTATATTTAACCTAGATTTTAATCGTGGATTGATGGAGAGAATGAACCGAGCCCGGATGCTTGGTTCTAAAATGAAATAATAAGTGCCGATATCTTGACAAATAGATAAAATTGGGTTAGTATTCCGGTTGTTATTTTTTATCTCAATTTAATTTTTTCTCAAAAAAGAATAGATAATTATAAAATTTTTAAATTTTCAAAGAGAAGCTATTAATTATGATTGCCAGCGTAGCTCAGCCGGTAGAGCAGCTGATTTGTAATCAGCGGGTCGGGGGTTCGAATCCCTTCGCTGGCTCAGGAATAAATTCAAGGCCTCAATTGATAGGAAAGTTGATTATGGGCAGGTACCAAAGTGGCCAAATGGGGCGGGCTGTAAACCCGCTGCGGGAACGCTTCGGAGGTTCGAATCCTTCCCTGCCCATTGTGAAATGCGGGAATAGCTCAGTTGGTAGAGCGTCAGCCTTCCAAGCTGAATGTCGCGGGTTCGAATCCCGTTTCCCGCTTTTTTAAAAAAATATGAAGCTAAGCCCAAGTAGCTCAG
>PNJE01000092.1 GCA_002877915.1 Candidatus Aminicenantota bacterium
GCTGATTATTTCCAGATTCTTGTCTCTAATCATGACATTAACCTTGACTAAGGAGAACCTATTTTAACTTAGTCCGATTAAACAATTATCAAAAATAATTTTAAGGAGAAGAAAGTTTCGACAAACTTTCTATCTATAAAAGGCTCACCCTACCCATATCCGTTTAACCGGTTGGTTCTGAATTTAGGCTTAAGCGGATAATGCCTGCTCTGTGTCTGATTTCATTGTTTAATCGAAATAAAAAAGTTTTTTAGGCCCCTCTGCTCTGTCTCTGGTAATATGCTGCTAAATTTTAACCTGATTTATCAAAAGCAGGAATTAAGAGTGGCCAGGTATCGCCCATTATTTTCTATCTTAGATTATCACTGACCGCCTTAAAAGGGTTGAAGGAAAATATTCTACTTCTTTTCCCTATAAAAAATGTTTAAAAATAATTCTTAAAATGTTATTTTAAATTTGGAAATGCTTCTCTCAGGAGAAAAAGTTTTTAGCAATAAAGTCACCAAAGAAGGAGATTTAAAATGAAGCTGAAAGCTCAGCCGTTGTTATTTGAAAGCATGTATGAGCTCTGGCTTAAAAAGCCAGTCATGGCGGCCGAAGCCTGGGTCAGGGGAACAAGAAAACCAAGGGAAGTAATTAGAGAAAATGAGACCCCACCTGAAGATTTAAGCCTGCCAGCGCTGGAGAAAAGAGGAATGATAGAGGTTGCCCCGCCACTAAAGGTCCAATCTGCGGAAGACTTGAAGAAGATTCCTGCCGATGTGGATTTCTTCATCATCGGTGAAACTGGCGACCTATTTGTGCCAGATGAAATTCTGGAAAAATTATCTTCTTTTGGAAAACCCATTATGGCGGAATGGGATGCCTGGGGTTATTCCTGGTTTGGAAGGCTGTCGAAGTTCAGGCTGGAAAAGTTTTTTGAACAAAAATATTTTTATACAGCCGGGGCAGAGGACTTAAAAGCCTCGCTCGGAGCCGTCAGGGCCTGGAAAAAGCTAACCAGCTTGCGGCCACTTTATGTTGGCGAATTTCCTTCTCACAGTGTAGTAACCTCAAATAAATGTTTTGACTTTGATTATCTAAGGAAAAAGTTTGGGATTGAGATCTCGTTCATCAGTAACGAGGAATATATCAAGACAGTTGAAAACATCCCAGAAGCTGAAGCCAGAAAATTGGCGGGAGAGTGGAAAGAGAAATACGAGATTCTCGATGGCCGAGAAAATAACCTGACGTTATATGCCAGGATATATCTTGGAATTCATAAACTTCTCCAAGAATATAAAGCCAATGCTTTGACCATGGATTGTGCTTGGCTACCGGATGTTGAGTATGTTCCCTGCTTTACCTTTTCCCAACTGATTGAGGAAGAAATAATGGCCGCCTGCGAAGGCGACCTTCCGGCCCTGCTGATGGGCGCCGCGCTGATGGGCGCCTCAGAAGAACCGGTTCTGATGGGAAATCTGGATGCTAACGCTACCCACAAGGATTTAGAAAACAACATTATAACCATCAATCATGACCTGGTTCCCCTTTCTCTTGGTCATCCGACCTGCCGGCCAAAACTCCGCGATTTCCATGCCACGGGCAAGGGACTTACTCCATACGTGGAACTAAAAAATAATGAGCTGGTGACCATCGCTGGGATGCACTGGGACCTGGATAAAATGCTGGTGACTAAAGGACTAATCCGCTGGACCGAAGATACCACCCATTGTCGGATAACTATTGGCATAGAAGTTAAAAAGGCCAAGCAACTTCACAAACTGAGTTTTGGACACCATCAAGTAATGACCTATGGCGACCACACCCAAGCCCTTCAAGGGCTGGCCCAGCTCTTGGGATTACAATACCTTGAGATTAATCAGGAATGGACCCACGGAAAATAATTAATTTAAATTTTCATTTTGTCTTTAATGATTATTTAAATGATTATTTAATGGTCAGAACCAAATTGAAGAGAAAGAGAGGCCTCAAACAAAAGTTTACCCTGGGTGAATTTAAAAACCAAGAGAACAAAAAATAAAAGATAAGAATAATGACCCGAAAAATAACCTTGATAAGCTCAATTAGGAGAAAAACATGATAAAGAAATCAGGAATCCTGATCATAGGATTATTAATCGTTTCCTTCCTGATCTTTGCTTCAAGTGATCAACCAGCCTCTTCCCTTCGGGCAGATTATGACGGATTAGCCCTGACCCCGCCAATGGGCTGGTATCCCTGGAATACTTTCGGCCAGGAGCCACAGAGCGAGAAATTAATTAAAGAAATGGTCGACGCCCTGGTAAGTAGCGGCCTGCGAGAAGCGGGATACAAATACATCGGACCTGACGAAGGTATTTGCTTTTACCGGGCAAATGACGGGAAGCTAACCACCAACCCTGAGCGATATCCCAGTGGGTTGCGCGCCCTCGGCGATTACATTCATCCAAGAGGCTTAAAATATGCTCTTTATACCGATGCTGGTACTCTCACTTGTAGTAAAGCCATGCCCGGCACCAAGGGCCACGAGTTTGAAGATATGCGCCAGTTTGCCGAATGGCGCTGCGATTATCTAAAGGTTGACTGGTGTAATACCAAAGGACAGGATATTGTTCAGACCTACACCCTGCTGT
>PNJE01000182.1 GCA_002877915.1 Candidatus Aminicenantota bacterium
GGCTCTTTAAAAATAACAGCCAGGTAACAAGGAAAAAAATCGGGACACCAAAAAATCGGGACACCCTAGATTTTTCCTATTTTTTTGGACGTAAGGGGTTAAATTCTAATCTATGTTTTAAATAAATGAATCTCCTTTTTATGTTTATATTGGCTTGCAGTTAAGTCGGTTGAGAATATCGAAACAACCTACATTCGGATATCCAAAGCTAAATATCTGATTCCTAAGCTCCAGTTCGCTACGTGCGTCCAAGTTTTGTAAGAAAAACCAATATGAAAAATAGCGCAGAAAAAGATTCGTTAATAGAAAATTCGGGAAAATATAGAGTGTCCCCATTTTTGTAGAGTGTCCCCATTTTTGCAACGAAAATTCGGGAAAATATAAGGTGTCCCGATTTTTCAATACTTGACAGGCGATTTTTCTGTTTTATAATGTGAATGAATATTCACTTACAGGAGAGGCGGTGAAAAAATCTATCTTTTTTCAGACCCCGGAAAGTCGCAAGGGTGATATCATTACCTCTGCTCTTAAGATTATTGACCAGATGGGCATTAAGGGACTGACGGTCGCTCGGCTGGCTCACGAAGTAGGCTTTGTAGAATCAGCTCTTTATCGGCATTTTAAGTCCAAGCGGGACTTAATTTTTTTTATCCTGGATAATATTGGGCAAGAAGCCAGGAACCACCTGGAAGAAGTCGGAAGTGGTTTGAATGACGCTATGGTGGCCTTGAGAAAGCTTCTCTATCTTCATCTTAATTTTCTGGAAGAATATCCCGGCATTTTTAAAATTGTTTATTCGGATGAAGTTCACCTCGGTGACCAAGAACTTCAGGATAGAGTTTATGACCTAATTTCTGAAATAGTTAATTTTATAAAAAAGGTAATTATAAGGGCCAGAGAGGAGAAGAAGCTCAAGGCCGAGGTGGATGTTACCATAGCGGCCATGCATTTTCTCGGCTTGGTCTACACAGCTTTTTCTTACTGGACGATTAAGAAAAGAAAGGTATCCCTGAAGAAAATCGGTGGAGCCCTGCTGGAACAGTATCTGAATGGGGTCAGAGCCTAAGATAAAAGAACCTATCAGCCGATAAAATATTTTTAAAGAATGAGGAAACAGCTTATTAGGAGCTTTTAAGTGAGTGAAGGTTCACTCTAATGGCTTTAACAGAAACGGCTATCCTCGTCCGGACGGAGGTGAAAAGATGGACCAACTATGGCGCAGGATTCTTCGAATTAGCTGGCTGGTGATTCTGGCTATCGTTATCTTGACTGTTTTTTTTATCTTTCAATTCCACCATCTTTATTACCAGAACAAATTCACCACTTGGCTGCCCCAGGATGACTCGATAGTCAAACTTTTCTTGGAGACCGGCGAAAAGTTTGGCTCGAATGAAATGGTCCTGGTGACCATCAAGGCTAAGCAAGGACAAACTTTTTCCTATGACATTTTAAAAAGTCTAAAACAGACAACGGAAGAACTCAAAACTCAAAAAGAAGTCTTTTATGTTACTTCCCTTCTAACAGCTCCCTATATTCAAAAAACAGAAGAAGGGCTGAATGTTTCTGATTTTCTGGAAGAAATCCCTATCTCCCCCGAGGCCCTCAAAGAAAAATTGAATGAAGCCCTGTCCAAAGAAACTTACGTTAGCACCTACCTTTCTCCTGACGGGCAGTGGTTGGGAACAGCCGTTTATCTTCGAAGCGGAGTGGACAGCGCCAGTGCTTTTGGTGGAGTGATAAAAAGAATTTTTGAGCAGCACCTGGGAGATAAGGCGGAAATTCATTACGCCGGTGAGCCCGTCTTTACTTATTATGCCGATAAGTATCTTAAGAGGGATCTTACCATTCTCGTCCCGGTAATAATTTTGACCATCCTGCTCATTCTTTATATTAGTTTCCGCCAGTGGAAAGCAGTTTTGCTGCCGTCCCTGGTGGTCTGGCTTTCAACCATCTGGGTTTTCGGCTTGATGGGAATATTTCGTGTGCCGATGAATCTGGTTACTCCAGCCCTGCCGGTGCTCCTGATAGGCCTGGGTTCAGCCTATGGTATTCACGTGGTAAATTCCATAGAACAAAACCGAACTGGAGGCCGGAGCAAAATTGACTGGATTGCCCAGAGCACCCAGCGAGTGGCTCTGCCAGTTTTTATGGCCGCTGTGACTACGATGGTGGGCTTCGCTTCTTTCCTTACAGCTAAGTTGGGGTTGATTAGTAACTTTGGAATCTTTGCTGGGATCGGAGTTATTATCGCCATGCTCCTAGCTGACACTTTGATTCCAGCTTCATTTTATCTCTGGCCGGGGAAAAAAAAGGATTCTATTAAGTCATCAGTTTTTCTTGGAAATCCTCGGACTTTAGATCGGTGGGCAAATTTGGTTATAAGAAGGCCAAAGTTGATTATTCTATCCGCAGCTTTAATTTTTATCTTCCTGGTTCTCTGGATTCCGAAGATTAAAAGAGAAGTTAATTTCATGACCTATTTCCCGCCAGCCAGTGAGCCCCGGGAAGCTGACCGGGTTGTCCGAGCTAATTTTGATGGGGCCTCACCGATTGATATTTATTTTAAGGCAGATAACCTGCGCTCGGCTGGAACCCTCCGCCTTTTGCGCCGGGCTGAAAATTTCATGAGTTCTTTGCCCCAGTGTGGACTACCATTATCTATTGCTGGTCTGATTGAAGAACTCAATGAAAAAATGAACGACCGCTTCTCCCTGCCAGAGACTGATGGTCAGGTAGCCAACCTCTGGTTTTTCCTTGAAGGGCGCGATGAACTTAAACAACTTGTCACCAGCGATTTTACAGAAGGCTTGGTTTTTTCCCGGACTTCATCTTCCCGGACAGAATTCCATTGGAAATTAAGAAGAGATATCAGTTCTTTCTTGAAACAAGAAATGGCTGAGCCTTTTAAAGAAATCGAGCTGGCTAACCTTTCCGAGAAAACAGCCCAAGAGATAAGAAAAAAGGAAATGGTCTATTTACTGGATGAGATGGAATGGTTGCTTAAAAGATATGCTCCGGGCAAGGCTTTCAAGCGAAAAGGAGTTGAAGAAGTACTCCTGAAATTAATAGAAAAGTGGCCGAAAAAAAGCAATCCCGAGGTGCTAACTGATTTTAAGAACGAAATTGATTCTTATGTTTATTCGCCAGCTTTTGATTTTGAGATTCCGGTTGAAGTTAGGGAAAAGCTGATAGAAGGGATATTGGAAGGCGTAAAACTTGAAAGAGCTGAAGGGGACTTCTTTCTGGGCTGGTTACGTTCTGTTATCCCGCTCCGGCTCTATGATGAAGAAACCGCCCATCGGGTATCAACTACTCTGGCGCTTCGCTTAAAAGAAGCGCGCGAAAAAGTGGCCGTCGATAGAGCCTGGAAAGAACTCAGAAATTTGCTTCCTCTCGAGGCTCAAAAAAATCAGTACTTCCGGCGGCGCTTTAGTGGACTGCTTTTTGAGCTGAGCGACGACCTGGCAGTTTTGCCTGAGAAGATGATCGGCGGATTGCCGGCCGAGGCCGAAAGTCACTCCAAAATTATAAGCTTTTCTCAAGTGGCCCAGAGCGGCTTGCCTCCGGCTCTAACCCAGCTTGATCATTATTTATTTGTTTCTCAACTTCAATCTTTTGCCCTGGCTCTAATTTTGACCTTTTTTATTATGCTCCTGCTGCGAAAATCGCTTAAATTGGGGCTCATTTCGGTGATACCGATTGTTTTTACTCTGGGCTTGGTTTATGGATTTTTCGGCCTGGCCGGAATAGAACTTGATTATGTGACCATGATGGTAGCCTCTGTATCTATCGGCGTGGGCATCGATTATTCTATCCATTTTGTTCACGGTCTGATGATGGGGCTGAAGCAGCAGATGAGCCAGGAGGAAGCTATCCGCCTGGCTTTCAGAGAAAAGGGTGGGGCAATTGCGGCCAATTCTATAGCCGTAATGCTTGGTTTTGCCGTCCTGCTGCTGGCTTCGATGAGCCCACTCAGGACCTTTGGTGGAATTATGGTCGGTTCGATGCTTTTATCTGCCTTTTCTGCTCTCACTATTCTGCCTGCAGTTTTATTGAGGGTAAAAATAAAATGAAAAAATATTTTTAAAAAATGGCTAAAAAAAGAGGAGGGAAAAAATGAGAAACCAGGTAATAACTCCAGAAAGAAAAAATCATTTTCTAGCTGGTTTTGGTTTTGCTTGCCTCATACTGCTAACAGTTTTAAGTCTTGCCTCTGGGAACCTCCAGGCTCAGGACAAAGACGAAGAAATTCTGAAAAAAGTTGAAGACGAGACCATAGGTAATCTGGCTCCAGCCGATATCGAGGCAGAGATGATAATGGTTATAAAGGGCGCCGGGGGAGAGGAAAAGAGGCGAGAACTTTTGATCTGGACTAAAAATAACCCCGGAAGAGATGCCTGGCGCCTGATGAAGTTTCTGACTCCAGCCGATATCAAGGACCTGGGACTTTTAGTTCTGGGAGAAGAGCAAATGTATCTTTATATGCCCGAATTTGAAAGAATCAGGCGTATCGCTTCTCATAATAAGAAAGAGAGCTTTGTTGGTTCGGACTTTTCTTACGATGACCTGGGAACTTCGGGCTTTTCTGCTTTCTTTGTTCCTGCATTTAAGGGAGAAGATGAAAAATCCTGGCAACTGGAGCTTAAGCGAAAGCCGGAGGCCAAAAAGCAGTATTCAAAAATCATTATGACTGTGGACAAGGTGAGCGGTCTGCCAGTAAGGTTGGAACTTTATGATGACGCCGGAGAATTATTTAAAATTGAAACTCAGGAAAATACCCGGGTAGGGAAATACTGGATTCCAACTAAGTTTACCATGGAAAACGTCAAGGCAAAGACGGCCACCACCCTGGAACTTAAAAATGTAAAAGTGGATCAAAAGTTGAGCCCGGAAATTTTTACCGAGAGAAATTTAAAAAGGAGTGTCAGCCGTTAGAATTTAATTGGGGTGTTAGTTAAAGTGATTATAAAAAGCAAAAAATAATTAAAAAATAAAAAGGGAGAGAGGAGGGAACATGAAAAAAAGGACTAAAATTAAAATTAAGAAAAATGGGCCAACCAAAATACCCGAGAATAAAAAAAGCGACAGAAAAACTGAGGCTGGTTCGATGGACATCAAGAGGGGCCTTGACCTAATTTTATCGCCCGGCAGAAAAGCTTTCGCTGTCTTTCTCCTGCTGGCCGTCCTTAATTTCCTGGTTTCTCCAGCTTTTTCTCAAACCAAGTTCGATTTCAGCGGCTTGGTCAAATTATTTCTATCATTTTACGCGTCTGAAAATTTAAACGGTCCGTATTTTTACCATAAAGCCGGCGATTTTGCTTTTAAGCGAATTGAATCTCGCTTCTCCTTATCAGTTAGGGTCAATAATAATGTTACCGCCAGGGTTCGACTTGATGCCTTTGCCAGCCCAGACGCTTTGTTTTCCAATAAAAATTTTCCAGAAACCGGAATCCTGGCCAGTGCTGAGAAAGTAGAGCCATTTGAAATTTCGCTTTACGAAGCTTACATCCGGGTGAACCATTTTCTGCTGAAAAACCTGGACCTCACAGTCGGTAAGCAGAGAATTCCCTGGGGAACAGCTGATAAACTTAACGTAGTAGATAATTTAAATCCGCTTGATTTTGCCAACTTTCTAACTTTTGACCCTGATTATTATTTCGAGAGGCGACCGCAAACCGCCTTTAACCTTGAATATTATCCGTTAAGGAATAGCAAAATACAGTTTGTTTGGCTGCCGGAGAGGCAGATTTCTCCGCTGCCGGCCGGGTTTACCGAAATGTTGAAGGCTAATCTTGCTGGTCTATCTTCGCCGGAGATTAATATCAATCGAGAAACATCATCTCTGAAAAGGACCAATTATGGACTGCGCTTGGCTACCGTGATTGCTGGCTTAGACCTGGGATTAACTTATTATCGAGGCAATTACGGCTGCCCATATATTCAAGGAGTCGAGGCCGGTAATCCACTTTTGCCATCAACTTCTGAGGTTTATTTTTCTTATCCCCGAGAACAGGTGTTGGGGCTGGATTTTTCGGGAGAATTAAAGTCTGTTGGCTGGTGGGCCGAGCTGGCCAGAGTTCAACCTGAAAAAATTTACGCCTGGCTTGATAATTATATTTTAATGGCTGGCCAGCTTATTCCGGTGGCCTTAAGATTTAAGCTAATGGATAATTATTACTGGCAATGGGTAGTGGGCGGAGATTATACATTTTCCATAGCTGATGGTTTTTATCTCAATGCTCAGTATGTCCATGGACTTTTTGATGAAGCCGGCTTCAGCTCTGAGGCCAGGAATTATTTTGGCCTAAAAAAGGGCAGGTGGTTTGGGGCGATAGGCGATTATTTAGCCTCCAAAGCTGAATTAAGACTGCTGAGAAGTGACCTGAAGCTCAGCCTGAATTCAATTATATCAATTAATTCTAATGAAACCACGAAGACCTCAGCCATCCTTTATCCGAGTGTAGAATACAAGATTCACGATGCTTTTTACCTCCAGGCCGGCGGCATCATAGCGTTTGGCAACCAGGAAATGTCAAAGTTCGGTAGCTTTAGCCGCGACCGGGTGGTTTACCTTCTGACCAAGGTCTCCTTTTGAAAGGCGTAAAACGCAGGACTACTTATTTACCCAATTTTTAACGTGATTTTAAAAGCTAGAATTATGAGAAAATTGGGAAATGACTGTCGTGCCCCTTTTTCTCCCTTGTTTAATCATAAAGATGCCAGTCGCTCGACCGATCTTCTGGAATTTTTGATTTTTCTTCCCATACCTTGATCAGGTAATCTTTGTTTTTTTCGAAGATGTCGGCCTGTTGTTCTATTACCATTTCTGCCTGGTCAGAATTCATATCGGCGGTTTCGATGACAAAATCGGCTATCCGTCCATAATATAGAGGCGTCACTAACTCCACTATCTTGAAACGGTTGGTGGGCCAGGCATGGAAGGTAGCCGCCAGTTCATAGAGGATTTTGACCCAGGTTTCCACTGGCAGTCGGAAGTTTTCAGGCGTTTCCTTGGAAGCTTTTTCCACCTCGGCAAATACTTCGTCGGAGAAGATTTCTTTCCAGAGAGATGAGAACTGCTGGAATCCAATTTTGAATTTATAAATCAGGCTGTTTAGATTTACCGAGATTTCTTCTGGTTGGCGCTCTTCAATCTCACCGAGGATTTCTACCGGTTGGCTTCCCCTGATTATTTTCCAGTAGCTCTCATGCTGTTCCATCAGGCTGAATAAAACCCAGAGTACTTGTCGGAACATTGGCCCTAATTGCTTTGATGGGTCCTTAACATCGTGAATTTTAACGCCGAGATTGGCCTGGCAGAGCTTGAACCCCTGAATGATGGCATTTGTGGTCATCCAGATATCAATGCCAAAGCGAGCTACGTCAGTTTCCCAGACGTCTTGCTGGATGTAGAATTGAGCTACTTTCTGATTTAGAGCAAAGTCCCCGCCGCTTGGCTGGGGAATTCTCTGGCCGTAAAGGGCCCGCGTCAGGTTATAGACGATGTTGTTAGTGATGGTCCCGTCATATTTGTGCCTTTTATAGATTGGAGACACAAAATCATAGCCTTTTTCCAGGATAGGGTCTATCAAGTTGAAAACCCAATCGGAAGTAATACTGCGCAGATCGGCATCAACTACAACACAGGCTTTAACTTTCAGCTTACAGGCGGCTTCAAAAACTGAGCGCAGGGCCGACCCCTTGCCTCCTATCCCGCGATAGATGCTTATTAATTTTTCCTGCCACGGCTTTATCTGGAATTCCTTAGCTACTTCCCTGGTATCGTCGGTTGAACCTCCATCAGCAATAAAAATCAGATTCCGGTAGTTACGGTAATAACGGTCAAGCCCATGAGTGACCATCTGAATGACGTGGGCAATAGTTTTTTCGTTGTTATAACAGGGAATGCCGACAATAATATCCGCCTGTCCAATTTCTTCAAGGCGCTTTAAGGTGTATGGCCGGAGTGAAGTCGTATAAGCCATAATCTAATTATCTTGAGTTCTTCGATTCATGTCAAAATAATTATCAAGGAAAATTGGAGAGGCAGCTTTTGAATTATCAAGTTAAACAATTTAAACAATGTGCGAATCCCAGAAGTAATTTTTAAATGATCCAGCAACAGTAATCAGCAGCGGCCAGGTTGGCTTTGACTATAAAAAGACTTTGTTAACTTAGGTTATAAAAATAGATAGGCGGTTTCCTTCTGGCGGATTTTTCTTTATAAGAAATCCATCCGAGGGCCTGAGGAAAACTCCTGGGTTTAGTTCCTGATAGATAATTTTTGAGAACATATTGCCGAATGTGTTATCTGATGTTACGAAATAAAATAATCGTAATACTCATAAAAAATGGTTGACTCTTAAACGCCTTTCTGTATATCATAAGTTAGTTAGCAGTAAAGACCAGCCAGCGCGGATTTAAATATATCACATAAATTAGTGGAGGCTTTTTTGTCTGCCAAGTTGGTCATTTTTACAGATGTTGATGCCACCCTTCTCGACCATAAGACCTACAGCTTCCAGGCAGCTAAGCCGGCGCTCAAAAGATTGAAGAAGTTGGGTATCCCGGTCATCCTGACCACCAGCAAGACCGGGACAGAAACCGAAGTGATATCCAAGAAATTGAGGCTTAATCATCCTTTTATCGTGGAGAATGGTGGGGCAGTCTTTATTCCTGAGGAATATTTCCCACCGTCTTATTTTAAAACCCTGGGCCTCCACCCGATAAAAAAAAATGGATATCAGATCATTCAGCTTGGTCTCCCATACAAAATGTTGAGAAAAGTATTTAAGCTTATAAAGGAAAAAACTCCGGCCAGATTAGTTGGGTTTGGTGATCTCGAAGCAGAGCAAATTGCCATCCTTACCGGATTGGAAAAAAGGGAAGCAGTCCTGGCCAGTCGAAGGGAATTTGATGAGCCGTTTTTAGTCGAAGATAGCCTGGCTATTCAGATGGTGGAAGCAAAGAAAATAAAGCCAGTTAAAGCTACGGCAAGAATAGCCAGTTTAGATCAGGGTCAAAAAAGCCAGGCCCTGTTTAGAAGAGGAGAGAGATTAATTAAAGAAGAAAAATGGAAGCCAGCCAAAAATTTAAGAGAGATTATAAAACGCCTTCAAAAGGAAGCAAAAAAGTTTGGACTCAAGATAACAGAGGGGGGAAGGTTTTATCATTTAACCGGGGACAATGACAAGGGAAAAGCGGTTTGTCTGCTACTAAAACTCTACCGACTGAGATTTGGGTCTGTGGTTAGCCTTGGGCTGGGAGATTCGGCCAATGACTGGCCGATGCTCAAGGTAGTAGATTATCCAGTGTTGGTCGCCCGGCCAGACGGGTCTTATTTAGAATTAACGCGAAGGCAAAAAAATATTTATCAAACCAGAGAGCCGGGGCCGCGAGGTTGGGCTGAAGCTCTGGAATATTTTCTTTCTCGCCCGAAAATTCTTGACACCCGAGCTGGGGTTTCTGCAGAGAAAATTTCTCAAGAAAATGCTGGGAGAAAAAGACGAAAAAAATAAGGTAAATAAATTATAAAAGGAGGTAACCATGGCTGATGTTCATCAATCAGGAGTTGTGCCAACTTTTCATCGCCTTGGTGAGGTGAATTTGGACAGGATGGAAAGAGATTTGCGGGAATTTAACCGCCACCGACCGATTGCTCTGGTTCTGCCGGTGACTCCGGCTGAACTCGATTCGCCTGCTCTCAAAGGAATCTTGCACCATCTAAAGGATATAGATTATTTGAATGAAATCGTGGTTGTCCTTGGCCGCGCCGATAAGGAAGAGGATTTTGTTAAGACCAAAAAACTGTTTTCGGCCTTGCCGCAGCGACATCGTATAATTTGGACTTCAGGGCCACAACTGGGTGAGCTTTATAAAGAGCTGGAAGAAGCTGACCTTTCACCTGGCGGCGATGGCAAAGGAAGGTCCGCCTGGGTGGCTTACGGCTACATCCTTTCCCGGGAAGAAAGCCGGGTCATCGCCCTTCATGACTGTGACATTGTCAATTATAACCGAGAACTTCTGGCCCGGCTTTGTTATCCAGTTGCTTCTCCCCATATTGATTATGCTTTCTGCAAAGGTTATTATGCCCGGGTGACAGACAGGCTGCACGGGCGGGTCACGCGTCTTTTTGTGTTTCCGCTCGTCCGGAGCTTGATCAAAATTTATGGTCACCTGCCTTTCCTGACCTATCTGGATAGTTTCCGCTACCCGCTGGCCGGAGAGTTTTCCATGGTGGCTGAGCTGGCCCGCATAAACCGGATACCATCTGACTGGGGGCTGGAAATTGAAACCCTGGCTGAGGTTTACCGGAATTTTTCCCTCAGGCGCATCTGCCAGGCGGAAATCGTGGACACCTACGAACACAAGCACCAGCCTCTCTCGGCCGAAGACCCCAGCACCGGCCTGATGAAAATGTCTATTGATATCGCCAGGGCTATTTTCAGGAACCTGGCCATCGAAGGAATTGTCTTGGCCGAAAGCACTCTGCGAACCCTTATCGTCAATTACCAGCGAACAGCCAAAGATTATGTCAAGCGCTACCAGGATGAGTCGGAGATAAACGGCTTGGTGTTTGATTATCACAGGGAAAGCCAGATGGCTGAGGCTTTCACCCGGGCCCTCCAGATTGCCGGCCAGAAGTTTTTAGAAGACCCGCTGTATTCGCCGCACATTCCCAACTGGAACCGGGTGGTGGCGGCTATTCCTGATTTCCTGGACCGCCTGCGCGACCTGGTTGAATCCCTTAACGGCTGAGCCAGGAGGGGGACACTTTTCAGTGTCTCTAATTTTCCTGGGTTGGTTTTTTCCTTGCCCGCATTTTCCATTTTTCTTTTTCTTGGCAACCTTTTAGCCTTCTTCCCTGTCTTTATTATGAGGTTTAAATAATGTTGGCTATTAATAATTCGCTGGTTTGGAAGATGGCGATGGTTGACAATATAAGCAGGGCTATGCCGAAAAGCAAAGTAACAGGAGGAAGGTTATTGGAAACAAAATCAATAAGCTCGCCACCGGCTAATTTAGCTGAACTTATCCGCAGGTCCCAAGCGGGTCAGCTGGAAGCTTTCGAGCAGCTTTACAACCTTTATATAAAAAAGGTCTATGGACTGGCCTTTAACCTGACTCATAATCATCAGGCGGCCGAGGACTTGTCTCAGGACATATTTATTAAGATTTTTTCGGCCATAAATGATATCGACCAGCCCGAACTCTTCCCAGCCTGGGTCTACCGTATTGCTCTGAATACGTGTTACAGCCATCTGCGCCGGGAAAAAACCATTAACCGAAAGCTTGAAGAGATTTTACCAGCAGATGAAGGACAGCCTGATGGCAACTTCGACACCACCGAGGATGATCTGGCCAGGTGGGTAAATAAAGCCTTGGCCGATTTACCAGCGAAATTGAGATCGGTTTTCTTGCTGCACGAAGTAGAAGGCTTGACTCATGAGGAAATCGCTGAGGTCCTCGGCTGCCAGGTGGGTACTTCTAAGTCTCAGCTTTTCAAGGCGAGGATGAAGCTTCAGAAAATCCTCAGGAAAAAGAATCTCCTTAAAGGAGCAGTAATATGAATTGTCGTAAAGCTTTATGTTTAATAAATGATCTTCTCGATGACGAGCTCAAAGAAAAAGACCGTCAATTGCTCGAGGCTCACTTTAAAGATTGTTCCTCCTGCCGGCAGGTCTATGAGGACCTCAAGGCTGTGAAGAAAGTGATTATTATTGCCGATGAAATTGAGCCATCAGGCCGGGTCTGGGAAAAAGTAAAAAGTCGGCTTCAGGCAGAAGTCATTCCGCAATTTCAGGCGGAATCATTTAGAGTTGAATTGGAAGCAGAAGATGGGAAGGATAAAGAAAAGCCAGCTAAAAAATTTTTCTCCTGGCTCCCAGTTAGAACAGTTGGGTTTAAGTACGTTTTGGCTACGTTCATTATTTTGGTTTTTATAACAGGAGCCTTTTTTCTCGGCCGTTATTATCAAAAAGCTAATGAGCCTCAGTTACAGGCATCTTCTGAAAATCAAGCTCTTCAGAAAATTCAAGAAGCTGAGCTTTATTACCATAAAGCCATCGAATCTCTAACCCAAGCCTTGCAGGCTTCAAACAACAATTGGCCACCAGAGATGACTGAGGTCTTACAAGCTAACATCCGCCTTCTGGATCGAACTATCAACCTTTGTCAGCAGGCGGTAAATTCTCAACCGGCTGATTTCCAGGCTCAGGGTTATTTGCTGAGTGCTTATGAGGCCAAGATGAATTTTTTAAATAATATGTTAGAAACCGAAAAATCTTTAAAGGCCCTGGGGCGGGTAAGATCGTAAATAATAAAAATAAAAGGAGCAAGAAAAATGAGAAAGTCTAAATGGAGTGAATCGGAAGGATTTAAGCTGGTTATTTCCTTGATGCTTAGCCTGTTATTCATGCTTCCGCTGCTGGCCAGAGAGAAGTATGAAGAAAAATTTGAGAGAACGGAAAAGCTAACCAGGGATGGAATGGTTATGATAAGTAATGTCTCCGGGGACATAAAGTTCCTGGTCTGGAAAGAAGAAAAAGTTAAAGTTGAAGCGGTAAAATACGCTTCCGGAACCACGGAAGCTAAGGCTAAGAAAAGCGCTAATGAGGTAAAGATTGAAGTAACTGCTGAACCGGGTTTGGTTAAAATAGAAACGAGGTATCCAGAATCGAAAAAGTGGTTTGGTGGAGACTCCAATGTTTCCGTTGATTACACCATTTGGATTCCGGAAGGAGCTTCTATTGAGAGCAAATCTGTAAGTGGAGATGTTCAGGTAGACAAGGCCGGCGGTTCGGTAAAAGTCAGCACGGTGAGTGGTGCCCTGATTATTACCGGCGGGAAAAAACTTATTTCCGCTAAAGCGGTAAGTGGCGATATAAAAGTGATGGAAGCCGAAGGCGATTGCGAATTGAATTCTGTTTCCGGGGATATCGCTGTCAACCAGGTCAAAGGTTCAGTGGAAGCCGAAACGGTCAGTGGCTCGATTAAACTTCAGGATATCAGGGAAGCCAGAAGGGTATCGGCTAAATCCATAAGTGGGTCAGTGGAATACCACGGTCAGGTTTTGCCCGATGGTAGCTATAAATTTTCTACTCATTCCGGTGAAGTAAAATTAATCCTTCCGCCGGATTCTTCTTTTGACCTAGAAGCCTCTTCCTTTAGTGGTTCGGTAACTACCGATTTTCCGGTTGAGGTAATAGGAAAATTGACCGGGAAAACCATTCAGGGAAGGGTAGCTAAGGGAGGAGCTGAAATTTCGGCTAAGGCTTTTAGTGGCAACGTGGAGATCAGGAAAAGAAGCTGATGGTCGAAGTGGAAAGAGATAGCTGAGGGAGCTCAAGTAATTTAATCAAGGAAAATTAGAAAAGGGCTGGATTTTCCTAGCCCTTTTTCTTTTAGGCTGGGGAGAGGAAAAAGGAAAAAATTGCCAGTCGGGGCTGCCTTTAAATAATTATTTTCTACCTGGTTTTTTGATATAATTAAAACTAATTATTTTTAAAGGACTCATAATATGCATGGATTAGCCCTGGTAATAATAGGAGCCTGTGTTTATGTTTTAGCTTACCGGTTTTATGGAGCTTTTATTGCGGCTAAGGTCTTAGCCTTTGATTCAGGAAGAACCACCCCAGCTTATAAATTGCAAAATGGTTATGATTATGTGCCGACTCATAAGTTGGTGCTGTTTGGCCATCACTTTGCCGCTATTGCTGGAGCCGGGCCTTTGGTCGGGCCGGTATTGGCCGCTCAATTCGGGTATCTCCCTGGTGCCCTCTGGATATTAATCGGGGCAGTGGTAGCCGGAGCAGTCCACGATATGGTAATTCTTTTTGCCTCAGTCAGATACGATGGAGCCTCTATTATTGACATTTCCAGAAAGGAAGTAGGTAAAATTTCCGGCGTGGCCACGGCAATTGCTGTTATCTTTATATTGGTCATCGCCATGGCCGGATTAGCCCTGGTTATTGTCAATGCTCTGTTTAATAGTCCCTGGGCCACCTTCACTGTCGGGGTAACTATTCCAATTGCTTTCCTAATGGCCATCTACATGAAATGGATAAGGCCTCATGATATTGTTGGGGCAACCATCATCGGAGTGAGCCTGCTGATCTTGGCTGTAGCTTCTGGCCCGTTTATTGCTCGTTCAAGCCTGGCCCATTTTTTGACCTTTAACGCCAAACAGATGACGGTTATCCTGGCCTCTTATGGGTTTTTGGCAGCTGTCCTGCCGGTGTGGTTGTTGCTCGTGCCCCGCGATTATTTGAGCACTTATATGAAGCTCGGAGTTATCTTCCTTCTGGCTATTGGAGTCATTGCCGTCAATCCGGCGATCAGGATGCCAGCCTTTACTTCTTTTGTTCATGGTGGGGGACCGATAATTCCGGGTAAGGTCTGGCCTTTCCTTTTTATCACCATTGCCTGTGGCGCATTATCTGGTTTCCACGCTCTTATTTCCAGTGGCACGACTCCCAAGATGATTAAAAACGAGAAGGATATACTGCCTATTGCTTATGGGGCAATGCTGGCTGAAGGCTTTGTCGCCCTGATGGCCCTAATCGCCGCGACCAGCCTTATTCCAGCTGATTACTTTGCTATTAATGTTCCGCCCGAGGTGTTCTCAAAGTTAGGAATGAAAATTGTAGATTTGCCAGCCCTGTCGCAGTTGGTGGGAGAAAACGTAGCCGGACGTCCAGGTGGAGCGGTAACCCTGGGAGTCGGCATGACCTTTATTTTTTCTAAGATTCCTTTTTTGGCCAAGCTCGGGGCTTACATCTACCATTTTGTGGTTTTGTTTGAAGCTCTTTTTATTTTGACCACCATAGATGCTGGCACCCGGGTCGGCCGTTACCTGCTCCAGGAGGCGGGCGGGCTAATTTTTAAACCCTTGAAGAACAGGGACTGGTGGCCAGGAATACTTTTGACCAGCTTTTTGATTTCCTTTTCCTGGGGATACTTAGTGTATGGAGGGGATATTTCCACCATCTGGCCTCTTTTTGGAACTTCCAATCAGTTGTTGGGGGGCATTGCCTTGGCGCTGGGCACCACGGTAATTATCAAAAAAGGAAAAGCGCGCTATTTATGGATTACTTTTATTCCGTTTCTTTTCATCAGCGCCACCACCCTTTATGCTGCCTACCTGAATATTGTCAATAATTACTGGCCAAAGGGTAACTTGTTATTGGTGATTCTTTCGGTGGCCATCATAATTCTGGCGTTGATAATTTTGGTGGAATCCTTCTTAAAATGGTACCGGTGGTTGTTCAAGGAAAAGCTGACGCTGGAGCAGATTAAGGCCAGCCCCTTTGATGGTGAGCTGAAGTTTGGGCCGGCTCTATAAAATTTAAAATTGGTGGTAAAATTGAGACAGCCTCTGGTGTCCTGTTCGGCAAAAATATATAGCAAAAAAATGGATTTTCCTGATGAAAACCTTGATTGAGTTTCAATTTTTCCAAGGCTGCCCACATTCTAAAGAAACTTTAAAAAATCTGTTATCCCTGGTGGAAGAGGGTTTTCTAAAAGAAAGTCAAATCATCATCACTGAAGTTCCTGACCCAGAAACAGCGCAAAAATTAAATTTCCAGGGTTCTCCGACTATATTGCTAAACGGATACGATATTTACACCGAGAGGCGACCAGAAAGCTTCAATTATAGTTGTCGAATCTATAACCTTCATGGGAAGCAAACTGGGATTCTTCCCAGGGAATATATAAAGGCTCAAATTGAAAAGCTAAAGGAAAAGCTCAAATAATTGCTCTCGAAAATAGGGAAAATGTAGGGTGTCCCGATTTTTGATAGAATTAGCAGGATGATTGCCCTTGAAGGAGAGTCCTTTGATATTATCCTGGTGAGTGGAGATCCTTATGCTGACCATCCACTTTCGCCTGTTGGTGTAATAGCCAGGGTTCTTGACGCTAAAGGTTATAGAGTCGGCCTCATCGAACGACCCGACTGGACTTCTGACCGTGATTTTCTCAAACTCGGACGACCGCGACTGTTTTTCGGGGTGACTTCAGGTTCAATCGATAGCTGTTTGGCTAACTACACCCCTTTGCTCCGCCGCCGGGAAAAGGATGAGTTTGCACCTTACCACTCAGGCAAGCCAGATCGGGCGGTAATCGTCTACTGCAATAAGATAAAATCATTATTTCCCGGCGTTCCGATAGTAATAGGCGGGATAGAAGCTTCCCTGCGTCGGTTCGCCCATTACGATTACTGGAAAAATCGGGTGCGCCGTTCAATTCTGCTCGACTCTCGAGCTGATATCCTGGTCTATGGGCCGGGAGAACTCCAGGCGATAGAAATAGCCAGAAGGTTAGAGGAAGGTCAGGACCTGAAGGGCATACCAGGCACAGCCATCGTCAGCCGGGAATTGCCGCCAGATTTTGAGGAAATACCTTCTTTTGAAGAAGTATCTTCAGAGCCAGAAAAATTCATAGTAGCTCAACGAAAGTTGGCTAATTACAAAGCCCTGGCCCAGAAACATGCTAACCGCTACGTCTTACAATTCCCGGCTCCCGAATATACTCCTGAGATCCTGGACTGGATTTATAGCCTGCCCTTTTCCCGCCACATACCGCCTGATTACCCGGAACTCGAAATGGGCAAATTTTCCATTGTTACTCACCGCGGCTGCCTCGGCCGCTGTTCATTCTGCTCTCTTTCTTTGCACCAGGGGGACCGCATAGTTTCGCGGAGCGAAGAATCCATCTTAGAAGAAATCAGGCATCTAACGAAGCATCCCGACTTCAAAGGTTATATTGATGACCTGGGCGGGCCCACGGCTAATATGTACGGAATGGATTGCCATCGTTGCCAGCGCGGTTTCTGCTTGACTTGCAATAAGCTGGACCGCTCGCACGAACGACTGATTAATCTGTTGCGCCGAGCGCGACAAATTCCTGGGGTCAAGAAAATTTTTGTTCGCAGTGGAATTCGCTATGACCTGGCCCTCAATAGTCCTGATTATGTAAAGGAACTGGTGGACCACCATGTGTCTGGGCTTCTTAAAATCGCCCCCGAACATATTTCACCAAGAGTCTTGCGTCTGATGAACAAGAGCGAAGTGCCGGTGGAAAAATTCCGGCAACTTTTTTTGAAATTGACCGGCAGTCGCAAGCAGCATCTAAAATATTACTTTATGGTGGCTCACCCGGGAACAACTGTGAGGGAAGCCAGGGAGTTAGCCACCTATATCAAGAAGCTTGAGGCTGAAGGCGAAAAACCAATCGAGGGAGTGCAGATTTTTACCCCCACTCCGATGACCCGCTCAACCTGTATGTACTACACAGGAAAAGACCCAGAGACCGGACAGGAAGTCTATGTCCCGCGAACTTTTGAAGAGAAAAAAGCCCAGAAACGTTTGCTGCAAAAATATAGCCCGGCAAATTCCTATATACCACGCCAGAAATTTAAAAATATAAAAAAATCTCAAAAATATAAAAAAACCAGAGATAACAAAAATCGTTATTGCCCCAAATAAGGTTGCTCTGTTCGGGGCGGAATTTTAGATCTTTTAAAAAGAGGTTTTTAAAAAGCTGGGGAAAAAGAGTTGACAAAGATAAAAATTTTAGCCGTAGTTGAAGTGGTTTCTTACTAAAACATTCAGAGGCTAAAAAATAAGGCCTTTGGTATTTGTATCGTAATTCTTATTGCCCTAAATGCTCTGTCAATAATATTATAGATGATTGGAGCCTGGCTGCCATCGGTTTGCTGGGTTTGGGGTTGATTCTCCTGCCAACAAGGATTCTAAGCGTCTTGTTTTTGAAGGAAATTAGAAACCGAGGAAAGAAGAAAAAGCGCCTACCTTGGGAAAAAGAGCTGAAGTCGTCAGGAGCCAAAAATGGCCTTAATTGAAGGTCAGACTTGAGCTCATATCAAATTTATCAAATTTATAAAGATGTATTCAAGTCAGAATCTTCATAGTTCGCTGGATAAAATAAGGTGTCCACCTCGCTTAAGAATCTTTTCTTTGGCTTCCTTGAAACCTTCATAGCTTAGAGCCCTGGTGGCATCTTCCAGGTAATAGGTTTCAAAGCCGAGCTCTATCGAATCGAGTGCCGTGTAAAGAACGCAGAATTCAGCGGCCAACCCGCAAACATAAACCTGGGTGACGCCCCGTCCTTTAAGGTAATCTCCAAGTCCGGTGGATTTTTTCCGGCCATTGTCAAAAAAGCCTGAATAACTATCTATTTCTGGGTCAGTCCCTTTTCGGAAAATCGCTTCCACCCGGCGCTCGTCGAATCCTTTAACGAACCTGGCTCCCTTTTCTCCCTGGATACAGTGGTCGGGCCAGAGCACTTGTTCTACGCCACCAAGCATAACTGTATCGTAAACCTTTTTCCCCGGATGGTTGGAAGCAAAACTCAGATGGTTTTTGGGGTGCCAGTCTTGCGTGGCTACTACCAATTCGAATTTTTCCTGAAGTTGATTGATAAGCGGAATAATTTCATTTCCTTTGGGCACGGCCAGGCTCCCACCCGGAACAAAGTCATTCTGTAAGTCAATGACAATCAGGGCTTTCATAATTAGCCTCCTTCAAAGCTCTGGCGATAACGTTGCACCAGATTATTTCGAAGGGCCAAAAGTCCTGGACTCAAGCCTACTTTGTAAACGTGGGGGAATTCAAATCTCTTGTGCTCGGCGGGGAGAAAGGAAAGTCTTTCCCGGGCATAATTGGCCAGGCGGCCTACATCCGTTTCTACCTTCAAACTTTTTCCCTCGGCCATTACCTTGACCATCAATTCCTCGTCCTGATACTGACTTAAAATTAACGATTTTTCCGGGTCAAAAGGATGGAACATCTTTTCTGGCAAATTTTCCTCAGCTAAATGAATGACGTCGGCCATAAAGGCTCCCTGCTCGTCCTTGAACCGGGCCACTTGCTTTCGGCCGGGAAGAGTGGTCTTGGTGAGGTTATCTGAAAGTTTCATTCGGGGCTGGCCATCAAAAACTGATAACTTGTAAACACCGTCCAGAGCGGCATCGGGAAATCCGGTGACCAGCTTGGTTCCAACTCCAAAGAGATCGATTGGAGCTTGCTGTTCTATCAGGCTGCGAATTACCAGTTCATCGAGGAGATTAGAGGCGACAATTTTAACCTGGTTCAGTCCGGCGGCATCCAGCAAAGCCCGAGCTTTTTTAGACAGATAAGCCAAATCTCCGCTATCAAGCCTGATGCCCTGGAGCTTGAGGCCTCTTTTTTCTAATTCCTTAGCGGCCTTAATAGCCTTGGGGACGCCACTTCGAAGGGTGTCATAAGTATCGACCAGAAGCACCGCTCTATCTGGATTTGCCTCAACAAATTTCATAAAAGCCTGGAACTCTTCGCCGTGGCTCTCGATGAAAGAATGGGCCATGGTCCCCGCGGGTTCCAGACTGAATAGCCTGGCGGCCTCCACATTTGAGGTACTATCAAATCCGCCAATAATTGCCGCC